>JBDGSK010000092.1:2945-4568 GCA_042217575.1 Candidatus Nanohaloarchaea archaeon | reverse complement strand
GGAACGTTTCACCTAGTTCAACATCATCTCTAAAACCGGTATACGGCTCAAACGGATACTGCCAATTCTTAACAGACTTACCGAGTACAGCCTTACCCGCAGAATCCTGAAGTAACTCATTATCAGATAACTCGGCGGCTAGAACGAGTTTTCGGACACTCTCATCCGTAAGTACATCGCTCTGCTTCGCCAGATCTAGGAGACTTCTCGTGTCTCGATTCACATTAATTCAGACTATGAAATAAATATCTAAAACAGGATTTTGAGGCCTCATTTCAGTTGAAGACTCGACAACTTCTGTACTAAATAGTCAGCAATGGCCTCAGCATCATCAAAATCACTGCTACCGGTGATTACGGCCTTACCGGTAGAGAAAATCAGAACAACGCACTCAAAATCTGGATTACGGTAAATCAGGCCTGGAAACTACTCCGGTTCATATTCAGTCTGCTCCAACCCCAAGCCAATGGCTAAAGCACTCAAGTTCAAGTTATCGCTAAGGACGGTCGTACAAACTATGTTTTGGACTTGAAACCATTCTAAATCATCTTCAGAAACGACACCAGCATCTATCAAGCAATTCAGTAATTCACCTTTCAAGTCGTATAACTCCTTGATAGAACTCGCACCAGTGATGATGAACTTTCCAGTCCGATAAATCGTTATTAGTGGGGCATCATCGGAAAACCTGATATATATTGCCGGGTACTTTTCAGGATCAAATTCGGCTATGGAACCAAGGTCCTCAGCAACAACAGTAAGATCAAATTCTCTACGCAGAAAACCGGAACCAACTACATTCACTACCTCAACCATCTACAAAGGTCAAATGAGGCCCTCTTCAATAACTTTGCCCGATATCTAAGCTCTAATCAGCTGCGAACTCTGAAAATCCTTAGCGGAACTCCCCTAAGCTCTGTTGGCCCTCACCCTCAAAACTAGGCTTATCTCCCTCACCTTTCTCTCGTTTAGTAGAACTCAACCCATCAGATTCACTTGCTGCTCCAAAATCTACCAGATTTCCTTTGAAGGCCTCAGTTAGTACCGAATTAGGCATATCCTCTATCAGATTCCTTTTTTTATCAACCTCAGCTTTTATTTCATCTACCTTTGACCTCATATAATTCAGACTCTTCACAATCTCTTTCTGCCTCTCTAAAGATGGTACAGCCATTTCCATCTCTCTTAACTCGGTAGCGTTGATATTAGCCTGGCTAACAGCTTGCTTCAGTTTGCCCTGCCGTTCTATTTCACCTAAAGGACTGTTCATATAAGTAACAAAATACTCAGGCAAGACCTTGCTCTCATCCAATTCAACTCTAATCAAATAGGAGGCAAATACAGCATCTTCAAGACCGCCATCGTAGATGCACATTTTACCGACAAGGTCCTTACTATTTGTCCTGTTGAACAGTACATCTCCCTTTTCTAATCTGTATTTCTCAAATTCATCATCTTCAAGATCCTGATACTTGATTTTCGAATAGTCCATTTCGCCCCTTAGATTATAATTGCCCATTCTCAATGACGGATAGCCATCTCCCTCAGAGTTCGTAGCGTTTGAGGACCCATATTGAGTGCTCTCAATAAGGTCATCAGTTTCCACCATATTTGTTTCAGCGT
>JBDGSK010000092.1:2388-2915 GCA_042217575.1 Candidatus Nanohaloarchaea archaeon | reverse complement strand
ATAAATTTTCTCAGCCTGTTTTTGAGCCTCTCGAATTTCCTCGATACTTTCGAAGATCTGATCCAGCTTTTCTACAATCGCCTCCTGCTCTTCCATCGGCGGTACAGGAAGTGGAGCATTCTTTATATCCTTTTTTGTGATTGAGCTGTATGTGCTCCCGGAGCTTACTTTCTCCCAATAGGGCTTTAATGCGATTAGGTAGTAGTGGAGATAATCATTCTTAATACGATTCTCTCCTCTCAATGCAGCGATACCACGGCCAATACAATATCTTTTGTCAGCTCTATTAAGCTCCCCCACTCCTGCTCTTATAGTAATTAGAACATCCCCTTCTTCGCAGAATTTATTCGGTTCAGTCGTGTATTTACCTTCTGAGGGATACTCTTCGCCAAATCTGCTTGCGCCCTGTAGAAATGGTGCTCCGTCCCCTTGTTCATTATAACTGTCTCCTGGCGGAGAATTGCCCATCTCTATGTAAACTTCATTTTTCATATTCGACCAATCCCAACGTTCCGGGATCTCATCTT
>JBDGSK010000092.1:272-2378 GCA_042217575.1 Candidatus Nanohaloarchaea archaeon | reverse complement strand
AAATCATTAGTTGGCCGCCTCAATCTCGTCGAGAATCTGTTGTGTGTTCTCGGTAATAGTTTCCTGAAGACCGAGAAGTTCAGTTAGGAGTTCTTCTGGAGCTGGGAGTTCTTCGTTGTCGTTATCGAACTGTTTGTATTTCTTGTAATTTAGACTCCAGTTGTTCTCCTTGATCTCCTCAATACTTACTGAGAAATAGTTCTCGCTATCTTCTCGGGAATCCCAGTTGTCAAGGAAATCTGTAAAGTGATCCTCTGTCAGAGGATTACTCTTTTTGATTTTCTCTACGTCAGTTCTAAGATCATAGAAGTCAACTTCCTCCGTCTCGCCGCCTTTGTCGAAGAAGACGATGTTCGTGGTTACATTGGTATATGGATGGAAGGCTCCAATCGGCAATATCAGGATAGTGTGAAGATCTGCGTTTTTCATCAAATGTTTCCTGACGCGCTTTGCTTGTCCAGTCTGGAAGAGCACCCCATCGGGCACGACGATACCACACTTACCGCCGTCGTTTAGCATCGAGAAGGAATGTTGAAGGAAATTGAGCTCAGGCTTCTTACTCTCGACAAAGAAGTCGTCTCTAAGAGGTTCTTCTTGATTTTGACCTCCGTAAGGAGGATTCGCTAAGATTACATCGAACTTTTCGCTCGGAGGGTTCTGAAGGGAGTTGTCCCTCCGAATATCGCCGTAGAGATCGTGGAGAACCATGTTCATCAAGCCTAGCCGTCGGGTTTCCGGCACAAGTTCAACACCGGAAAGATTCTCCTCACTCAGCTTATTTCTCTCCTCTCGGCTGAGATCCAAGCCCTCGTTATTCTTCTCAAGAATATGTTCATATGCTTCAATCAGGAAACCTGCTGTTCCTGCTGCCGGATCGTGAATCTTCTCATCGTGTTCCGGATCAATGGCCTCAACGGTTGCACTGATCGCCGGTCGAGGTGTAAAGTACTGGCCAGCGCCTTTTGCCTCCTCCGCATATCTCTCAAGAAGCGATTCGTAAGCCGCGCCTTTCACATCCGCACCATAGTTATTCCAGTCTATAGCATCAATCTCAGCAACAGCATTGCTGAGGTTCACTGGAGTTTTGAACTGGCTGTTTACCCTTCCGAAGATCTCTCCCAAGAGGCCTTCCCGGCTTCCGAGTTCCTTCAGAGTATCTTCATAATGTTTGAGAAGTTCTTTTCCGTTCTTCTCTGTTAGTTTATCCCACCGGTATTCCTCTGGTATCTTTTCTGTATCCTCGAATTTTGCTTCCCGCTCTTCAATCATCTTCAGGAATAGCAGTATCGTTACCTGCTCGACATAGCTGCCGATATGCATTCCGTCATCTCTAAGAATTTCGCAAATGTCCCATATCTTATTCTTGATATCCATCCGTCCGTTTTCACTCATGCTAAGATCACCTGTTTGTTTAGTTCTTCAAGAGTCTTTTTTAGTTGCTCTTCTCCACCAAATGCTTCAGCTGCTGAATCCCATCCACCTTTTCTGATGAAGGGAATATCGTTGAAGTCCTCTTCTTTGATCATCTTCTCCCGCTTGAAATGCTCTCTGATCATGTCCAACCACTTTCGCTCCTCTTCTGTGAACTCATGTTCCTGCTCCCATACCTCAAACGCTTTCTCGACCCTTTCCTCTGTAGTCGGGAACTCGTCCTCTCCTATAGCATGCTTAACAAAACCTAACAGATCTACCATTTCTTCACTGTAGGCTTTTTGAAGTCGCTCCTCAGTAAAGGTCTCAGACTGTGCTCTCAGCTTTTCGTTAAGCTCCTCCAGATGCTCCCGTCGAAGGTCTTCAGGCCTGTTTTGTAGAATCTTAATCGCATCAATCCTATCGCTGTTGTCTTCTATATATTTTTCAAACGCTGAGATGTAATCTTCAGGCCTCAATTCCTCACCATCCTTGGTCTGAAACCGGTAGCCAGATTCCGTCTCAATCAGCTCATCAGTCACATCATCAGCAACCACCAAGTCATCATCGTCATCGGGGTCAGTTTCTGTGGTGGACTTTTCATCTTCTTCCTTGCTATCCACTGTTCTGTACTGATCGAACGGAGGATGCTTTTGATCCTGGAAATATTCGATGACTCCAACGCAATCAAAGATG
>JBDGSK010000092.1:0-209 GCA_042217575.1 Candidatus Nanohaloarchaea archaeon | reverse complement strand
ATACAAGATAGGAGACTTAACAGGGCGAGCGAACACAATATTCTCCAATGGCGGGACGTCAGTTCCCGTGCTTACCATCTCAACGGTAACAGCGATTGTCGGCTCCATATATTCGTTCTTGAAATTGCTTAGAACATCTTCAGCATTATCCGTAGTATAAGTTATCTTTCTCACATAATCGTTTGGCTTATCAGAGTAAACCTCGTTAA
>JBDGSK010000091.1:6269-15104 GCA_042217575.1 Candidatus Nanohaloarchaea archaeon | reverse complement strand
GACTGCAAATGCGCTGTCCCGTAGGGGTTCAGGGGTTCGAATCCTCTCCCTCGCAAATACCTTACTGTTCGAGGTTCTCCCGCACAATTTAAAGCGAAAACCTCCACACTGCTTCTTAAAAACTCCACAACTCAACAGCCGGTGTCCTACAATGGCTGAGGACATCCACGACTACGAACAGCGGCTGGAGTCTGTCCTGGAAAACATACAACAGAAGAAGGAATGTACAGAGTGCGGGAAGAAAATCAAGGAGGAAGAATGTCCGGACTGCAGCTCCACAAACCTACAACATCTGATCGGAGAAAAAAACAGAGAACTGGCACAAGACTTCAACCGCTACCTAGGGCTGCGAGATATGGGAAAGACACGGCAGTACCGCTACATGATCTCAATCAAGAAGATCATGGAATATAACGACTTCCGACTCGATGACCTGAAAGAGGACGAGGAAACCAAGGACAAGATCTACGAAATCCTACTCCAGATCAAAAACAGCGAGTACCAGAGCAAAGAATACAGCAAAAGAACCAAACAGGAGTTCAAATCCGTTCTAGTCCGATTGCTCGAATACCACGATCTAGAAACTGATTCTAAAGACACGATTTTACTGCCAGACAACTTCAAATCACATGTCTCGAAGAAAGAAATGGACTTAACAGATCCTGAAGACTTGCCTACTCCAAGCGATGTGAAGAAGCTATGCCGAAAGCTGGAGGTACAGTCACCTCAGGGAGTTGGAATTAGGAACGCATCAATACTTCTCACCACTTGAGAAACAATGGCCAGAATCGGAGCCATCCTCAACATCAAACTTGGCGATGTAATATTCAAGGATCAAGTAACCGAAATCACGATTCCCGGCATCAAGGACCGCTACCTGTTCGTCAAACTAACCGGCGAACACAAAGAAGAACAGATAGGCTACAAAGGCTACACCAAGAATCTACGGAAAGCATACAAGCGGCTTCAAGACCAGCTCGTCTGAGACCTCGAAGGACAGACCAACCACATCTCCCGAAAGGCTAGAAGGACTTACTGCCACAGAGCCGAACTGATGCCGCCGGAAATGATCAAGAAAATGGGTGGCTGGAGTCCAAACAGCGACATCGACCCAATCTACCAACGACTAAAGGACAAAGACGTATCCAACAACTACCTCAGCAACTACGGCTTTACTGAGACGGAAGAAGAAATAGAACAGGACGTAGTACCACAGAAATGCAGGAACTGTAAACGCCTCAACGTAGGCTACCGCATCAGCTACCTCCAATGCGGCAAACAACTACAGACCGCACACCCAGATGGAATCGACTACGTAGACCCAGACGAAGAAAAAATCAAAGCAGAAGGCTACCAAAAAGGACTAGAATACAAACTAGAAAACCCAGACGCCAGAAGACACGAAGTTTTAGACAAGGTGGAAGGAAAAATCACAGAACTAATGGAAGAAGAATATGAGAAATAGCAAAAATTAGGCTTTGGAAATCTTTTTGGTTGTATTGTAATTTAATAATAATCTATGACTTTTTTTATGATTTTTACAGATCTATCTATTTCTCTTACTTCTACATGTTCGTCTTCCGAATGCATTACCCCGACTTTGCCAGGTCCAAAACCTCCAACGACCGTGTCTGCTACTTCTGAATAATATCCTGCATCACTGGCACCTTTGGACCCTTTCAGATCGGCTTCGGGAGAAGCTCTCAAACAAGCATTTACTAGACGGGAATTTGGATTGGTTTCATAGGGTGATCCAATGTCATCAATCTGCAGTTCTAGATTCTCTGCCAGCGATTTGACCTTTGAAATTATCTTTGAGTGGTAGCCTGGAAGTGTTCTTACATCAATATATAGAGTGCAAAATTGATTGGAAGGTTCTCCCTCTAAATATAATGTTCTAGCAGGAATGGTGTTTCTACTGTTATCTGGATTATAAGCAAATTCTACTTCTTTAACTTTTTCGATAAGTTTATAGATAGAGTTTGTTCCTCCTTCAGGTCTGCTTGCATGATTATCTTCTCCTTTAATTTCTGAAAAATCCATTTCAGGTGGTTTATCTATAGGGACAATCTTTGTAGGCGTTATAAGATTTTCTCCCAATTTTTCGTCTGAACCACTGATTTCTATCTGTTTAAGCTCTTTCGTAAGGTTCCAGATTTCTTCAAACTCTCCTTTCACTCGACAGAAGGCGTAACCTTTTGATTCCCTCTCTATAAATCCGAAATTATCTGTAGGCTCCATTAACAAACAGTCGAGACGTTCTAAATCTTTGTTCTTCAATTTATCTACAGCTACTCTAGCTCCAGTTCCTGAAGTCTCTTCATCAGCTATAAAATGAAATATAACTCTTTTATCAAAATTATAATTTGCGGCAACATATAGTTGTGCGGCTAAAGAGGTTTTCATATCCGTGGTTCCTCTCCCATAAATTCTCCCATCTCGTTCCTTAGGCTCAAAAAGTTCTTCATCTGCATTGACTACATCTAAATGCGAATATAAGAGGAGGGCTTCATCACCTTCTCCCAGATCCAAATAGATGTTTTTGGTTTTGCCTTCGTCGTAATCTTCTAAAAATTTTCCAGGATCATAGTTCTCAATTTCAGGACTCCTGTCGTTTTTTCGAAGATACTCTACACACCATTGAGCTATGTCGTTCTCGTTGTAGGATGTACTTCTAAATCTGACAAGTTTTTCCAAAATCTCTTTGGTATTTAGACCTGTATAGTTGCTCATTTTGAAATCTTCTCCAAATATTTGTTATAAACCCTTATTAATTGTTTAACGCTCCTCAGATCAACTTCTTCATCAGCAGCATGCTCATTTTTACCGATAGGTCCATAGGTAATGATAGGAATATCAAGTTCAGCAAACCTGTTTTCATCCGCTACTGAACTTCCATATTTCAGCTCTGGCTTTCCAAACATGCTACTTACAACTTTGGAAAAATCTTTTACGGCGCTTTTTTCTGTTTTGTAGGGTTTTAAATATGGAGTAGGTCTATCCCTAAGCTTGACTTCCGCATCAACTTCCGCTGTTTCCACAGCTTCTCTTATTTGATTTATACAACCTTCTATAGTTTCACCAGGTACCATATGTCGATCAATTATCATTTTTGCTTCATCAGGTATGCTTAATGATCCTGCATCCGATTTCATACTTCTTATGGTAAGTTCCCCTTTTCCTAAATCTTTATCAGACCCGAGTTCTATTTTCTCTATCTCTCTTATCAGTTTTTTTGACTCTTTTATCGCATTTTTACCTTTTTCTGGGTGTGCTGCGTGTGCAGATTCTCCTTTCACTCTAACATCAATAGATATCCTACCTCTTCTCCCCATACCTATATCTTTATGAGTCACCTTATCATCTTTTTCTGGAACTATAAGTATATCAGCGTCTGAAGCCCATTTTTCTTTTACTAAAGCAGTGCTTCCCTTTGACATGTACTCTTCATCCACGCCAAATGCTACCTTCACTTTCACTCCATCAGGTATATTTTCTGTGGCTTCAAGAATTGCTAGATTGCCTGACTTCATATCAAGAGCTCCTAGACCGATCATCTTATTGCCTTCAGTCCAAGGCTCATTAGGTTCTCTGGACCAATCGCCATAGGGAGGCACAGTGTCGAGGTGACCATAGAAAGCTACCGTTATTTCTCCCGTTCCTTTCTCCGCTTGTACATTGAATCTATCCTCTTCTACCTCCTGTCTTTCAGTCTTGAATCCGTTATCTCTCAGCCTTCTCTCAATGAATTCTCCATAATCGGCTTCTTCAGGAAAGACTGAATCAATTTCTATATGACGTGAGAGTTTTTTCTTCAGCTCATCCATCAGGATTAACCATAAATAGATTCCAATCCTTCTGATGTAATAGCCCAGACATTTAGGTTTTCGTAAGGACCTTTCTCTTCGAAATCACTTCTTCCTCCAATTTCACAGTGCTTTTCCACTGTCCCCTCAAAGTTTCTTCCCATTCTACTGGATCCGATATTTACAGGGTAAGAAGAGGCACGAGATTCTCCATAGACTAAGTCTACCTCTTCCTCACTGAGTTGCTCCAGCAATAATTGCCCTCCAGCCACAAATAGACCTTCACCACCATGATTCTCAAGTGTAGCGGCATCACTGAGTTCAGCCATGGTAAAATCTCTAATCCCTTCTGAGGTTTCAATTGGGAGTTCTGCGACTTCCCCTACATAGCTAAACACCACTTGGTCTTCATATTCTCCTATAACTATTTGATTGTCGAAGAAATCCATTATGTTGTCTTTTTTGAAGTCAAATGGGTAATTACTGTAGGACTGGTTGTAAACCTCTTGCATCTGTTCTACTAGCTCATCCGTGGGATTTGGATTAACCCTTAAATTATATCCTTTATTCTCAACAGATTCTATTCTTTGAGAATAATTTTTTTCGACCGCTCTCTGAATTATTTCCTCTGCTCTTTCAAGATCTCTTTGAGGAGACTGTCTCTCTCCATAGTTTTCTCCATAATAAATCATTTTATTCCCTTCCCACTGTCCATCGAGCGGAATTTCAACCTCGATGTCCCCAGAGAGATCTGGTTCCTCTACCTCATTGTCTACAACAAACCTGCATGTAATTCGTCCTGCGTCCTTTTCATCTGCAATAGATTCTAAACGGTCTATGCTGTCTATTAGGAGACTTGGATTTTCAATATGTTTTGTTTGAAATCCTTTTACACGATCGTTATCTTCATCGTATTTGGGAGGCCAAGTTGTTCCAATTGATCCACCAAAGTCTTGTTGAGCTTCAGAACTCATATAACAAATATTTAGACGCTTTATTATTTAAATTTAACAAATTTGGTAAAAAGATTTTAAATGAAAGGTAGTGAGGTTCAGTTTACAAAAAATTATATAAAGATTTGAGAAATATTCCAAGTTCTATCTTTTAGTAATTTCTTATAAGAAAATAAGCACTCACTCTATTAATTCACTATAATTATGCCATCCATTCTCTAATTCAGAGGCTATTTGAGCAGCTTCGAGAGCTCCTAGTGCGAAAACTTTTCTAGAATGAACTTCGTGAGATATCTCAACAGTCTCCTCATTTTGACCTATTATAACCTTGTGTTTTCCCCTTATATTCCCGCATCTTATTGAGTGGATGCCTATTTCTCTTTCACCTCTTTCTGATTCCCCTTGTCTACCGTAAACAATGTCATCTACTTCAACTGTATCCTTTACGTCCCTCAAGAGAGTTTTGGCTGTTCCACTAGGAGAATCAACTTTAGAATTATGATGCGACTCAACAATTTCAATGTCATATCCTTCTAAATTCTTTAAAGCTGTCTTTAAAATATCCCTGAGAGCTTGTACTCCCTTTGAAAAATTTGAAGCCTTAAGAATTGGTGTATTTTTAGACATATTTTTTAATCTCTTAACCTGCTCTTCCGAAAAACCTGTTGTGCCTATAACTATAGGGGTTCCTGTGTCCGCACAGATTTTAGAATATCTTAGAGATGCCTCAGGAGCCGTAAAATCTACTATAACATCTGGCTGCTCTTCGAGAATAAGTTGCCTAAAATTGCTTTCTTTTTCCACAGGTACGTCTTCTCTCTTTGAAGCCTCTCTATCCACTGCAAAACCAATTTCATAATCTTCAGACTCCCGAGCACACGATATAACGGTCCCACCCATCTTTCCTGTAGCCCCCGTTATGCCAATTTTTAAACTCATTCTATCCTTTCTCCAGTAGATCGAACTGCCTTAGGACCTTCTTGATTTCTTCTCTATTCTGATATTGTTCATTCTGTTGGGGTTTCCGACTTAAAGGACCTCTAGGGGTCCCAAAATTGAACCCCATGCAATTGAGGGCATACTGAACTGAGATAGGATTTTTTTCACCTTCTTGGAACATGGCCTCATGGATTGGCATTAATTCCTGATTTCTTTGATACGCTTCTAGATGGTTTCCCTCCTTATATCCTTTTCTCCAGACATCGACCACTCCCGACGGATGAACATTTGCTGAAACACTTATTGCAAAGCTTCCACCTTGCTCGAATACAAAGTGATTTGCTGCATCATCACCTGAACCTAATTCGAAATTATCCTCGCTAATTTGAAGCATCTTACCTATTCTGTATATCTGGTGATGGTCGAGAGAAGCTTCTTTTATTCCGATTAAGCCATCGATTTCTGAAAGCTGTTTTGTTGTCTCAGCCTTGATATTTCTACCAGTTCTTCCCGGAACATTATATGCGATTATTGGCTTATCTACTGATTCAGCTATCTGCCGATAGTGTTCCACAATCATATCCTGAGGAGGACAGTTTTGATATGGAGAAATAGATAGGTGTGCATCAATATCGGCATTGTTTTCAACCGCCCTTGCTAGATCAATTGCCTGTTGAGTTGTATTCATCCCTGATCCTGCAATAATCGGTAAGTCTGTCATTTCAGAGATTCTCCTGACAAATTCGACGTGTTCTTCGAACAGATCATCTCCTCCTTCATCTCCTAAGGACGCTGCATGTCCGGTGCAACCTGCAGGCACAAGACCGTGAACACCCTCCTTTTCTAGGTACCTAATATGTTTTTCCGCTGCCTCGTAATTAATTGAGTTATCATCAGCGATAGGGGTTGGTAGGGCCGGATAAACTCCTTCAGGTCGAAATTTGGTATTTACGTTATTTGAAATTTTTATCACCGATATAAACATATACTCTAAAAATTCTTAAAAAGGATACGATATCTTGATTATACTTTCGATAAATTTAATTTATTCGTAATAAATTTTTATTTAATGTAAGCTGATTTATTGCTTCTTAAGCATTAAGAATATAAAATTGCTGATATAAGTACAAAGTAAGATGTCTAAAGCACTTAAACCAGTTTATAGACTAGGGATATGTAGTTTATGAGTTTTTCTCCTTTATTTACTGACGAACTTGAAAGGGAGTTAAATAAAAAATCGTCACTAGAATTTGATGATTGGGAAAAGGGGGCAGTTCTTAAAGAACTGAATGATAGATATTTTCTGAATTCCCCCAATCTGTTCTTCCAGGAAGAAAATGAAGAATTTAATAAGTATCGAAAAGCTCCAATAGGTAAAATTGCAGAAGTTATCGTGGATAAATACCAGGAAACTGAACTGACATATGAAGTCGGAATTGAAGTAGAAAAAGGTACTCCGGTGATTGGAGAATCAGCTAATTATCGAATTACAGTTAAAAATCAGAGAAACTATAAGAAAGCTCAATTTGAATATCGGGCACAATTGGAGGAAGTTCAAGAAGATATTAAGGGTATTGAGGACTTTTTAAGTGATAGAAATATTAAGACTACAATTGAAACAAATCTAATTTGAATTTCAGTCCTTATCATTAGTTATTTAGTAGATTAAAATCGTTCAAAACATCTTCAATCTCTGATTGCTGTGAGAATTCTTCATTGAAAACTTGATTATAACCTTCTAAAGGTTTTCTGTTTAGAGGAGCTCTTGGGACTCCATAATCAAATCCCATCAGTTCTAAGGCATAATTAACATGTATAGGATGTACGCCTTCAAAGGAACCTCTTTCACTTTCTTCATTTAAAGTAAGTGCTTCATAAAGAGGTGCTAAGTCCTGCAAAATTTGTGAAGCAGCTTCGTGATCTTTCTCAACGTATCCTTTTTCCCATAGTTCTACAACTTTTTCCGGGTAAATATTAGCTGTTGAATTAATTGTAAATGTTCCCCCTATAGAGTAAACGACATTATCATATCTGTCCATACCAGATCCTAGATTGAACTCGACAACTCTTTCCTCTAATTGGTCAGCCAGTTTTTCTAATTTTTCATGATTTCTTGTAGTTTCTCTTATTCCTACAATGTTCTCATTTTCTGCTAATAGAAGAGATGTTTCATTTGTAATTTCTGGATTTCCTCTATGAGGTGTGTTAGATGCTATAATTGGTTTTTCTAAATGTTCTGCAATTTCTTCATAATATGAAGTTATCTTGTCTTGAACTTGATGCCATTCCAACCGCTTAAATGCTGTGGATGAGTGAAAAGGTTGAGAGGGAGTTAAGACAAATGTATTAGTAACAAGATGGGCTTCAATATCATCTTTTTCGAGTTTTGAACCTACTTCTTTAACGTACTCAGAACCTCCTTCCCTAAACCCTCTATCGGCTGCTATAACCTCTAAATCGGTATTATTTGCTACATGCTTTACAATCTCGATATGTTCTGAAGATGGATCACTAAGTTCTCCCAAAGTAGAACCAACACCTGTGTAGGAAGGAGTTACAACTCCCTTCACTCCTGTATCTTCGAGATAGTTCAAATGCCTAGTGAGCGCCTCAAAGTTTATTGGAGGAGAAAGTTCTTCCTCATCCTTTATCGGAGTTGCTAAATCCACATATACTCCTTCTGGAGCCCATTCATCAGACATGTAAATCAGAGGTAGGTGATTCTTTTATCTCTTTTCACAACCGCATTCATTCCTTCATCATTGGGAATAAAAGCACGTCTCTAATCGAATCTTGGTTTGTCAGGAGCATCACCATTCTATCAATTCCTATTCCCAGTCCCCCTGTAGGTGGCATACCCAATTCTAAAGCTTCTACAAAGTCCATGTCGATCGGATGTGCTTCATCGTCACCTTCTTCCTGTCTTCTCTGTTCGTCTTCAAAATGCTTTCTTTGTTGTAAAGGGTTTCTAAGCTCCGTGTAAGCATTTGATAATTCCATCCCTGCTGCAAATGACTCGAATCTTTCAATAAGCCCCTCCTTTTCTCTATGATCTTTACACAGGGGGGTTGTCTCCTGTGGATGATCTATAATGTGAACAGGCTGTATTAATTTTTCTTCAGCTACTTCCTCAAATA
>JBDGSK010000091.1:0-6259 GCA_042217575.1 Candidatus Nanohaloarchaea archaeon | reverse complement strand
TGAATCTAGCTTGGCCTCATTTTCTTCCATCTTTTCTTTTATCTCCTCATCCGAAAGCTCACCTACATCAAAACCTCCGTGTTTCTTTATAGCTTCTTTCACTGTCATCCGCTTCCATGGGGCAGAGAAATCAAGTTTTTGACCTTGATATTCTACTTCTGTCTCACCAAGCACTTGTTCTGCTACATTTTCATAGAGTTTTTCAGTCAGTTCCATCATATCTTCGTAGTCTGCATATGCCTGATAAATCTCCATCATAGTGAATTCAGGGTTGTGAGTTGTGTCAATAGATTCATTTCTGAAGTCCTTACCTATCTCAAATACACGTTCGAATCCACCGATTACTAGTCTTTTGAGATAAAGTTCGGGAGATATTCTCAGGTAAGCATCCATATCCTTGTCTTCAATATGGGTGGTGAACGGTTCTGCAGCAGCACCACCGTATACAGGTTGAATAATAGGCGTCTCAACCTCCATAAAATCTTTATCCTCTAGAAATCTCCTGACCTGGCTTATTATCTTCGATCTAGTTTTAAAAACCTGTCTTGCCTCCATATCACTAATAAGATGAAGAGACCTTTCTCTATATTTGAGTTCCTGATCTTCTAATCCATAAAAATCAGAAGGTATTGGTCTCACTCCTTTTGTAAGGAGTTGGAACTCCGATACCTCTATTGAAAACTCTCCCTTATCCGTATAAATCAAATTACCTTTCACTCCTACTATATCCCCGGTGTTTATTTTTTCTTCTAACAATTCAATATGTTTTTCTTTACGCAGAACTACTTGTATTTCGGCTTCCTCTCCTCTAAGATCAAGAAAAGCTATCCCGCCAAAATTTCGAATTTCACTGACTCTGCCAGCAGTTGAAAAATCTTTTTCCGGTAGAGCCTCTTCTTCATCTCCTTCAAACTCTAATAATTCGCTGATAGATCTTTCCTTACTAAATTCATACTTAAATGGATTTCCTCCCCGATTTTGGATCTCTTGTAAAGTCTCAATTCTGTCTTCTCTTTCAGAACTCATTAAGTTTCACAGGTCTAGAATTAGGTGAGAGCTTTGAAAACTATTATGCCTCCATGGAAGATTTTAGAAGAATATTTGACCATCTCCGGAACATAAATAAAAGTTGATAACCTTTAGAAAATATACCATGACGTCAGACTTTGATCCTGAGGAATTTTTCCTTGATGATAGACTCGATAACTACAGGAATCTATCTGAACAGGTAGATGCTTATCCTCCTGAGTCTAATAGAGATTACGTTCTAAGTGATTTTAGAGAAGAATTCGACAATTTGCCAGATTACGTTACTCTGGCAGGAAGAATAGATGGAATAAGAGATCATCCTAATGTTATTTTTGTTGATCTCGTGGATGAATCTATAAGGACATCTGAAGAATATGAAGGGGCGCAGATGATTTTTGTTCCTGGCGAACTGAATAATGAAGATAGTTATAATTGGTTAGACTTTCTAAACCGAGGAGATATAATACAAGTTTCTGGAGAACCTGGAGTCAGTAATACTGGAGAAGAATCTTTAGTAGCAAATGAATACAAACCTCTTTCCAAATCACTTCTTGAACCACCCCAGGAAGATTTAAGCTCAGAAAATAGGGTTAGAGATCGGGTTGCAGCGATCCAGCAAGATGATTCTCTTCTAAACAACCTAAAAACTAAGAATGATATAGTCAGAAGCACAAGAGAATATCTCTGGGATCAGGGCTTTGAAGAAGTCCAAACACCGACACTAAGGTCTATTTATGGAGGGGCAGAAGCCACACCCTTTGAAACTCATGCTGAAGCTTTGGATGAAGATAGATATCTTAGAATTGCCTTGGAAATACCTCAGAAGAAACTGATGGCTGCCGATATGGAGAAAATATTTGAGATTGGAAAAGTGTTTAGGAACGAGGATATCGATACCACCCATAATCCTGAATTCACTATGGTTGAAGTATATGAGGCATTTTCCGATAGAGAAGAAATGATGAGGATTACAGAGGATCTTGTATCAGGAATAGCAGAGGATATACATGGAACAACAAAAGTTACGTATGATGATAGTACTATCGATTTTTCCACTCCATGGAGAAGAATGACTGTTGAAGAAACAATTAACCGGTATGGGAGCCTAGACACTCCTATTGAGGAAATGGCCGATCATGAAATAGAAGAGCTAGCCAGAAGTCAGGGTATAGAGTTCCCAGGAGGTTTCAATAGAGGAGAAGGCATAATGGAGTTATATGATGAAATGGCGGAAGGACAGATTCAAAATCCTACTTTTGTAATAGATCATCCTCAAGAAACATCTCCACTATGCAAGGAACATAGAGAAAAGGAAGGGAAGGCTGAAAGATTTGAAGCTGTTGTTGCTGGTAATGAACTCGCCAACTCTTATACTGAAAGAAACAACCCTGTTGTTCAGGGAGAACATTTCGCCCAACAAGCTTCTCGTTTTGAAGCTGGTGATGAAGAAGCCCATAGATTTGATGAGGATTTTGTAAAGGCATTAGGTAGAGGGATGCCTCCTGCTGGAGGTCTCGGCATAGGGATTGATAGGCTAACAATGCTTATGACAGATTCACAGTCAATAAAAGATGTTCTGTACTTCCCCATGGTGTCAAGGAATACATGATACTCTCAAACATAAAAATAAAAGGTAAGGTAGGTTTAAATTCAAAATCCTAGTTAATCTAAGATTAAAGATTCAAATATGATAAAAAGAAACGAGGAGCTTGAAATTGGAAATCTTTCGGCATCGGAAATTATTGAAGAGCATGGAACACCTTTATTCGTCTATGATAAGCAAAAAATTATAGACCAGTTTAGAAGGTTAGATGATGCTTTCTCCAGTCTATACAATAACTTCAGCATAAGTTATGCGGTGAAAGCAAATCATAACCCCGACGTAGTTGAGACTTTGTTGGAGGAAGGTGCTAATCTGGATACTGCTTCCAGATCCGAGCTATTACTTGCGGACAAAATGGGGGTTGATCCGGACAATATTCTCTATACAGCTCCTTACAACAAGGAAGAAGAGATTCATTACGCTGTAGAACAGGGGGTAACCATAAATCTTGACTCGGTCTCCCTGTTAGAAAAAATGGATGAAGTGCCAGAAGAACTTTCTTTCAGAGTAGATCCTGGTATAGGAAAGGGTGATTTTGATCTGGTATTTGCAGGAGGAACAAAGTTTGGTGTTCCAGAGGAAAGAGTGGTCGAAGCCTATAAAAAAGCTAAAGAAATGGGTGTAGAAAGGTTTGGACTCCACATGATGACAGGAAGCAATGTACGGGACCCTGAGTACTTTGGAGAAATTACTGATAAGCTTATGAAAATAGCTGGAGAAGTTTCTGAAAGGCTTGATATAGAGTTCGAGTTCATTGATATCGGAGGAGGGCTCGGTATACCTTACAGACCGGAGGAAGAAGAGCTAAATGTCGATGAGACGGCAAAAAATGCTGTAAAAGCCTTTAAGGAGGGAATAGAAAAGTATGATCTTGGCCATCCAGAACTGAAGATTGAACCTGGTCGTTTTCTTGTAGCAGAATCCGGAGTCTTATTAACTCAGGTAACAGGCGTAAAGGAGAAAGAAAAGACATTTGTGGGGTGTGATACAGGTATGCATCAGATGATAAGACCTATGCTTTATAATGCACACCATGAAATACTTTTAGCTAATGATCTGGAAAGACCGAATGAGAGTGAAAAGGATATAGTCGGATGTGTATGTGAAAACGATTATTTGGCTAGAGACAGACCTTTTCCAAATGTTGAGAGCGGTGATTTACTAGCGATTATGAACTCCGGAGCTTATGGTTTTGTAATGGCATCAAACTGGAATTCTCGGCCCTTGCCAGCAGAAATTATGGTAGAAGATGGGGAAGCTAGAATTATAAGAGAAAGACAGGATTTGGAGGACGTCTTCCACGGCACCAATTTAGGTGAGATAGAATGACTGATTTTGACCCTGTAGATTTTCTAAGTGATGCCGTAAAGATTGAATCTCATGAAGACGTAGATGAGATGAGAAAATTTGTAATAGAAACACTAGAAAAATACGGAGAGAATCCAGAGACAGATGAGGTAGGAAACTTAATAGTATCTAAAGGAGAGGGGGATAAGAATTTAGTTTTGAACACTCATCTAGATACAGTAAATCCACACGTAGAATTCAGGGAGACAAAAAGTAGAATCTATGGAAGAGGAGCATGTGATGCAAAAGGACCTCTTGCAGCCTTTCTAGGCGCATATCTAGATGCAGAACCGGAGGGGGAAGTTACCTTGGCTCTGGTTCCTAATGAGGAAACAAGCTCTGAAGGAGCTTATCATCTCCTAGAAAGCCCGAAATTTGATGGAGACGATTTTATAGTAGGAGAGCCGACAGAACTTGATGTCTGCAATATGTCTCGCGGCCGATTTGATGGTGAAATCTGTATCAGAGGTGAAAGCGCCCACGCTTCTCAGCCAGAGAATGGACTAAATGCTATAGGAGCTATAGGAGATATCTATCACGTTGCCGAAAATTATGGAGAGGGGATGAACCATAAGCAATTAGGAGAGCCCACTCTTGCTTTAACTATGGCGGAGGCAGGATCTGCTAATAATGTGCTGGCAGAAGAAGCAAAATTGACATTTGATAGGAGAAGTATTCCGGGTGAAGAAGCAACAAGTTTCCAAGGGGATTTTAAGCATGCTATACAAGACAGAGTTGACTCAGGGTACGAAATTGAGGTTAAACTAACTGATAGAGAAACGCCTTTCCTTGAAGCATTTTATACAGATTCAGATTCTAGTGTGGTAAAGGCATTGGAAGTTTCAGGAGCAGGAGATACTCGCTCTTTCGGAGCGGTAGCAGAGTCTTCGTATTTCTCCAAAATGGGGGACACAGTTATATTTGGGCCTGGAAGCTTGGATCAGGCGCATTCTCCCGGTGAATATGTTAATAAGGAACAGGTTTATCGTTGTGCAGAATTACTTTCATCAGCTATTGATAATTACTTTGAAGAATGATGCAAATACCTTCTAAAAGCAAGTAATAAAAATTAATTTTTCTGGCTATTATTTTGAAGGATTTATTTCTCCTTCTTTAACTTCAAACATTATTTCTCGGTTTATAGGATAGCCATTTTTAGTACTTCCTTCTGGCACGGTATATTGTTTTAATTCTCCTTCAAAATTAATATCATATTCTGAGGCCATTGATTCTGACTCTTCCTTTAATAGTTGATTAGTTATAGGACCTTCTTTCTCTTCAAGAAGGGTTAAACTGAAATCTCCTTTATTGACCTCAAATTCATTATACCAATTCCATTGATCGCTCTCATATTTCTCCTGCCCTAGATATCTCAATTCAACATTATCTTCATTTAATACTAATTCTTCCCCAAGTTCTTCTATTGCTTTTAAGGAGGTTTCTTTAAGATTAGTTTCTCTCATAAATAGTTATTTTTCACAAGGATTTTTATTTGTTACTAAACCTTAGTTACTTCCGAAATTTAGGAAATATATGCAAAAAGCTTTATAGATTCTTAATTAATTTGATCTTATGGACGAAATTGATCAAAGTATATTGAAGATTCTTAAGGAAAATTCACGAAAGTCCTACACCGAAATAGCGGATAACCTGGAAGTATCTGAAGGTACTGTGAGAAATAGAGTGAAAAAAATGAAGGAAGAGGAGATAATTGAGAAATTTACTGTTGAATTATCCGAAAATTCTTTCAAAGCAGTTGCTATGTTTGAAGTATCAGTAGATGCTGACATCAGAAGCTTGATAGAGGAATTTCCTGAGGATATGGAAATAAATGAGGTAACAGGAGAGTTTGATATTGTAGTTGTATTTGCTAGAGAAAGTCCAGAGAAGATCAACTCGGTCTTAGACAATATAAGAGAAATGGAAGGAATAGAATCTTCAAAGACATATACTGTTTTGAAAACTACCAAAAAATAGATTAGAAATTTTTCAGTCTGTTTTTTACTATAAAAGTTATTAAAGACAGATTTTAATATCGAGAATCCATGAAGGAGTTATATTTAAAGAATTTTTAATTTTAGATAGTTCTAAGTTAAAGGTCTTTAAACTATAAAAGATCCTGTCAGGGTTAAATAAATCCTGATAGATCAGCCTTCTCAAGCCTTCACGTAGTATAGAACTAAAGGAGAGAACTTCCGTTTATTTAACGGTGAGATAAAAGGTTTTGAACACCCATAGGGTGTTCCGGCGGAATGAGAGGTAACTATACCTCGAATGAAG
>JBDGSK010000090.1:3956-6310 GCA_042217575.1 Candidatus Nanohaloarchaea archaeon | reverse complement strand
GAAGATCTGAAACCAGAGAACATGGATACTCGACCAGTAGGAAAAGAATACCTGAAGAACAACGAGGAAATCTTCAACGAGTTCACGCTTACAGGAATCGGATACAACGAACATAGTCAGGCCGAAATCAGGGTAGAACCGCCCAATTATGTGGCGAAATTCTTGGAGGAGCCGAAGTTTATACTTAGCACTACCTCACCAGAAGAATTCGACCTAGACTATGGAGAAGATACAGTTAGATGAAGTAGAAGCTCGCAACAATATTCAGATACGAAAACTTGAACCTGTTCCCAGTCAAAGGAGACATTTATTACATGTAATCAAGTACTCGCTGCTGCTTCTTTTTCAGTTCAGGTAGTTTAACAAGATTTTGGAGCCAGTTATCAGCTAATCTTATCTTATTCATTTCTCCAGAAGAATCAATTTCCAGTATATTTCTGTCTTCTAGAATGTTGCATGCTCTGGAAATTTCAGTGCCATCACTGTAGTCTGAGAATTCTGTTATCTCCTCCCTTGTAACTTCTTCTTGGTCTTCCACGAGTATAAGAGTGCTAGTGAGAGCCTTCTTGGTAGCTTTGGTGTTTTCATAGATATGGTTGACTGCTTCTTTACCCTCTTCAGTTTCCAGTATTGACTCTTGCAGTTCAATCTCGATAGGCTCACTCTCCTGTTTAACCTGGACATCACTTGATGTCGAAATTTTATTTATAATCGGATCTGGATCTACGAGCGCTCCCAAGATCCCTGAGATATATTCTTCCTCGATCTCAGAGCTAAGCAGCTTTTCCTGTGCTTCCTCCAATCTCTTGATGTCATCTTTTTCTATCATCTTAAATCCTCCACGTGTTTTTCTCCTGTTTCTGTAAGCATCCACTTTTTCTTTCCGTCTTTTTCACCATCACTCATAAATAATTCTTTACTTCCTGCAGCCTTTGAGACTATATCTGACATGTTCGCGGGTCTTTTCCATTTGCATAATTTGAATCCCTGATTCAGATCATCAGTATCAAAGTTCTCCTTACCTTCATGCTTCTCCAGATACCTTGCAACTATCGTTGCTTTGTCTGCGTAAGTTTTTGGATCGAAGTCCTTCTTGAAATCACTCATTTCTAACGGCACTGCCTGACCGCTTCCAGACTCTTTTCGTGTTTTCTCTTCCTCAATTTTCCTTACTCGCCTTTCAAGATCCTCTATACGCTCTTCTAAATCTTTACTCACCTCCGTTCACCTCTTTGTGTGCTTTATTCAACTTCGAATTCGGAATTATGAGTTTCCCGTTATCTGATTCTACCACACCTTTCAGAGAGCCGTAGACGTAGCCCTCGATACTGGATTTAGACTTCTGAATATTGTCGGCGATCTCTCCAGCTTTTATTCCTTCTTCATCTCTCAATCCCTGAGCATGGAGTATCCTGGCAGCCACGATTTGGAGGAGCACCTTCTGTTTACCTGTCAATTTCTCATAGTCCTCCTGGTAGAGAATCTCTCCATCCTGTGTGAAACGTAGGTAGGGCTCTGCGATCCTCATGACTCTTTTCCGGGCTTCCTCCTCATCGACAAATAGATCATCGTAATTACTGCTCATCTTCATCCGCCCCGATGATCTCCTTGACCTTTTTCCGCCCGTGGAATGTCAGGCCTATCTTGTCGTCTTTCTCCTTCAGCCTCTCAGGATTGCGTCTGTTTACGAGATCATAGACCGACTTCGAGTAGCTGTCTCCCTCGCCACCCATGTTCTCGAACATCTCCCGGACCTCTGTTTTATCTATAAGGTTTGACTCATGCTCGTTGGCCTTCATGTACGTACAGAGCAGGATTTTTTCGGTATCCTTCAACGACGGATCAATCAGCATGTCGTCATGGAACACTTCAATCACCGATTCTGCGGCTTCGGCCTCTTCTGATGGGAAGTAGTCTTCGATCTTACGCGCCATAATCCCGTATTCGTCCGAAGATTTTTAAATATATAGATATGTCAAGCACGCTTAGTTCTCCCTCAGCTAATCTTTCGGTTAGAAATAAGCGATTCTTTATAAAGAATTTCGTGAATTATTGGTATCGAACAAGGAATCAAGATGTAACCAGAAAAAACCAACATAATTGAGCTAAAATAATGCTTTATTAGAGCCTATAGAATGTTTTATATTATATGTTCTGGTGCGCCGGTTACATCCTCAAGAACTCTTCGTTTTTCATCAACATGCGGCTTTCATTTATAAAGTAAACATTAATTTGCAACGAATAAGTGGCCTGATTTACTCCTTGAAAATAGAAGTAAATTTTATGACTCTCTATTCAAGCCTTTCAAGGCGATATTTTTCTATTTCAGGAAATAAGTATGTTCTGGTGCGCCG
>JBDGSK010000090.1:3639-3946 GCA_042217575.1 Candidatus Nanohaloarchaea archaeon | reverse complement strand
ATCCTCAAGAACTCTTCGTTCCAGAATATAGAAAGATTGACAGTCCGATTATAGGAGCGATTAAAACAATTTTACAAAGAATCAGAAATTTGCTTTACTCTGGAGATAAGTTTTAAGGAAGTAGTTAGTTTTTGTCCTCGCGCGTTTCAGTGCCGTAGGTGTTCTCTACATGTCTGCGGCCTTTCTGGGTGAGCTTGGCTCCAGAATCGTTCCTGTGAACGTAGTTCTTGTCTTTGTGAAGCTGGTTCAGACTGGTAAGAACGTTCTGCCTGGATTCTCCTGAGATGATTTCATCGAGTTCGTCGTT
>JBDGSK010000090.1:0-3629 GCA_042217575.1 Candidatus Nanohaloarchaea archaeon | reverse complement strand
GTGATATAGAATCATCAGAATGTCTTCCTTGCAGGAGTCCGTTTCTGCCAGCACCATGACGTCTCCGTCCTCGAATTCCTCCACTAGAGGAAGACTTCTGGTGGCCAAGTGCTGGACCTGTGATTTGAGAGTCTCCACTTCGACATTTCCATCGCCATAGACTCTGAGTAGTTCTGCGATAATCCAGCGCGAACCCTGGACTGTAAGGTGGGCATCGATATACTGCGGATCGATAGGCGAGATGTGCGCTCCTCCACGTTTGTTCCGAAAGTCGTACATGGAGTTCGCAACCCTTGGAATCAAAATCCTGATGCTCTCCGGGTAATCATTACTTGGAAGATTCTCAAGATCCTTTGTAAGCTGGACGCGGTTCGGCTGTTGATCGTGTTCATCGTCTTTGATCTCTTGGAGTAGTTGATACGTTGTCTCACAGAACTTCCCCGTCTTTAACAGTGTTTTCTCGTAGTCCTTCCTGTTGAAAGCCTTCCTGATCCCGTCATGCTCCTCGAGCAGTTCTTCGAAGAGTTTTTCGTCAAGTTCACTGTCTTCTATCTCAGAGAGGATTTCGCTGTTCGTCAACATCAGCCCTCATCCTCCTTGAGATCTTCCACGTACTGCTCTCCTTTTCTGGTCAATACCCATAACTTATAGTCTTCATCCTCTCCATCTTCCATCACTAGACCTTTTTTAGCGTCTTTGCTCAACGGCACACCCATGGTCTGAGGGGGCTTGAGCTTAGCTTTACGATAACAGTCCTCTACATCCTCGGAAGTGAAATTTTCCTGTCCCTCGACTTTTTCCAGATACCTGCCTATAATCAATACTTTATCGTTGTGTGAAGATGCATCATATGAATCTAGGAATTCTCTGACCGAGAGCTTCTTCCCCGAATATCGAGCATCCTGACTCTCTCCTTGAAAGACTACTTCTTCAAGTTCCTCCACACGCTTCTCTAGTTCATTGATCCTGTCGTCACTCATCCTCATCACCTTTCATTTCCTCCACTTCTTCAGCCCCTGTTTTCGTCAGACTCCAGTGTCTAGGTCTGCCGTTGTCTTTTACCTTGAGAAGACCGTCATTTACTGCCTCTGCCCCTCGAGCGCTGAAGTTGGTGCCGCTCTCACCGCATCTTTGATAGGCTTCCTCAAGATCATTCTTCGTGAAGCTGTCCTGATCTTCGTAGGCCTTTAGATAGTAGGCAATGGAGATTACTCTCTTCTGATGTGTCGAGGCTCCGCATTCGTTGTTAACGAACTCCGGCATGCTGAGTTCCATGTCCAGCGATACTGATTTATCGACTTCCTCTTCGAGCTCTTGGATTCTCTCTTCATGCTTTTCAAGTCGTTCCTCCAGCTTCTGGATCTTCTGATTACTCACTCTCGACCACCACGATCGCTCTATCAAGGGAGTGGCCTGGTATGATGTATCCTCCCTTCTCTTCGTCTTTTTCTATGTAGTCAGTTCGAGAAAGAATGCTTCGGAGCGTATCATATTTTACACCGATCTCATCTGATATTTCTCTGGAGGACATTCCCTCGTTCTCTTCTTTCTCCATCCCCAGTGCGACAACAGCTTTCCGGTAGAGAAGAAAGTAAGTAGTCTTCCGTTTGTTGGAGAGATTCTGCCATCCTGCTCGGTAGACAGGTTCCGCAGAGTCCTGATCTATGCCGATACGGTCCTCCAAAGCCTCTGTTAACTTTTCTCGATTTATAGATTTCTTGTCTAGTAGTAGCCGTTCAAGCGGATCTTGATCTTCGTCTTCTTGCGTCATGTTATTTCACCCTCCCCCTAGGAGAGTATAGATGTTTCAATTTAACCACACTTATATACTTTTTGCAACAGAGAATCAAGGCGTATATGCGTCTTTTTATCCTGAGTTGACGATTTAGAAGTCTTTGTTTCAATTGTTTCAAGTGTTGCGTCGTACTGAGCTACAGCTTCTTACGCAGTTTTTCCGCCTTTTCCCGGCTTTTCGTTCTTGCATCAAGTTGTGTAATAGCGTCATCCGCCAGAGCGTAAACTCCTTTCCGGTTCCTATTTCCTACTTTTTCGATGAGCCCTGCATCTCTAAGGCTTTTGACGGCCTTGGAAACTGCTGTAGTGTCCGAGTAACCTGAGAAGTTTGCTATTTCTTTCTGTGTACCTTCATTATTCTCAAGATAACTAACTGTCGATATCAAGGCCTTCTTTGAGGCATTAGAGGAGGAAGCAATCCGGCTTAATTCTTCGATAAATTCCTCGCTATCCAGTATATTCTGCTCAACATAGTCTTCTTCAGCCACTTGATGTTCTTCCTGTTCTCGCTCTACAGTTCTTTGATTTTGGTTAGAGATATGTTCTAGTATCTGATCTAACTTTTCCAGCACCTCTTGGTTTAGAGATGTCCTCTTTGCGTTCTCTATTTCACGTGTTATCTCTTCTTTCTCTTCATCCCCAACTTCATGCTCTATGGCGGAGACAAATCTTTCCGCAAAGCTGTTGTGGTCCTTGAGATCATTGATTCTTTCTTCCAGGTTTTCGATCTCCTTATTCTTTCTCTCCAGTTTTTCTTCCAGTTCTGATATCCTGTCCTTCTCTTCTTCCTTTTCATTCGTTATCTGCTGTAGCTCATCAACGAGGTCACTCGATACACTCTTTAGATCCGGAGTTTCGAAATCAGACAGATCTGGTGTCTGACCTGCGTGGAAAGTTTCTCGCTCCTTGAACTTAGCTTTCTTCAGACCATCAAGGAAGTCTGCGTCTATCAAGGCTTCCCCAGTCTCTAACCCTTTTACGATATCAACTGCGTCTTTTCCTATAACTCTTCTGACAACACTCAAGTCCGTGTCCCAATCCAGGTTATGCCAAATTTTGTAGTTAGCTTGTGTAATGAAGTCTTTTTTGACATCTGCAGGCCTCTGGGATATACCCAGGACTCCAAGACCCCTTTTCCTCCCTCTCTTAGCGACTTTGATTATCGCTTGACCGCAGTCATCAAGCTTCATCTGCTCAGGGATGTATTCGTGACACTCTTCGATTACAAGCAGGAAAGGTTTCTTCATCTTCTTCTCCTTGTCAAAAAGTCTCTTGACTACATCTCCGACAATATTCTTTGCATCCTCGTCGCTAAGATAGCCCGATACATCCAATACTATAGGTAGATTCTGTTCCAAAGCCAGGTTCACAATCTTACCTGTATGCTCCTTTCCTATCTTGACATCACAGCTATCATCTGCTCCAACATGCAGAATTTCATATTCTTCCTTCAAGCCATAGTATTCTCCTTCTGTATCCACGATTAGGAAAGGAAAGTTCTGTTCCAGCAACTGTTCTAAGATTACTCCTGTAGTATTCGATTTTCCGGACCCAGATTTACCCGTAATAAATCCTCTTCCTGTCAAAAGTTCAACAACCGGAAAATCTATTTCTTCCTCAGTAGGTCTAATAGTTTGTTTTGACATGTTTCTAAATTAACCCAGATTTGTTATAAAGTTGATGTTCTCGAGAAAAACTCTTTGAGCAACAAGTTATCACTAGTAGGGGTCTTGCCCAAGATAGGAAATGAAAATCTAACCACAAATAGATGTAAAAGAGTGGGCGGTTAGAGCTTACATACCTCTGCGCACCGAAATATAGCCGTATATGCGGCG
>JBDGSK010000009.1:0-19540 GCA_042217575.1 Candidatus Nanohaloarchaea archaeon | reverse complement strand
TGGTGCGCTACCGCTGTGGCGTTTATGCCGTCGGCGTCGTACTGGCCGATCAAACGGATTTTTCCGTCGAAGTTCTTGAGTTTTTCTGCGGCGGGCTCGGCTGCTTCTAGAATCTCGTCTACCATCCCTGTAGGAGACTTCAATGCAGTTTCTTTTATGGGTTTTGCCTCAGGGCTTTGAGAGCGGTTCTACGGACGTTATCCGGCATGTCGTGTTCGCCATCTTCCAGCTCTGTCTTCGAGAACCATTTCAGGCCGGAGTGCTCGTGGCTGTGAGTTGCTTCCTCCTCTGATTTGACGCGAACAAGATACATGAAGTCGCAGTGGAGATGTCCTTCTCTTATCCGGTGTATGTTCACGTTAAACGGTGTTGGAAGGTCTTCCTCCTCTGAGAAATTCTCGGGTTGTTCGCCCTGGATGAACTCTATTTTGAATCCTGTCTCCTCTAATGTTTCTCTTTTTGCAGCCTGTTCAGGTGTTTCCTCGCTCTCTATGTGGCCGCCGGGCTGTATCCATTTTCCGAGTTTCTCGTGGTTCATGAAGAGTATTCTTTCATCGCGGATGATGAGGGCGGAGGCCGTGTAGTCGACTTCTGCGTCTTCAGGTAGAAAACTCATTGAAAATGAAAGGAAGGAGGAAGCTTAGAAATGTTTGGAAGTTCAGTCCTCTCGGCTGTACTTCCAGTCTTCATCAATGTTTCCTTCTTCCCTGTGGTATGAAGCTACTCTGCGAATCTTTGCCTCAGTAAGTTCGAGGCGTCGGATAGCGTCCTGATCCTTCGGGTGCTCGTCAACGTGCTCCTGCAGCGACTCTGCTTTTTCCACGAGGTTCTTGAGGTCTTCCGGAATCTCCGGAGCCATTCCTTCCTCGTCGAGAATTTCTGTAATCTTTTTCCCGGTGATTTCCCGGACTTCAGGGATTCCGTACTCGTCCCTGAGTTCCATGCCGATTTCGGATGGGCTTTTGCCTTTCTTCCTGAGCTTGACCACGAGATCCACGACTTCTTCCTCATCGTAGTCAACCCATCGCGGCGTCTTCTTCGATACTGGTTTGTCGCTGCCTGAGCTTCCGCGTCCGTCAGAATGCATGCGTGACATTTTTTGGTTCACCTTGCTGACCCGGTTCAGCCGGAGCCTTGCCGGTCTGGAGAAACACTTTCTCGCAAGTTTTTTAAACCAAACGAGTTCTCGCCAGGCTTTAATGTTTCCGGGCACTACAGGTTAGCGTGACAAGTTTCCGGACGAAGCGCGGCCGCTGCGTAATTGACGATGGGAGTGTTTACCTATCGTCAAGTCTTTCAGGCCTGTTGAAACGTTACTGCGAGGGAGGCTACTTCGGAAAGCTTTTACTTTTCTTCTACGCTCTGCTACCTGTCTACCTTTTCTACGCTATCTGGACGGCTGATATATACTTCGTCGCGGGAATGGGAATTGGCCTTGTAATTCTCGCATCCCTCTATGCAGTGAACTATTTTCGAGGATTCAGGTACGGTTCAGTGTTCCCCCGTGAATCGGTTGAGAGCTTCACCGCGGTCGAAGGTTCCAAGGGTTTTACCCGTCCGCGCTTTGTCATGAAGTTCAGGCGTGGCGACGACCTGCGAAAGCGGTACGTGATGATGCCCTCGAAGTTCCTGAGTTACGGCGAGGAGGAGTTCGAAGAGGCGAAGAGAAAACTTGAGCAGGAAGGCTTTGAGGTTAGAGAAGATGAATAAGCGTGAGGTTCTGGCGTTCCTCGGAGGTGCAGCATTCGGAGCCTTCGCAGTGGTTTTCGCCCTGTTTGTACTGGTGCTGGCGCCGCTGTCAGTTTCTCAACCCGGTATAGAGGATGTCAGAGTGTCACGATTTAACGCAACTCACGAGGAGGTTTCCCTCGTGACGGAAAATCCGAGCAATGTTTCTGTCAGGAAGTATGTCCAGCTGAATGGAGGAAGCTGGCACGACGTCGGAGGACGAGCTTCTGAGGACGCCGTCAATCATTCTATTGTCGTTAACCTGCATTCGGCTCGATTCGATGAAGCTCTTTCTACTTCCGATGTCACAGGCTATAAGGTTGATATAGATGCTTGGAGGCGAGGAGAGCTTGAGTCAGAGCAACTGTTGCTCCTCGGTACCGCCAGGAATCTTGAGTTCTCGGGTTCGCGCCTGAGCATCCGGTAGCTACTTGTAGCGGCCGCGAGATTCCACGTCTTCCAGCTGTTCGAGGACTTCTTCGCTTTTCTCGTATTCCCTGTAGCCTTCGACAAACTCTTTCCAGGCCTCTTCCGCGACTTCGGGGTGCGAGCTTTTGAGAACCTGTTTCAGGAGGTGGATGTCGACTGCGCGGTCTTCGATGCGCTGTGAGCGGTAGGACAGTCCGAAGTCGATGAGGTAGGGCTCTTCGTTGACTACAGCGTTGCTGGTGGTGAGGTCTCCGTGTATTATGCCTGTGTCGTGCAGGAGCGCGATGTTTTCTCCCAGTTCTTTCAGTGATTCCGGCCTGTCCGCGATCACTTCTTTAAGCTGCGAGCCTTCGACTTTCTCGATCCTGAGCTGGTTGCTTTCTTCTTTCTCGGCTTCAGGGACGTTCACCCCGTGCCGCCGGGCGTCCTCCATCAGTTTCTGTTCAGTTTCCGTGCGGTCGTGGCGAAGCTCTTCGTCAATCTTCTCGTGGCGGTATTTCTTGGCGTGACGTTCCTTTTTGACGTCTTCTTCGCCTATCCTTACCTCGGCTTCGGCTCCTTCAAACTTCTTCATCGTATTCTCCAGGGTTAAGCTCTTTCCTGAGCTCTAAAAGGTTTCTCCTGCGCAGTTCTTCCCGGTAGTTGATATCTTCCATGACTCCGCGTATGTGGTCTATCAGTTCTTCAGAGAAAAGTATCTCGGGTACGTTGACATAGGTAGCACCCCTCTCGATCAGGTTCTTGGCCTCCGGGATGTCTTCGGCTCTGAGCACGATGTCTGCACCGGTTTCCAGGCCCAGTATCTTTTCTGAGATTTTTTCCTGTGGAACCGTTGAGATCACAAGATCTGCGCTGGAGACCCTGGCTTTTCGCCATGTCTCCGAGTCCATGGCGTCGCCGAAGATGTAATAGTCCACTGTCTCAGAGGCTTCCATAATTTTCTCGGGGTCGTTCTCAAGCACCACGAAGTCTCTTCCCGAGTTCTGGAGCGTCTCGGCTATCTCCCTGCCCTGTGTGTCGTATCCGAGGAGCAGGATGTGGCCGGAGAGGTCTTCTGGGATTTCGGTTCTCTGGTTTATCTTGGAGCTGTTGACTTCTACGAGGCCGATCGAGGCCGTGAGGTCGTAGATTTTCTCGGCGTATTTGCTGGTGTATGATGAGGTCACCATTGTCACAGTTGCGGTTATGATTATGGACTGGAACACCGGTTGTGCTATGGTTCCTGCCGCGTAGGCCTGGATCGAGATTATCAGGGCGAACTCGCTCATCTGGTCGAGACTGAGTCCTGCCAGGTATGATGTCCTGCGGTCGTAGCCCGAACCCATGAGCAGGAGGCCGTTGACAACCGGCTTGACTATAGCTGTCGCGGCGAGGAGTACCGCTGTCAGGAGGATTGTTTCTGCTCCAGGTACTGTGACGAGCGCTCCGAGGGAGACGAAGAAGATGGCGGAGAAGAAGTCTTTGAGCGGCCCTACTGTTTCAAGGACTTCGGTGTTCTGGGGGAATTTTGCCATGGAGAGTCCGGCTGCGAAGGCGCTTACGACTATTGATGTGCCGAGCAGCTCTCCCAGGCCTATGAACGCTGTCAGTGAGGCCAGGGCTGATAGCATCGTCAGTTCTCTTGAGCCTCCTGTCAGTTTTTCCAGGTTGCTGAATACCTGGGATCGGAAGAAAAGTGCGGCGCCTACAAGTACCGCGAGGTACAGCATGTGTGTCGCGATGCTTTCATAGGTGAGGGATGAGGCGAGCAGCGTTACGAGGAGGACTGCCACCATGTCCTGTGTCAGCTGGATGGATTCGGAGAGTCTTCCGTGGAGGAGGTCAATGCTTATCTCGTTTTCTATCAGTTCCAGGCCGACAAGAGAGGAGCTGAGCCCTGCCGCGATAGCCAGGTAGAGCGAGTTCTGGCTGCCAAGCCCGAGTCCGGATCCGATGATGTAGACCGGTACCGATACCGCTGTGATCCCGGCTACAGTGGTGGCAATGCTCTCTCGTGCCACGGAGGAGAGGCGTTCGATGTCTGTCTTGGCTCCGAAAACGAAGACGAGGAAGGCTATCCCGGCCTGCGAAAGCGATATCATCTGGCTTTCCGGTACTATACCTGAGATAGCCAGTCCTGCCAGAACATAGGCGGGAACCGTGACTATCGTGAGACGGTTCAGCAGCAGCATGAAAACTGAGGCTGCGATGAATACTGTTCCGAGTATGGTGACGAGTTCAGAGATCGTCCATCCCTCCGTAGAGTATGCGTCTTTTCTCCGGTTCAACTTTTTCGAGGAACAGTTCACGATCCTCAAGATAGAGTTCTACGTACTCCTGCATCTTTTCCCCTGCGAGTATGTTGTCCCTGATAACGTAGTGTGCGCCTTCCTCGTATAGTTCCGCAGCTTCCTCCACGCCGGTTCCTCTAGTCATCACCGTGGCGTTTTCGGGCGCCTCCTCTATGACTCTTATGTTGACCTCCGGCTCGTGGGAGACGCTCATGATGAACTCGGCATCTTTCAGGCTGGCCGCTTTCCTTATCTCTCCGTGCCTGAAGTCCCCGTAGATGTACTCGTAACCCGAGGAGCTGAGTTCTTCAGTGTTCTGAGGGTTCTTGTCTACTATTATGATGCTGTCAAAGTAGTCTTCCAGGGCGGGGAGTACGTTCTTCGATATCTCGTTGTATCCGATCACTACGGCATGTTCCTCCATCTTTCTGACCTCGATGTCCTCTTTCTCCTCGGATTCCAGGTACTGGAGTGCAGGCAGCGCAAACCTGTAGAGTGTCTCGTTGTAGTTTATCAGGTAGGAGGAAGCCCCCATCGTTACCACTGCAACTATGCTGAGGAAGCCGAGTACTGAGCCGTTTATGATGCCCGCGGAGACACCTATGACTCCGAACACCAGAGCGAACTCGCTTATCTGGCTCTTGTTCAGTGCTGCCTTGAACGAGGTCTCGGGGGTGAACTTCATCCTGTCGGTGAGTGCAAACACGATTATGAACTTCGCCGCCATTAGGACGCCTGATGCTATCACAGCTTCTTTCCAGTAGAGCAGGAACGTGTCTCTTGCCATGCCGAGACCTATCTCGATGAAGAATATAGCCATGAAGAAGTCAGTGAGAGGGCGTATTCGTTCCCGGAGCTCATAGCTGTAAGGTATCTGTCCGATGCTTATCCCGGCGAGGAAGGCGCCGATCTCCATGGAGATTCCGAAATGCTGCGATACGATGACGAGCAGCAGAGCCCACGCCACGCCGTGTATGAAGAATGTGTGGGTGCTCCTGGACAGCTCTCTGAAGAGTCCGGGCAGGACGTAGCGAGATGAAAGCCAGGAAAAGCTTGCTATTAGTCCTGCGACAGCCACCACTTCAAGAACCTGTATCACTGCTCCGGCCATGCTTCCTGTACTTCCGGTTATAACTGCCATCAAAACCACTACAGCAAGATCCTCTATCAGCAGCATCCCTATGTCGAGCTTTCCCGGAAGCGTTGAGGCCTGCCCGCTGTCAGAAAGCAGTTTGACGACGACTGCGGTTGAGGAGTACATCACGGCAGCGCCGATGAACGCTGATTCTGCCAGGGTGAATCCGAGAGCCTTCGAGATCAGGAGACCTGCCGCCGCGACCAGACCCATCTGTCCGACAGCTATGACTGCTGTAGGCCTCAGGATTTCGCGTATCTCGTCTATATCGATCTCCAGGCCGATGAGGAACAGCAGGAACGCCAGTCCCAGTTCGGACATCCTGCCCACGATTTCAGGTGCGTTCACTATATCAAACACTACCGGGCCGAGAAGCAGTCCTGTCAGGATGTAGGCGATGATCGTGGGCTGCCGGCTTTTACGGGCAAGTACTCCCAGCAAAGCCGCCGCTATTATCACGGCTGCCAGGCTTTCAGCGCCGGAAAGCTGTGTGATCATCTATAGCACGCTCTCAAGGTCCTGCTTCGAGAAAGGACCCTTACGATGAATAACAATCTCCGAGTTATTAACTTCTGCGACCGTGGAAGTGGACGAAGCCGAAAGCTCGCCGGCATCGAGGATTTTGTCGACTTTCTCCCTGAGTTCTCTGCTGATGCCGTCAATGCTGTAAGAAGTTTCTCTCCCTGAGACGTTGGCGCTTGTCGCAGTTACCGGTGTGTCACGGGCGAGCTTTCGTGCAACCTCTGAACCCGGGATCCGGAAAGCGAATGATTCGTTCAGCGATTCAGGGATACTGTTTTTCTTCTCGGCCACGAGCGTCAGAGGGCCTGGCATAAACTCTTCGACTATTCTCTTCTCGTTCTCTGAAAGCCGTGAGTACTCTTCCGCCTGCCCGGGAGAGGAGACAATCGCTGTCAGGCCTTTGCTGCGCGGCCTCTGCTTTGCCTCGTAGACCTTTTCTATCGCCTCAGGGTTTGTTGCATCAGCTGCTATACCGTAAGCGGTCTCTGTTGGGAAGATGATGATTCCGCCCTGAACGATTAGTTTGCGGGCCTCTTCTATTTCTTCTCGGTCTATCTCCATCCTACGTCCACCTGGTCCGGCCGCCAGTCCGGCTTCTTCCCTGAGTCCTCGATAGAAGTCTCGACACCTTCTTTCAGCTGTAGAAGTCCCTGGTGCGCGATCATGGCGCCGTTGTCCATGCAGTATTCTTTCGGGGGAAAGAAAGCTTCCGCGCCGCGCTGCCCGCACATCTGCTCCACCATCTCCCGCAGCCTCGAGTTCATGGCGACGCCCCCGGTCAGAAGCGCCTGGGAGGAATTCTCCTGGGCCATCGCCCTTTCCAATGCTTCTACGGTTACGGCAAACGCGTATTCCTGGAACGAGTTCGCCAGCACTTCGTCGTCTACGTCGCCAATCTTCCTCTCTGCCTCGGTCGCGATCCCGGAGAACGAAAAGTCCATGCCTTTAATCGGGTAGCTGAGTTCCAATATCTCTTCTGTCTCTGCCGCAAGTTTTTCGATTTCAGGTCCTCCGGGGTGAGGATAGCCGAGTTTCCGTGCGAACTTGTCCAGCGCGTTTCCTAGCGCGATGTCAAGCGTCTCGCCGACGACCCGGTAACGGCCCTTCCTGTACTCGATTATCTGGGAGTTTCCGCCTGAGACGTAAAGCGTAGTCGGGTCTTCAGCCCCTGTGGTTCTCTCCCCTACTGTTATGTGGGCGATGCAGTGGTTGACTCCTGTAAGCGGGACTTCAAGCCTGTTGGAGAGCGAGCGTGCGAGTACTGCTCCGACGTCAAGACACTGTGGAATCCCCGGGCCCTGAGAAAATGCGATGCCGTCGAGTTCTTCTTCCTCGATTCCGGCCCTGTCAAGCGCCTCGTTCAGCTTTTCCGAGGCGTGCTGGTAAAGATGTTCGGCAGCCTTCCTCGGGTGTATTCCGCCTTCCTCCGGCGTGTACATCGACTTCGCGTTCGCCAGCACCTCATCTTCATCGACTATTCCTATGCCAAGCGTATGCGCTGTCGACTCTATCCCGAGGACTTTCATGGTTCAAGAACTGGGAGGCTCAAGCTTATGAGAGCCACGGCCCTTTCTCGATTATACAGGCCTGGTAATGCGTTCCCTCGTCGACGGAGTAGCTTGAATTGCTGACTTTCTGTTTCCGCATCTTCCTTCCTTTAGTCTCCGGCTCCTCGAGTGCGTCTACGAGATCTTCAAGTTCTTCCTGGCTCTCAGCTTCAAGGATCTCGAACTCTGGCGCCTTTCCGGGTTCTCCGGTAACCTTAGGGCCTTTAGAAACGTCCACGTAGAGGAAGTGGTCGCCGGCCTCGACCTCGTAGTCAAACTCGTTGATGTTGAAGCCGGCGTAGTCCTGCGTAGCGTCTATCATGCTCTCCTCGAACTCTTCTTCCATCCCGTCCGGTGTCTCCGATTCAAGGTAGAGCATTACCATGGAGGAGTTTTTGTTACCGAACAGTTAAAACTGTTGTGCCTGGGGTTTGCTGCTCATCCCAGAAAGCGGTGGAAAATAGGTGTACGAGCGGTTTACTCGTACTTTGTGTAGCCGCACTTGCCGCAGCTCTTGCGGTCGTCGTGCTCTGCGAGGAAGCTTGAGCAGCGAGGACATTTCTCGCCGTCGTACTCTCCTTCCTCGTCGTACTTCTCGTGTCGCGCTACCTTCTCATGTTTTGCCATCTTGTCTCACCTACTCGAGCTGGCTTTCAAGCCATTCTCTGAGGGTTTTCCTGTCTTTGTTTGCTTTTTCTGCCTCGAGTGCGGCTTCGTAGTCCGGTTCCTCCATGTCTTTGAGCGCGTCTTTCGCGTCGGTTATCGTCCCGGATACGATCTCCTCGTACTCTTCTGTGGTCTCTGTCACAGCTTCTGAGTCCTCTTCCTCCATCGTGTCCTGGATCTCATCTTCTTCCAGTTCTTCGCTGTAATCAAAGTCTTCGAACACCTTCAGAAGCGCCCTCGATGTTTTGGAGCCGTAGTTGGTGTAGATGCCTTCTACCCTGATCTCGTCGGTGTCGATGTCGTTTTCAGCTGCGATACGGTTTTTCACGTCTTCGCTGCTCGGTGTCGGTTCTCCTTCGTGTTCGATCTCTACTTCAAGTTCTTTCCTGTCGAGCAACGGGTTCTCTTTGACTGAGGTAATTTCTGCGTTCATAGTATCGATTTATTTCGCCCGGATTGCATAGCGTCCGGGTGTCGTGATTTCGAGTTTTTCTGCTATTTCCGAGTCTTCAGGGTCGTAGATGACCACGAGGCCGCTCCAGGACTCTGATAGGTCGTTTCCCTTGCATACAGGGCATTCGGTTGCGTCCTCTACCAGCCGGTTGCAGTCTCTACATGCTTTCTCCACCATATCACTCTTCCTCCTCTTCCTCGTCTTCTTCCTGTTCTTCCTCGTATTTTTCGATCCACTCGTCCTTGCCGAGGCCGGGCTGTCTCATGGTCAGGTTTATCTTGTTGGTGTCCTGCTTCTCAAGCGAGACAGCGATTATGCGTGCGGTGACTACGTCGCCGATCTCGAGCGAGAGTTCTCCTTCTTCTGAGACAAGCATCTCGTTCTCTTCGTCGAGGTTGACGTACTCGTCCATGACCTGGCTGACGTGGCATAGGCCGTCGAAAGGCCCGATGCGGATGAAGGCGCCGAAGCTTGTGATGTCGACTACTTCTCCCGTCACTACTTCGTGAAGTTCCGGTTCGAAGGTGATCGCGCTGTATTCCACCTCGTAGTGTACGCCGGCGTCCTCCGGTTTGATGTCGCCTCCCTCGATTGAGTGGACATCCTCCACTCCGATTATTACTCCTACTTCTTCGTTGATGCTTCCCTCTACCTCGGATTCAAGTCCTGACTTCACGTTGGACTCAAGATCGTCGCCGAGGTGTTGTGGAGGTACTCTTACCGTATCCTGTATCGTCAGCTTCTTGTACATCTTTTCAGGCCTCTGAGACATTTAGAGGATTTGACGCAAGTTTTAAGTGTCGTTCCATCTCCGGCTAAAGCTTTCCGGCTTCATCGTTCTCAACTTCGAGGTAGTTCTTTCCTCTTACAATCATCACGGGGCGTCCTCTCTGCTTGATTCTCTTTTTCAGTTCCTTGTCATTCGTCGCCACTAAAAACTCGTCGCACAGCTCGACCAGCAGGTCGTCGACCTCGCCACTGCCTTCAGTCTTCAGGACTTCGATTTCTTGGTTCTCGATTAACTGTTCCACGAGGTCGCAGTACTTTCCCTCTTCGATGCTTTTGGCCTCCTGGATAACGTCTTCAAGCGTGTAGACCTCCGCCTCAGGGTAGAGATTCTCTATCTCGTCGAAAACAGATACTGACATCTGGAAAGGTGCGACCAGGAAGTTTGTGTCGAGCATGATCTGTTTTTCCATCTCCCTAACTGTGTTTTTTGACCGTAACTATTTACAGCCCAACGTCTTCTCTCAGCAGTTTCGCAGCCTTCAACCTCTTTTTTCTCGCTTCTTTCTCGCCGATGCTACCCGAGAAAAGTCTGTCGGAGAGTGGAGAGTAGTCAGGAGCCCTGATCCCGAACTCTCTGAGGTAGCTATCGACTTTCCCTGTTTCCATCGCCTTCCGGGACTTCTGCTGAACTTTCTCGAATCCCGGCAGCTGCTGCTCCTTTTTCAGTGCAGTTTTCACATCTCTGAGAAGTTTTATGGCGTCGCTGAGAAGTCCTGTGTCCGGCGCCCGCCATTCAACGGTTGAAAAGCTGTCGCGAAGCCTTACAGGCGTCCAGAGTGCGTCTTCAGCGTTAAAGTGTTCGTCTACCTTCTCTTCAGCGATCCCCTTTTTTGATGCTTCCTGTTTGAACTCTCTGAAAGCGGTCTGGATGCGACGCCGCCATTCCTCTACGTTTTCCGTGTAATCCCATAGTTGTCCGTGTCGCGGAAGATCCTCGTAGCACCGGTAGCGGTAGATTATGTTTCTTGACGACGAGCCGAGGTTTCTACCACTGAAGTATGGTGAAGAGTTCATGGCGGCGAGCGCAGGGTCAAGAGCGGTCAGTGTGTTCAACTGTTTTTCCACGTCTCCCTGCTCGAAGTGGAAATGCGTTCCCGCCACGTTTTTGGCGTACTCCAGTTTTTCTCCAACAATCCTCTGCTGGAGTTCGCCGCGTTTGCTTTCAAGCATCTCCGGAGTTTCTCCTGCCAGCGTCGTCCCTGTGGGAACAATCCTGAGGTTCATCTCTTCAGATTGTTCGATAGCCTCTCTCAGCTTTGAGCGTGCCTCCTGTTCCAGATCCCTGACTTCTTCGTGTGGAGAAGTCTTGAGTTCGAGCATAGGTTCCACGAACTCCTGTTCCGCGTCTTCGAAAAGTTGAGAGAGCCGCTTCGCGGACGTCAGTTTTCCCGAGTCATTTGTGACCCAGTACTCTAGCTCTATTCCCGTCTTCATTCCCGTTTCTCCAGAGCTTTCTCGTGCATCCTTTCAACGAGTCGGAGGATGATGTCGTCGCCGACTATCTCGTTGATCTTTTCGTTCAGACCGAAGGAGCCGTTGACTTCCAGGATGTAAGGGCCTTCCTCGGTTTCTATCATGTCACATCCGCAGATGTCGAAGCCCACGGCTCTTGCGGCGGTCTGGGCTGCTTCGCGCATCTCTTCCGTGAGTTCTGCCTCGAGTCTTTCTCCTCCGCCGGAGATGTTGGAGCGCCACTCATCCTCGTCAGCGCTTGAACGGCTGTAGGCGGTTATGTAGTCGCCTATTACGATGACTCTGTTGTCGGTGCCGCTGTGTTCCTGGAATTCCTGGAGGCAGATGTCCTGTTCGAACGCCTTCATTGTATCCATCACCGGTTTCAGCTCGGATTCTGACGAGGCGCGCATGACTCCCTCTCCTCCTGCACCGCCGATGGTCTTCATGATCACAGGGTATCCGAGTTTCTTGGCTGCCGCCACTGCTGTATCCGGTGAGAGCGTGTAGACGCTGTTCGGTACTTTCACGCCGTTGTCGTCCAGGATTTTCATGCTGTAGAACTTGTTGGCCTCGTACGCATAGGTGTCGTCGTCGGCCTGTGTGACTACTCCGGCATCGTTCAGTACCTCGGAGAGGTGTTCGGAGAACATCTTGTCTTCATCGCCCGTCCTTATGTAGACGGCGTCAAACTCTGTGAGATCGGTTCCCTTGTAGTAAACACCGTTACCGTCCTCTCCGTGGACAAACTTTACGCCCTCTATCGGCGCGGCGAGCACTGAATCGAACATCTCTTCTGCGCGTTCGATTATCAGCTGGTGTGTAGTGGAAATGCTGCCGTAGACTATACCCATCTTCATTCTGAGTCACCTTTTATCGCATCAGCCACAAGGCTGTAGGCGTCCTTACCTGAGATTTCAGTGTACTCCTCAAGATCCGGGTTCGGTTCGACATCCACTACCTCTTCTCCACGGATCACTACTTCGGCAACGTTAGTTCCTATCTTCCGCCGGGTCTCCATGACAGTCTCTTTGAGTTCCTTGGAGGGGTTCGCGTACTTCAGCTTGTCTTTTCCGACCTTCCAGGAGTCAGAGGTATCTTTCAGGCTGATGACGCTGTCGCCGGCCACGAGGCACCTGTACTTGTCGCCGGCGCTGTACTCGTTGAAGATAAGCATACTTCCGGCGTAGTCAAGTCCTTCCGCGAACTCGGATATCTGCTCGACCTCGTCTATCTTTGTCTTCTCGGTCTCCTTCAGTTCGTCAAACCTCCGGGCGACCAGAGGCCCTTTGAGATGTTTCTCGACATTTCTGACGGCTTTCTCCGCAGCTACCACTACGGTTTTCGGCGCCGGTATGTCCTTCTGGTGGAGGACATGGTAGAGGTAGTTCTTCTTCGCCATGATGAAGAACCCGGTCGAGGGGTAGTTGAGCGCAAGTCCCTGCTCTTCAAGCATCTCAAGCAGTACCCGGCCGAAGACCGCGTTTTCTTTCGGTATCTGTGCGAAGGCGGCGTCGTACTCCGTGACCGAGCTACCGTTAAACTTGACGTCGGTCTCGCCGTCGATTACCTCCGGCGCCATGGTTTCGATCGCAGCGGTTTCTACCTGTTCAAAGTGTCTGTCCAGTCCTTCGCCTTCCTCGGCTGTGATCTTCAGAAGCTTCATTTTTGCACCTTCAGCGGCGGTCGTCTTCGACTTCCGGGCTCCATACGCGTGTTACTTTTTCCTCGGAGCGCCATTCCTCGATGTAGTCCTCCATCGAGTCGGAGACAACGTTTTTCAGCAGTCTTCCCTGGCGTAGGATTTTTCTGAGCCGTGACTCCAGGGTTTTCGAGAGCTGGTCGTAGTAGTTCTCGTCGCTGTAGATCAGGTCTTTCTTGATTCTCCAGTAAGCAGTTGTTCCCTTCGGCGCGACCACCAGGTAGCCTCTCTTGTGGTCGAACTCGCTCATCGCTGTCTTGAGGCGGTCTTTGTCAACGAAGTAGGCTCCGCCTGTGCTGGTGCTCGGATCCATTATGAGGATTTCGTCGCCCTCGACTCCGACAGCGAGCACGTAGTGTCCTGTGGTCGCGTCCGGAAAGATCTCCGGTTTGTAGAAGTTCGGCAGTGCGAGCGCCCCGTCGTTGAACCATGCCTTCAGCTCGTCGCCGAGATCGTTGATCTTGTCGTATTCGATCCACGCCGCCTTGACATCGTTGTTCGTAAGTTCCTCGACGGCCTCGATGAGATCCTCAGGCTCGGTTCCCATAGTCTCTTCCTCTCCAGGATCCTCGGTGACGGTGTTCGCTTTCTCGCCGATCTCGTCCTGGTCGTGGCGGTAGCCGAAGGCTTCCAGCGCCATCTCCATCGACGCAGGGCCGCAGTAAGACGGGTTCTGTGCGACAAAGTAGCCAGTGACGTCTTCAAGTGTTTCCAGGTCGCTCTTCGACCGCTTGAACTTCAGCGGCGACTTCATGATCTCGTTGTTCGGAGCCATAAGTGTGTAGCCGGAGTTAGTGTCGACTGAGGTACTGAACAGGTTGACATTCCTGATCTCGCCGGTCTCCTCGTTCAACCTGACTTCTTTGCCCGGCCTTACCATCTGCGAGCTTTTGAGGTATATCCCGGCGGCGAAGTTCTGGAAAAGATCCTTGAAGCTGTAGAATATCAGCGCTGCACCGAGGAACGCTGCTGCCCAGGAAGAGGCGGTTATCAGCGGGTTGACGAATGTCTCCCCGACGCCGAGCTGGTTGAGCATTATCTTCAGCAGCACGAGATAGAGGAATCCCTTGATTATCGTGGTCAAGGCGCCGAATGCCTGTGACGAAAGACCTACTTCGCGGAAGTAGCTTCTGACACCCATCTTATTGAAGAATCCTTTGCCGGCGTCAACAGCCATGTTGATGACGATCACTCCGAGGATTCCGATAAGGCCTACGGAGAACAGCTCCGGCAGGGTCTCCACGAAGTCGGTGTAGAGCTGGCTTGTGAAGGGAGTGTTAAGGTAGAAGAGCGCTGCCGCGATAGTCAGCGCGTCAACAGTGTATGAGAATCCCTGTATCCGGCTTTCTCTGCGTTCAACATCTTTCTTGGTCTGATCCTCGGCCGTCCGTTTCCAGGTGTAACGGGTAAGTCTAGCCGAGATTTTTGCCAGCAAGTGTCCTGTGACGAGTATGGCCAGGGTCACGAGCATCCTGACAGCTATGTTTTCGCTGTACAGGAAGTTCATAACCGAATTCAGAAAGCCGGTCATAAGTCCTATTCAGGTGCGAAGTTATTAAAAACGCTTTTGGTTTCAATGAATGGTTCTAATCTTTCCGTGGCCGATTAGACGCCATCTGGAACCTATCTGCCGGGAAATCGCTACTCTGTCGCCTTCTTCAGCGCAGACAGGGACTTTCAGCTCTATTTCGATTACATCGCCTGCCTGCTGGACTATTCCAGCAGACTTGCCTGTGCCGACGTTGAGCATCAGTGCCTCGCCCTTGCTGACGTTGTCGATCTCTTTCTCATCTTCAGCGCCGACAAGCCTATCCATCAGCTCTACTTCGATTTCAAGTTTCTTCGAAGTATCCGGAAGTTCGCCTTTCCTTCCGAGGACGTTACCTGAAAGACCGTCAGACTTCGCCATGGAAGGATCAAGTTCTGTCTCGACTGCGAGAAGTCCTCCGGGCGTTCCCTTCTCGACAGGTTCGCCGCCGTGCATTATGCTTTCCGCTTTCGTAGTTACGGGTTTCCACTCGTCGCCATCCCGCAGTCCGGGCCGCAACTCGATTTCGTCGCCTTTTTCAAGCTCTCCTTGAACAAGGCTTCCTCCTACTACTCCGCCTTTGATGTTCTCGACCTCTGTGCCCGGCTTGTTGATGTCAAAGGAACGAGCGACCAGCATTCTTGGTTCAGCCTCAAGATCGCGTTCCGGCGTAGGAATCTCCTCGTCTACTGCTTCGAGAAGCCTGTCGATGTTGACGCTGTGCTGTGCTGAAATCGGAACAATCGGCGCGTCCTCTGCAACGCTCCCTTTCAGGAATTCCTTTATCTGCCGGTAGTTTTCTTTCGCCTCTTCCTTCGATACCTTGTCAATCTTGTTCTGGACGACGACGATGTTCTCCACTCCTGCGATGTCCAGCGCTGCAAGGTGTTCGCGGGTCTGGGGCTGCGGACACTCCTCGTCAGCCGCTATCAGCAGGATTGCACCGTCCATTATTGCTGCGCCGGAGAGGACGTTCGCCATAAGAGTTTCGTGTCCTGGCGCGTCGACAAGCGAGACCGTCCTGACTTCTTCGCCATCGCCTTCGACGTTGAGCTTGCCGTCTTCTTCGTAGTACGTTATGTCGGCGTACCCGAGTCTGATCGTGATTCCTTTCTTGAGTTCTTCGGAGTGTTCGTCAGTCCACTTGCCGGAAAGCGCCTGCGTCAGCGTTGTCTTCCCGTGGTCTACGTGACCGACCAGTCCGATATTGACTTCGGGCGTGCCTGGCATCCTATTCTTCGTCTTCTTCAAGCAGTTCTTCGATGGATTTGGAGCCTTCCTCGACTACCCGGGTGTTCAGCTGTTCGATGTCTTCGGAGACTGTATCGCCGCGAACGGACTTTCTCTTCCTTGTTCCCTCTTCTGTGTCGCGGACGCCCTGGCCTTCTTCGATGAGGACTCTGCGGCGGATAGTGCCTTCAATGCTTCTCCTCATCGGGATTCCTGACTTGTCGCTTCCGCCCGTGATTTCGAGCTTGTAGCCGTTCAGCCCGACGATACCGCCGTCGAACTCTTCTCCGATTTTCTTTCCTGCGAGCCGTGAAGAATCTTCAAGCTCGATTTGGTGGGTCGAGCCTTCTTTGTCGCCTACTGTTATCTTCATGTTGTACACCTGCTCAGTCCTTCTCGTTCCGAGCATGAAGACCGTCGACTCCAAGCTTTAAAACCGCTTCCGCTCAGGTCACTTTTTATTCCGAGAAGCCTAAAACCGAGGCATGAGGAGCCCGGTGATACTCAGGTTTGTCGGAAGGTTCCTCCAGATATTCTCATTGATGCTCGTGCTCCCGCTTTTCGTCGCGGTGTACTACTCGGGAAACCTCTACGTGATGTCTGGCTTTTTCGTGTCATCGGTCGCCGCGGCTGTGCTCGGGACAGCGGTCTACGTCTCGGGAGATGACGGCGATCCGACGGTCGGCGAAGCCATGTTTTCAACGGTGCTGGGATGGGTTCTGGCGATAATGTTCGGCTCTATACCGTTTCTTGTGGAGATGAGTCTTGTCAACGCGCTTTTTGAATCCGCCGCCGGTATAACGACTACAGGTATCTCCATGGTCCTCAGACCTGGTTCGCTGCCTTCCTCGCTGCTTTTCTGGCGCTCTTTCATGCAGTGGATCGGAGGTCTCGGGATACTTACTTTCTTCATAGCGGTCATCAGAGAGTCAGGAGGAGTGACAAGAAGGCTTTACTCTGCCGAGGCCCACAAGACGGATTCCGGTTCCATAAGGCCATCCCTGACAAAGTCGATCTCTGACCTCTGGAGGGTCTATGGCTTTCTTACAGTGGTCTTCACAGGAGTCTATATCGGACTCGGTATGTCGGGTTTTAACGCGCTACTTCACTCATTCTCTGCGATATCCACAGGCGGGTTTTCCACTGTTTCAGGCAGCCTGGGTGCTTTCTCACAGCCCATCCAGGCTGCTACCGTCCTCTTCATGTTCATAGGCGGGGTCAACTTTGTGCTGCTTTACAGGTTCCTGCAGTCAGAGTTCACACCTCTGTGGAAGAGCTCCGAGTTCCGTCTTTACACCAAGATATTCCTGCTGGTCTCGGGATTCATAGCCCTTGAGATGCTGTTACGAGGGGCTGCGGCCAACCAGGCCTTGCTTGATTCGCTTTTCACGTCCGCAGCTTTCATATCCTCGACAGGCTACGCCACAACTTCCGCAATGGCGTTCTCATCAGCTCTACAGGTGATACTGATAGGCGTCATGTTCGTCGGAGGCTCCCTCGGCTCGACTTCGGGAGGATTCAAGGTTTTCCGGCTGAAAGCGATGATAGAACTCATGAGAACGAGAATCCGCTCCTACCGGCTGCCAGAGTCCGCGGTGAACAAGGTCAAGATTGACGGTGAGATAGTGGAGGATTCGACCATGAAGACTATTTCCACCCTGTTCTTCTCCTGGGTCGTGGCTATATCCGCCACTGCAGTCGCCACATTGATGCTTGAAAACGTGTCGTTCATAGGCGCTTTCTCCGGCGCTGTATCCGCGGTCGGAAACATGGGGCCGGTCTACATAGAGGGAGCGAAGATGGCGGCGATGTCACAGCCGACCAAGATCGTCTGGATAATCGCCATGCTCGCCGGCCGTCTCGAAATGATACCGCTACTGGCAATTTTTAATAGCGAGCTCTTGAAAGACTCCTAATATGTACATAGTCATCGCCGGCATAACCACTCTCGGCAGGAAACTGGTGGAAAAACTCGAGGGCAGACACGACGTGGTCGTGATAGATGAGGACCAGGACAAGTGTGAACGCCTCTACTCTTCTTCCGGGGCAACGGTGATCAACAAGTCGCCTTCAACGCTTGCAGCACTTGAAGATGCAGGAATCACGCAGGCCGACGTACTCATCTCGGCGCTCGGCGACGACAACGAGAACATGGTGGTCTGCTCGCTCGCCAAGAAATACGGCGTGCCAAAAGTTATTTCACGCGTGGAGGACGACGAATACCTTGAAGCGTTTCAGATCATCGGCGCCGACACGATCGCGCACACCGACATACTTCTCTCAGAGTTTCTTTCCAGTGTCGAACACCCGTACCTCGTAAAGGTTGCCAACCTCTCGAACAACCGGGAAATCCTGAAGGCCTCTGTGCGTGAAGAATCCCGGCTCGTCGACAGAACAGTGGACGAGATGCAGAGAGACTCCAGCTTTCCCTCACGTTTCAAGGTCGTCGCGGTCGTCCAGGAAGACCAGACGATCACCGGAGACATGAATATCGAGCTCAGCGAAGGCAATGAACTTATCCTGATAGGGCCGAGCGACAAGAAGAAAAAACTCGACAGCTACTTCCAGGACCAGTAATAAATCAGTTGGACAGCAAACAGACCACGATGGTCGAGAAACACAAGAAAATAGATCTCTCCCACCTGACCGACAGCAAGAAAAAAGAGATCGACAGCGCAGCAGAACTTGTCTACATCGACACTGAGGAGAAAGAACAGCTCCGCGAGATAAAGAAAACCATGGAGTCCGAACGAAGAGAACTCACCGAGGGAGAATGCAAGAAACTCCTGGGAAAGGCCAGGAACCTCCACGAAGCCGCCGAATGGTTCGTCAACGAGAAAGATTCCCCGATCGCTCCCGGCGCGGTGCTCGGCGTCTACCATCAGCTGGCGGAGGAGATCAGTCTTGTAAGAGAAGCTGAAATCGACGAAAAACTCCAGAAAATGACATACTACCACTTCTCAAAGGCGATGAAAACGCTGGAGGAAGCAGAGATCACTGCCCGGATTTACAGCGGCAACTACGAGTTCGATGCCGCGAAGTGGGATCCAAAAGCCGCGGAGGGACAGCTAAAAAATGACCGGCTCAACCTCAAGAAGGTCGGAGAAGTCGAGCCGTATCGATCTAACCTGAACTAAAATGACGGCTATAGCCTGGATAAGGAGAAGTCTCCGCGAATACGATAACACTGCGCTTGTAGAGGCCTCAAAAGAACACGACGAAGTCATACCGTTTTACGTGGTCGACGAAGAGTACTTCGAAGAAGCGGAGCTCGGCTATCCGCGCGTAAAATTCTGGCATGATTCTCTGAAAGAATTCTCGGAAAGACTGGAAGAAAACGGCAAAAAGCTCGTGGTCAGGAAAGGAAAGCCGGTCGAAAAGCTTCAAGAGTTAGTAGAAGAGACCGGGGCGGAAAAAATCTACTTCAACCGCGACTACTCCCCCTACTCCCGTGAACGCGACTCCCGCGTAAAAAAAGAGGTCGAAGCAGAGGCCGAATCCTTCAAGGACATCGTGATGTTCGAGAAGAAGGAAATACTCACCAACTCCGGCGACCCCTACAGCGTTTACTCCTACTACCGCGACAAGTGGTTCGAAAGAGAGAAACCGAGACCTCAAAAGGCCGAAGCCTACACTGTTCCAGACGTCAGCAGCGAAGAGATTCCTTCGCTCAAAGCGCTCGGATTCGAGAAGCCTGAAGAAATGGAGGTCTGGGAAGGCGGCCGCTCAAACGGTCGAGAACGCCTCAGCGACTTCGTCCACAGGATCGGCGAATACGGAGAAAAGCGAGACCTCGCCTCTGAAGACGCGACCTCCAAGCTCTCACCGCACCTCAAGTTCGGAACGGTCTCAATCCGGGAAGCCTTCTGGGAGGCGGAGAGAGCGAAAGCCCGCGGACAGGACGAGGAAGGCGTAAAGACATGGCAGGAAGAGCTGGCGTGGCGCGACTTCTACTTCCAGATGCTCTGGAACCACCCGGAGACAACAAAAGAACCGTTCCTCGACCAGTACGCCTCGCTGGAATGGAAAGGAAAAGACGAGGCGGAAGAGCTATGGAAAGCCTGGGTCGAGGGAAAGACCGGCTACCC
>JBDGSK010000089.1:0-1670 GCA_042217575.1 Candidatus Nanohaloarchaea archaeon | reverse complement strand
AAGGACCGGAAAGTCTTCCTCAAGCATTTCCTCGATTAAGACTCCTGCGAGATAGCTGTTGTGCGACACTACTCCCCCTCTACCGGCGACAAAGTTGTGATGCTCCCTGACAGTCAGGTCGTACACGTAGCCCGAGTATTCTTTCTCCTCTATCGAGACTACCCTGTCCCAGTAAACGTCCGAGCTGCCGAGGTCACTGAACAGCTGGCTCTCAAATTCCTCAGCCATCGCCGAGAAGTTCTCCCTCGAAGGTCTCCTTTCATCCCTTTCGTAAAGAGAAACCAGTGTGGAGTGAGATCCTATCCTTTCGGCCAGTTCTCTCTGTGAAAGGCCTGTTTTACTCCTCTCCCTTTTCAGGTGTTCGCCCCGAACCGGTATTACATCCGAGTTCGTGTTCCCTTCTCTTTCATCCAGGTAGTCCTCCAGTTTCTCCTGCTTCCTGTCGGTACCGAAGCCTATCTTATCGGCGAATCTCTGCATCTGATCGACTCCGCTTATACTCAACCTGTAGTAAGTGTCCCCCTCGTGGTCCGAGTTGCTGGCCTCTTTCTTCCGGGAGGAGATCCTGGAAACTATCCCGAACTCCAGGAGCATATAGCTCACAGAGTCGATAACTTCCCTGCTCGCCGAGGAAAGAGTTATCTCATGGTCCTCCATGCATCCCTCGCAGTCATAGAAAGTCTTCAGGAACCTCTTCCTCGATTTCTCTGAAGACCGCATCACCATGTCGGGGACCCCCTTCTCCCTGGATCTCCTCAGAGTCTCATATCCCACGTCTTCAAGGAGGTGCTTCAGATAGGTAGAGTCAATGTAATCGGCATTTTTATCCATGCCCCGAGTTTCAAGCCCGAATATCTCTTTCGACAGAGTTCTGAACCTCCGCCTCAGCCTCTTTTCCTTGTTGGTGAAAATTATCCTGTAACTTCCATCCTCCTGCTGTTCTGTGCCTTCTGCGATGGCCAGGGCCAGGAACTCTGCCAGTTCTGGAGAAAACTTTTCAGGCACCTGAACACCCTTTGAATTCATCGAAAGAGCTAGACCTGAGTCTTCATCAGGGACGTAGTCCCTGTACTTCCAGTTCTCTAAAGTGCTGCGGTTAACATCCAGCTCCTCCTCTATCTCGGAAATACTTCTACCCCGCGACTCGAGCTCTCTGTACTTCTCGTACTTCTGCTGAAGTTCTTCCCTTCTCCCGGATTCCTCCGCAGCCCCGGACCTTAGATCCTCTGAGAGGTCCAGCGACTCATCCGTGACTGTCGAAATCTCTCTCGGCACGGCGATATGCTGACCCTCTTCGATCTCTTCCGAGTTGACAAAACCGTATCCCTCTTCCGCGACCATCAGAGGGTGCTCCGGCGTCACCTCGATCTCTCTCCCGGAGGCGGTCCTCACCTCCAGGATCCTGTCGGCTTTTTTCCGGTAGGCGTATACCGCATCGGCATCAGTGAAGCGGTAACCTTCATCCAGCGACTTCACCGAGCAGTCGTTCAACATCCGGAGCTCTTCCTCGTCATCCTTCTTCACGACCTGATCCGAACTGTCGAAAACATCCTTGATCGAAACCGTGCGACCATCTGACATCAGGACATCTGTCTCAGGTGTGACGCACTTGCCCGCGCCAGTCTGTGCAAGGACCGCGAAATGCTTGTAGAAGTCTTCAGGGTCGACAT
>JBDGSK010000088.1:0-14797 GCA_042217575.1 Candidatus Nanohaloarchaea archaeon | reverse complement strand
CGAAAGGAAGCTTGCCAGGGAGGTCTCTACAGAGGAAGAAGAGTTGCGAAAGCTTGTGCAGGAACTACAGCAGATCAAAAAAGAGGAGGAAGATGTCAGGAAAAAGCTTCAGAACGTCGAGAAGTTCCTGAACAAGGAGCTCAAGATCGAGCAGAACGCGGCCCGGGATCTGGCAAAAGTTGTGGAGGAAGACGAGGAGATAGAGGAAGAGCTGGAACAGCTCAGGAACGTCATAAACACTGACAACGGTATTTTCTCGCCTGACAAAACCCAGAAAGCCAACCAGATGCTTGAAAGATGGGAGGGCGAGATCGAGGAGATCGAACAGATCGCCCAGAGGCTAAGGCAGAGGAAGAAGAATGAGGCTGAAGAGATGAGCAATCTTGGAAGCCACGTGAAGAACCACTTGAACCAGCATTTCAGCTGAAAATCCCCGATTAATCATTTAAAGTCTGGAAGGCTTATGATTGGTAGAGGTCTATAAACAATGGCTGGAACCGTCGAGGCACTGATCAGCAGCACGATGAACAATCCTGACGTGGCCGCAATCGGAATGGTCATAGGATTCATACTTGCAAAAGCTCTTGGAATGAGAAACAGAAGGCGCAACCAGTTCCCGTGATAAAAATGAAGGAAAAGAAACTGCACAAATACCTTTACAACGTTGAAAACTGGGTAGACGAGTTCGTTATCGCGTTCCTGTCCCTTGGAACGATAACTGTTTTCGTCTGGACGGTCTTCTTCAGCACCGGCAGCGTAAGCATGCTTTACCTGGGCGATGTAATCCAGCCATGGGTTACGATGCTCGCACTGATGATAATCGGAAGGGAACTCTGGCTTATTAACAGGAACCTTGAAGGTGAGTAGATAGGTGGTAACCGGGTTCAACCAGCTGTTGATGACGCTCGCGGAGGCAGACTTTTTCACAGGAGTCCTGCCGTTCGTCGTGACTTACGTCGTCTTCTTCATGGTGCTGAGACAGGTTCACCTCTTCGAGGACGACAGAGCACCCGCGATAATCTCGATCGCAGCTGCGTTCTTCATGGCCCGGTTCATAGTACTCAACCCGGCGTACCAGACGTTTTTCGTTGACCTCTTCGGAAGGCTTGTGATCGGAATGGTAGGACTTCTCGGCCTCTTCACCGTCCTTGCGATGGGTGGCTGGGGAGAGAAAATCTTCCAGAGGAAGGGCTTACTCGCCCTCATGCTTGTGATGGTAGGCGCAGCCTTCACGGTTTCAGGAGGGGCAAGCGCCTTCCTCCCGCAAGACCGTCTCTCAGGCATGGCCTCACAGATTACAAAGCTGCTGTTTGACACCGGTCTGATCTGGATCATAGCCGTGGCTGCACTGCTTGGATGGACGCTCAGTGACAGCGACAGTGAAAGCAGCAGTTCGAGAGGCGGCTGGGTGTTTGAACCGGTAGGAGGCGATTGAAATGGGTGTATTCGGATCCATCGTGGCAACGCTGATGGAGAACAATGCGTTCCACCTGTTCTTTCCCTGGATGCTGATACTTACCATAACCTACGGCGCGTTAAACAGATACGATGTATTCGAGGAGGATGCGACCACTGGTGTGGCTGCGCTTTCAGTTGCGTTCATCTCTATCGGAGGAATCTACCAGTTCGCCCCGCCGAGCATGTTCGCTAACTTTGCCGCAGCGCTTGCGTTCGGAGCGTTCGGGATATTCGGTCTTCTCGTGCTTTTCGCGGTCGCTGGCGTAGACCCTACGGACAGTGAAGAACAGGACGGTAACTGGACAGGTCTTCTCGCTATAGGTGCGCTCGTGATAGGGATTGTTTCCTTCGTCGGCGTTATAGCGTCTCAACTTGATATCGAGGCGCTGCTTGGAGGAGTGGAGAACGGCTTCCAGGAGGTCGTGATGCCGATCCTGATACTTGTCTTCATCCTGATAGTGGTTACCTCTGTGGGCGGCGATGACAGCGGCGAGTGAAGAATCAAAAGTTCTGAATGAAAAATTCTGTTACCAGTCTTCCATGTCGATGTCGTCCATGTCGTTTGAAACACTTGAGTCTGTCTCGATGCCTTTCTCCTGTTTGATCTCCTGGACAAGATTGGTCAGGTCGCGGACGTTGTCAACGAGCGAGGGAAGTACCTGCTGGAACGCCTTTTCCAGACCTCCGATTCGCGACTGGTAGTCGTTGAAGTCCTGCTCCAGTTCGTCCATTTTCTGTATGACCTGTGTATCATCTTCATCGTCTCGGACTTCGAGGTCGTGAACCCGCTGTTCAAGCTCATCCATCCTTTCACGCAGTTCATCGATCTCGCTGTAAGCGTTCTCGAACTCGTTCTCCACCCTGTCAAAGTTTTCAGCTACTATGGTTTCTACAAGCTCCTCTACGTTCGGGTCGGTGCCTCCCTGCTGTTGCTGCGGAGAGTCCATCGAGAGATCCTGGCCGGAATCCATATCAATGCCCATATCGTTGTCTTCGTTGCCGTCGTAGCCCTCGTCCATCGGGCTTACAGCGCTGTCGCTTCCCTGGTAGGGCGTCATAGGTTCAGGGCTGTCGTTACTGTCTTCCCCGGCGGCTGAAGATGTTACAGCGCGGTTGATAGCGTTCTGTATCTCGTCCTCGGAGTACTGGCCGCTCAGTTCATCTCTTATCTCGCTTTCCGAGTAACCCTGTGAGAACATTCTCTGTACCGTGTCTTCGAGTCCGCTGCTAAAGTTTGATGTGCCGGTGTTCATATCGTTCGCCTGGAATCCTCCTGAGTCCTGCTGTGGTTGCTGTCCGCCCTGTTCATCGTCCCTGAAGCGGCCGAAGAGCTTGAATTTCATGTCTGAAGGTTGAACCTCCTGAAGATACTTTGTTATCGCTGTTTTAAGGGTTTTTACCACGAGACCTGTTTTCTTCCTTTATCTTGGTCTCGACGATCCTCTCGACGTCTTCCCGGGAAAGTCCTTCCTGTTCTTCCACTATCTCCTTTACCTCTTTCTTGGTCGCGAAGGAACTGTTTATAGGGTTCATCAGATCCATGTAGTTCTCGATCTCGTCCAGCTCCTGCGAGGTCACGTACTTCCGCCGCTCCCTGTTGATCTCCTTGATGTCGACCTCCATGTTTGCGACTCGATCCCTTAACTCGGATATCTCGTCCTCTATGTCCTGTATGTCTTCCTGCATCGAGTTCGTCTTGTTGAGCAGCGAATCATCTAAAGTGTTGACTCTCGCATTCAGATTCCTGATCTTCTCCTCAAGGTCGCGAACCCTCCTGTTGAAGTCGTTGACCCGGTTAACAATCTGGTTCAGCAGGTCTTGTTGCGGCACATCTTTTATTCAATGGATCCGGGAATAATAATGCTACGATGAGTGTGCGCGATAAAGACGTTTTCGACTACGAATACGATGAGGAGAGCGGTACTGTCGAGGTGAACGTGCTCGGCTCGGTGTACGGCGCCTCTGTGGAGGACTATCCCGAGGTTATGTCTCGCGTCATCAATATTTTACAGGAAGTGCCTGATGCGTCTTCCGTTGTGCTTTCAGAGTCTCGCGATTACGAATACGACGGCGAACAGTTGAGGCTGCTCAAGGAGGTCGCGGACGCGATTAAAGATATTTCCAGTCAGGGCTACCTCTCGCAGAGTGTAAGGACGGGAAAGTGTGAGAGCTTCTACCGTGAGGAGCTGCCTGAGGTGCAGCGCATGGTCGTGGATCAACTGCGGAGAGACCCTATAGGCGCGTACGTGGAACTCAAGAGGAAGGAGCGGCATCTGCGGCAGCGCCAGGAAGAGGCATATCCGCAGCAGCAGCGCTGCATAAAGTACTTCATCAACGAGGTCATCAGTCCGGTGAAGGAGAGGCTGCAGCAGTGTGAAATGATAAAGCGCGCGGAACGTGAGGACTACCTGACCGGGCACCACGTGGGAGACCGCGAGATCTACCGAGAGTTCTTCCACCCGCTTGTCCGCCCTAACTTCATGCTTACCAAGTTCATGTCGCTGCCGCCGGAACGCGGCGAAGAGATCGATCGCTACACGGTACAGAACGATGTCGAGGTCTCGATCTACGATGTTCCTGACCAGGTTCAGCCGGTCTACCACATCAACCCGCCCGAGTTCAACCTGCCCGAGGAGAAGTACCGGCTGCTTGACGCCGCGAGAAGATTTCTGGCATCGCACGAGCCTGAGAGCGGAGAGTTCGCGCGACCTGAGCGCATGCGCGAAGTGTTCGAGAACATCGGAAGAGACATGGTGCGTGATATCGCCTCGCAGATGGAGATGCAGCTCTCAAATGAGGAGGTTGACAAGCTTACCTCTATACTCAACCGTTACACCTCCGGACTCGGTGTCCTGGAACTGCTGCTCTCTGATCCGAAGATCCAGGATGTATACATAAACTCTCCGATCGGTGAGTCCTCCATCTACATCAAGCATCAGGACTACGAGGAGTGCGAGACCAACCTGATACCTACCAAGGAGGAAGCGGAGTCCTGGGCGACGCGGTTCAGGATACAGTCGGGGAGACCGCTGGACGAGGCCAACCCGGTGCTCGATACGGATACAGAGGTTCCGGGCGGAAGGGCAAGAGTAGCTATAATCCAGGAGAACCTTTCGCCGGAAGGTCTCGCGTTCGCCTTCAGGCGTCACCGCTCCCGTTCATGGACACTGCCGCTTTTCATACAGAACAACTTCATCAACTCGCTCGGTGCAGGACTTCTCTCGTTTCTGGTCGACGGCAACCGCTCGGTGATCTTCTCCGGTACAAGAGGAGCAGGGAAAACTTCGCTGCTCTCCGCCTCGATGCTTGAGCTTCTGAAGAAGCACCGTATCGTTACCGTCGAGGACACACTGGAGCTGCCTATCGACCAGATGAAGGATCTCGGCTACAACGTTGAAAGGATGAAGTCGCGGTCAGTCATAACACAGGTGGAGAACGAGCTGCCAGCCGAGGAAGCGATCAGGACTTCGCTGCGCCTGGGCGATTCGTCGCTTGTAGTCGGGGAAGTTCGCTCGGACGAGGCCCAGACGCTCTACGAGGCCATGCGTGTCGGCGCGGTCGCAAACTTTGTCGGCGGCACGATCCACGGTGAAGATCCCTATGCTGTTTTCGACCGAGTGGTGAACGATCTCGGGGTTCCGGCCACGTCTTTCAAGGCGACCGATATCATTGTTTCGACGAACAAGATAAAGAGCCCGGACGGACTGGAAACCTACCGCCGTGTCACAGGAATTACTGAGGTAAGAAAGGAGTGGAAGGATGACCCGCTTGAAGAAGACGCGTTCGTCGACCTGATGCGGTACGACAGCAACAAGGATGAGCTTGTGCCGACCGACACCCTGCTGAACGGAGAGTCTTTGATACTCAACCGTATCGCAGAGAACATACGCGAATGGAAGGGTGACTGGGACGCGGTCTGGGACAACATCCAGCTCCGGAAACGTATCAAAGAGGAGCTTGTAGAACGCGCGGAGGAAACAGGCAACGACGAGTTACTGGAGGCGGAGTTTGTCGTAAAAGCCAACCAGCAGTTCCACCTTATATCCAACCGTGTCAGTGAAGAATACGGCAGCCAGGAGCCTGAACGCATCTTCGCAAGGTGGAACGAATGGCTTGACCAGCAGGTGTGACTATTGGACGAAGAAGACCGCAAGGAAAAAATAGATGAAATAATAGACAGCATCGACAGAGACATTGAGCGTCCGCCATACGATAAGGAGTCCGACAATGAGAGAAGCTACTCCCGCTCCTACAAGGAGTACCGCGAAGCAGAGCAGGAACACCAGGAGAAAACGCGGTATGAGAAACTCTGCATAACGTCGTCGTCAATCCTGAATCTCAGCGCCGGCGAGAACACCCGCGAAAAACTTGCGCCCTCCCTCAGGCTTCTCGGCTGGGATGTCACGCCGGGGATGGTGCTATCCGCCACCGTAGCGGTCTTCCTGGCGTCCATGGTCTCGTGGTTTCTCGTGTTCGCCGTCAACCAGTTGCTCGGGCCTTTACTGCCCACATCCCTGACACTTCTCATGCTTACGGTTCCCATCGCTGCTGCAGCGTATACATACTACCTTCCGAAGTACGCGGCGAAGAATAAAGTGGTCAAGAGCAGCGGCGAGATGATACTTGCGATACTCTACATGGTCGTCTACATGCGAAGCTCTCCCAACCTCGAAGGGGCGATCCGGTTCGCGGCGCTGAACCTTGACGGCCCTATATCCGACGACCTGAAAGGAGTTCTATGGAAAGTAGAGGTCGGCAAGTACAATACAGTCAGCGAGGCGCTGGAGAAGTACACCCGGCGCTGGAAGGACTTCAACAACGACTTCCTTGAATCTCTCGACCTGATAAGGGCGGCGATGAGAGAGCCCAGTCCTGACCGCAGGGAATCCGTCCTTCAGGACGCCATCGACAACATACTGGACGGTACGAAGGAGAAGATGAAGCACTACGCCCAGAACCTGAAAACACCGGTCATGATACTCAACGCTCTCGGAGCGATGCTGCCGGTTCTCGGCATGATAATGCTGCCCCTGATCTCGGTATTTCTCGGCGGGGTCGTCACACCGCTACACCTCTTCGTGATATTCAATCTTCTACTCCCCGGATTCCTCTACTGGTTCATGCAGAGGACGCTCTCGGCCCGTCCGCCAACGATATCAACACAGGTAACCGAGAAAGGCTCGATGCCGGAGAGAGGGAAATACACTGTCGCAGGAATGCGGATACCGTCCTGGCCGATAGGTCTCGGAGTTTTCATCGCGGTTTCGGCCTACGGTTTCCTCGGCTACCTGACATTCCCGCAGATGTACCCCGTCACAGGGTTCGAGGCTACAGGATCTGTTCCCGGAGTGTTTCTTTCCGGGGGAAATCCTGCGCCGGTGCCGATGCTGATGCGGTCTGTTTCTATAGTTTTCGGGCTGGGACTCGGTATCGGGCTTTCAAAGACGCTCGGAAGCCTTGAAAGAAAAAAGGCTGAGAAGAAGCTGCAGAAGATAGAACAGCAGTTCCCGAACGCGCTTTTCGAGCTCGGCAACAAGATATCCGGAGGTACTCCGGTAGAACTCGCGCTGGAAGAGGCCGCAGAGTCGACCTCCGACCTGGAGATCTCCGAGCTGTTCTACAAGGCCTCCAGCAACGTAAAGAACATGGGGATGACGTTCGAAGACGCCATATTCAACGATTCCTACGGTGCACTGAACCAGTTCCCCAGCAAGATGATCGAAACAGTCATGAAGGCGATAGTTGAATCCTCGGAGAAAGGTACAGGGATGGCCTCGACAGCGATGATGACGATCTCCAGGTACCTGAAAAATATCCACAAGACTCAGGAGCAGCTTAACGACCTGATGGAGAGTACAACGACCACGATACAGATGCTGGCCTACCTGCTCGCGCCGATCGTTTCAGGGGTCGCGGTAGGGATGTCGCAGACCATCATAAGCGCGATGTACAAGCTGTCGCAGAGCTTCCAGCAGACACAGACCTCGCTGCCAGCAGGAGCACCTGCCTCGACACCGGGCTTCGGAGGTATACTCGGCAACCTGAACGATGCCATACCGCCGGAGATGCTGCAGCTGGTGGTAGGCGTCTACCTGATCCAGCTTCTGTTCATCCTCGGAACCTTCTATGTCAAGATAACAGAAGGTGAGAGCAAGACCTCGCGCGATCTCTTCACGGGCAAGATAATGATCTCAGGTATGTTCTTCTACGCGGTAACCCTGCTGATAATAACACTGCTGTTCGGAGGTCTGGTCAACAGTGTCGCGTCGGTCTAAAGCAAGCTTCTCTATGGAGCAGCTGGTAGTACTCGTTGTCGCCGTGATCGCGTCACTGGTGCTGATGTCGATCCTGAACGAGAGTCTGACAAAGATACTTACGGAAGCTATACAGGAGGCGCTCAACTGACGGTTTTATCAATCGATAGAGTCAAAGATTTCACGTGATACCTGAAAACCTGAACCGCAAAGGCCAGTCTTTCTCCATGAAGATGATACTGGGAATACTTCTGGCAATAATACTCGGCACGATAGTCCTGTCACTTTTCCTGCCGACTGCGGAGGGAGTCAAGAACGCTGGCTCGTGTTCAAGCCCGATCATGCAGGCCATCGCCAACAGGATGGCTGACATAACGGATCGATCGGTGATATGTTGAAAGGACAGATACAGTCGATCGGACACCTCGTACTGCTGCTCATGGTAGGAGGTGTCGTGGCCGGGACTATCGGAGGGCCGCTCTACGGCGCCATGAAGGACGGTTACAGTGAAGTCCAGCAGTTCCTGGGAATGTCGGAAAGGGTGGAGCTCGACAACTCCGGCCGTTACAACGCCACCTGGGAACTCTCCGCTCTCGCCCACTACACCTGGGATAGAGCGCACTCCTGCAGCTTCGTCAGGGAGACGATAAACAGCGGAGGCTACAGACCGCTCTCGGAGACCAGTTACAGCAGAGAGCCGCCCTGTTCAGGACAGGGAGGGACACTGATAGCAAGCCTCTACAACCTTTGGGGGAACACCGGAAACGATATGGAAGGCAAGTTCTCCAGGATCCAGTTTGTTGTGAAGGACAGGATAGTGCTCCAGACCCGGAAGACCTACGGGCCTCATAAATCAGAGGGCTGGAAGGAGAACTATTACAAGATCAAAAAACAGGTTTCATACGCGTCACAGGAACTGAATTCGACCGGTTCAAGAGACCTACGATCAATAACTGAGACAAGCTCGACAACCCAGAGCTTCCGGCCCTGGGCAGTATCGGTGAGCGGCAAGAGCTTCGACGAGATGGTGTATCCGGGATGCGGAGGCCCCACACCTGTAAGAAACCTTGTAGATATAGGCGAGAAACCGGTCGCGAACGCCTGGCCAGTAGTCTTCACCGAGGACATCAAAGACGGCAGGGTAAGGCACTACGGCAAGTCCATGAACTGGCAGGACGCAAAGGCCTACGCCAAAAAGAAGTACGGATCCTGGGGGAACTACGGTATAGACGCCGCACAGTACCCTCTATGCTCGGAAAACAATGACTGGCTCAACGCCAGGAACATCTTCGGAACGCAGGGATACCTGGCGCAGGACAAGATGGTGGAACGCTGGTCAGGCAAGAGAGGGTACACAGAAGTCGTGCTCTGCCCGGGCGACAAGGGATACCTCCAGGTCAACAAGGGTTACGCCGCGACGAAAGGAGAGTTCACAGGCTACGACCTGTCAAACGAGGTATGGAACGGCAAGACACGTTACTTCCCCTACATCCAGATAACAGAGGTCAACAACTCGAAAAACTGTGACACCTCCCCGCCGGAGATACCGAAGGATGCCAATGCACAGGGCTCGACGCTGAAGATCTCTGCCGACACTAACGAGAGAGGTGTCGGCGGCAGTATATCCTCGGTGAAGGACTTCAGACTCGAAAAGGAAGGGCGCAGAACCTGCCGGCTATCCATCCGTGAAAGAGATCCTGATATATACCAGTACAACCTGCTCGGCAGGGACGAGACCGGCTACCTGGACTACCGGAAAGGAACGGTTCTTGAGGGGAAGGGAGGAAACTTCCCGCTACACGATGCACCCCAGGTTCTCGACAGCTCCCTTGAAACAGAGAAAAACCCTGCAGCAGCGGTCAAGAGATTCATAAACATGGGTATTAGCGGGATGGGGACAGAAGGCCTCTACAGGATACTTGCCTATAACGGGCTTGAAACCGGCAAAAAAATCAAGTCGGACAGCGCTCCCCTCCTGAGCGAGGTGGGAGGAAAACACCTTGAGATGTACGGTGACCTGCTCTGCACCCAGAGAAAGGAGTGGAAAAACCCGAAATGGGTGTCTTGCGATGAATCGGTTGAATGGCTTGAATCGCAGAAGAATAGAGAAGTCACGGTCACACTGAGAAACGGCACGAGGAAGGTTTACAGCTGCGACATGGAATCCGGCAACTGGGTCAGCAAAGGGGTCAAGGAACCGGTCGAAAGATGCAAGCCACTGAGGAAGAACGGGCCTTCCTCGGAGAAGATAGACGTTCTCTTCTACGGAGGGCAGTTCCAGAACGTTTCCCAGCTGAAGTCCAACGCAAGCTACCTTGTAGACTGGAACGGCAACAACCAGGGACTTATGTCTCTCCGACCTTTCAAGAGCAACAGAGAAATGTTCAATTTCTGGGTGCTCAACACCTCGGAAAAGGTGCCTGTAAACTCGCCTTCATCGTACCTGAAGCCGGACTCGATGTGCGCCTCCAGGAAGCTCGACGAGATAGTTGTACTTTCCAGGGAGGAAGGAAGATCGGTCGCATCCGCTCCTGTGAATCCTTTGAAAGGCAGGACATGGAAGACGGAGGCGAACGTCTACATCGGCAAGAAGGTTCAGCTCCAGCCGCATGATCTGCGCGACCTGGTCGGAACCGCAGACTTCATGGAGAGATGGCTTGGCGTGACGCCCTCGGATATAGGTATGGGGCTCGGGGACACGGTCTGGTACGACAACGACCGGCAGAACGATCCGAGAACCTTTGCCCACGAGTTCGGCCACTCTTTCGCCGGTCTCGCCGATGAATACACTGAGGAAGGAGGCCGGGATATACCGCTGCCTCCTAACTGCGCACCGAACAGGAGCAGAGCCCAGCAGTGGTGGGGAAGCCTCGCAGAGAACAATGAGGGAGTAAGTTACTTCAACGGCTGCAGCTACGTAAAAGATAATATCCGGCCGACGATAATGTCAATCATGAACTACCAGATCTTCCCCTCGTACGACTACGGCCCGGTCAACGAGCGGAGGATAAAAACGGTTATCGAAGCCTACAGGAGAGGAATGCTTCAGTGAAAAAGACTGTGATCGCGCTGGCGATATTACTTCTCGCAGGACAGGCTTACGGCCAGTCCTACCTGCTGGACATGGAAAGAAGGTCAGGCGGCCTCAGCCTGGAAAACGTCTCTCTCACTGAAGTAGAACCGCGTGAAAACATAGGGGAAGGACAGTACGTCGCTATACTGGAGTCTTTCAACGGCACGGAACTGGAAAGAAGATACTTCAACGCTCCCGTAACCATGAGTGCCCTGACGATGAACCCGAACGTCACTCCAGAGCACGCTGAAGACACTGTTTCCGTTCTGGTACCCTACCATCCTGCAGGCAACCTTATAGAGGTTCGAGACACTTCAGATAACAGCATCGAGTTCACCGCGTATGTATCGGAGTACGCCTCCTGCGACCAGGACGCTGCCTGCGAAACAGGAGAGACCGCGGACAACTGTCCGTCGGATTGCGGTGGAAAACCGGAGGACGAACAGAACCAGGGCTTCCTTGAGTCTCTTGTCGAGGCTGTAACAGGTTTCCTGGACTGGCTGATACCGCTGTGATACTGTGGAGCTCTCGATAAGAACGATCGCGATGGTTGTCCTGATGACGATGTTTATCGCACTGGTGTTCGCGTCATTCCAGGGCTGGTTTAACGAAATTGTTAACCAGTTTCTCGGCTCGGTGCTGCCACACATGGAACAGCTCAGCCCCGGTTAGAACAGTGACGTTTTAACCGTCCGTCGACAGTGTAAACGTTATGAGGTCGGAGAAGGGATTCACCCTGCCCATAAACCTGCTGCTGGTAATGGTCGTCCTGGTGATACTTGCCGCAGTCATCACAGTGGTATCCAACGACTACATAACCCAGTTCAAGGTTTTCGGCGTGAACCATTCCTCGACCGGCCTGAACCCTTTCAGCTGATACCATGGAACTGACGCTCCGAGTCCTCGTCCTGATGCTGATAGCGCTTGTAGTAGTCGTGGCGATATTCGGGGCGGCTACAGGGATAATAAGCAAGGCCGGCGAGACAGTGACAGGATCGGGAAGCAATCACTCCTCGACGCTCGGCTGTATACTTTCCAATCCAGGAAACAGCGTTGACGAATGCAGCGGAACATCGGTCAACAGCTTCAACAGGAGGCGATACGCGGCATGAAAGGGATGACCTCCTCAAGAGCAGTACTCGCAGTCATAGGGGCGCTGATGGCGGTTGCAGCGCTGGGAGCAGGCATTGCTCCGCTGATGAACATGCTGGGGCTCGCCGATAAAAGCTCTGACTTCAACCGGCTGAGATCGCTCGAACAGGCGACCCGCGAAAAATGCAAACAGGCGAAGAATAACGCTGCACGTTTCCGGACAGAGCTGAACCTGGAGTTCAAGAAGATGCAGAGGCTTGAGGTCGCGGAAAATAACGGGGAAGAGTTCCTTAAGGCCTCCTTCAAGTCTTCCAGTCCCTGGAAATCCCGGACTTACATCTGCGACCTTACGATCAAGAGAGGAGGGAAAGACTTTGTCACAGAGGGAGACTGGAACTTCAACATCACAGGATCAGGAGGAGAAAATCCTGGAGTAACGATAGAAGTGGATCCGCGATGAAAGGAGTTTCAGGCCTACCACCTATAATCATCCAGGGAGTCTTCGGCGCGCTGCTCGTCCTCGGGATACTGGTTGGTGCGACACAGGCAGGCACCAGTTTTGTCAAAAAAGAAGCTATCGGCATCACGGCCAGCAGAATAGACACGGCAGCGCTCGCGTTAAACTCTGCGGAAAACGCCACTATAGAGATCGAGGTACAGGGCTACGAGTACCGTGTAGAGAGACAGAATATATCGCTGAGATACGGCGGCGAAAAAACGGAGAGAAGGATAGAAGGGTTCAATGAGGTGCAGGGGCCTGAAAACTGGAAGAAGCTGGAGGAAAAACTCTGCATAAGTGTGGACGGTGCTGTTCTCAACGTTTCCAGGGGGAGGTGCTGATGGCAGAGGAAGACACGCTGATAGCCCAGATACCCTCAAACTTCTACGCAATCCTCGCCGTAGGCATAGTGGCAGTATTCCTGGTCGGCGGCCTTACAAACCTGGACATACAGATCAGCCAGGCCTACACCAGCGAGTACAGGAAAGCCGCGGTGCTGGAAAATGTCCTGGAACTTGATGCGAACGCTACAGAACTCCGCAACTCAGGTCTGGAGCCTTACAACTACTCAGGGAGAAGAGCGACGGTGCCTATAGTTTACTTCACGAACCGCCTTGAGAAAGGAAGCGTAGGCTTCACCACGAAATCTGTACGGGGAGATACCGACGCTAACTGCTATCTTCCGAAAATACCTGGCCTGGATGAAAGGTTCGCGTACCGGCTCGATATAATGAAGCTCCAGGCCGAACAGGCAGGGAACCATGACTACGGCATCCCTGCAATGTGTGAGGAGCAACGCGCCGATACGCAGGGAGAACTCCGCAATGCAGTATTCTCCCAGATATTGCTGGAACCGCCAAACCCTGACAAACCGCTTTTACCCGCGAGGATATACATCTATGAGCCGTAAAGGACAGGTAGTACAGCTGATCGCTGTCGTATTCCTATTCTTCATAGTGGTCGTCCTGGCGCTGTACCAGTTCACAGCACTGGTAACCGGTGGAGGGATAGCAAAGCAGACCATAAACCAGAGATTCAACCATGAAGTCGGCGACATTCGCAGGATGACCGCGCTGCAGACAGCACTCTCCGACCGCGTCTACCGGTCTCCACAGGTCCCGCGAGGCCGGTACAGCGCGACAGCCTACGAGCTGACATCATTGTATTTTTCCACTCCTGACGGTCAGAGGATCAGGATCAACGGTGAAAGGTTCTCGAAAAGCAGGGTCAGAGAGGATCTCAGGAACTACTTCAGCTTCAAGATGAACAGGACATGGTTCGGCAACTACGCCAATCCTGTCGACTACCACCTCACCGCGGGAAGAGGAAGGAATGACAGCTTTTCAGTATCCGTCGACAAGAGGTATCCTGGCGCGCAGTGGAACCTGGTCTCGCTACCGGTAGCCCTGGCGTCGGGCAACAAAACACGGTTAATGCTCTGGACAAGGACTGAAAACAGGATTTTCGAGGTGGAACCGTTTTGAAAGGACTCGGAGGGCTGATGGTCATGATGGCGGCGCTGGTACTGGCTATATCCGTGGCCGGGTTCTCGGTGCCGGTAACGCAGTCGCTCGCAGCTGAAGCGACAGAAGCCATAACCGATGTCAGCGCCATATCACGGGTCAATGCCTACACCTCGAACTACGCCTACGATCATCTCAGGCAGGCGGCGCGTTACTCGCTCCACAACCGATCCTACAGCCTGGGACAGGATGCGGGAGGAGAGAATTGGACAGGCAAGAAAGTCTCCCGGCCGCTTAACAGAACCTACCGGTGCGGCAAGGAAAACATACTCCAGCAGCTTAACTGCAACCTGGAGCAAGATGTAAGCCAGAGAACTGTGCGGTACCGCCTTGAAGGATCGTCCCGATGCAACCCTGCTGTGAAGAACGCTACATTCAACTACGCTCGCCGCGAAGAGGAATTCTCCGCGGGAACTGTAGCCATGAGATGCCGGCTGAACGGCCGCACGGTCTCGAGAACTATTGACAACCTCAGCATCAGCTTCAACGGTTCAAGAGCACGGTACAGTCTTCTGGCACACACAGCTTATTCTTACATGCACAGGCTCTCGAACTCCTGGGAGGCCGGCCAGTACTCAGGCGAATCCTACAGCTGCGGATCGCCGAGTGATGAAGACTTCGCCGAGGCAGAACAGGAAGCCGCCGACGCCGCCGACGCCGCCATACAGAACAGCTTTGACTCGATAGACGCAAGTCCCCCGGAAGGGGTCAGCCTGACCTCATCGATAGTGGATACGCCTGATGAACTGGCGTACGGCACCGACCCGGAAAACTTCGCCGAGGCGGAACAGGAAGTAGAGGTAAGGGAGGGGGGATGCTGTGCAAGAAACGATAAAGGACAATGCACGGCTTACGATCACGACGTCTACATGAATATTACTCCGGAGAGATCGGTGGC
>JBDGSK010000087.1:0-7822 GCA_042217575.1 Candidatus Nanohaloarchaea archaeon | reverse complement strand
TCCACAGGAGAGACGGCAAGGGGCGCCCCGAAAACCAAAGCAGAAAAAGAGGCGAGCGCAAAGAGTCTTAAAACTCCCGGATATTTACCTAAACCTGTTAGCAAACCGATGAAGACACGTTTCGCATCCCTCGGCCGTGAATACGCCACCCGCCTCCTCCAGGACGACCTGTTCCAGGACTCCTCCATACTGGTGGTCGCGACGGTCATCGGCGGCGGCTTCAACTACCTGTACCAGATCGCGATGGGACGGATGCTCGGCCCGGAACAGTACGGCGTCTTCGGCGCGCTGTTCGGCCTGACCTACCTGATAGGTGTTATGTCGAAGGGTACGGGAATCGTGACCACGCGGTACATATCAAAACATACGCAGCAGGAGGCCAAGAAGTTCCTCCGCGACTTCCAGCTCCGGGTCTCGGCGTTCATGTTCGTCGCTTTCGCCGGCCTGATGCTGGTCTCCGGATACATACTTGATTTCATAAAGTTCGACGACCCGGTGCTGCTCGCCATCGTGGTCGCCTCCGCCCTGCTCGGCCCGGTGAAGGCGGTGAACTTTAACACCCTGAGAGGGCTGCAGAGGTTCAAGGCGCAGGGCGGCCTCCAGGTGCTCCAGTTCGCGCTCAAGCTCGTGCTCGGAGTCTCGCTGGTCGCGCTCGGCTACGGCCTCTATGGAGCGCTCGGCTCCCTGCTGATAACGGGCGTGCTGACACTCGCCATAACAGTATACTACCTGCGCGACATGTACTCCGCGACGGGCAGCTACTCGGAGATGTCGGAGGTCTACAGGTACGTTCTGCCCTCGGTACTCGCAGGTTTCTGCCTGTCGGTCCCCGCCAACCTGGACGTGATAATAGTAAAGAACCTGTTCGCCTCGTCACAGGCAGGCCTCTACACTTCCGCGACGGTCCTCGGCAAGATAATACTGTTCCTGCCGGGAGGCATAGTCGGCGCGATGTTCCCCAAGGTATCGGAAAACCACTCCTCCGGGGGCACGACCAACCACCTTCTCTACAAGGCCCTGTTTTTCACAGGCGGGCTCGCAGCCAGCGCGGTCGTCTTCTACACCCTGTTCCCCCGTCTTATAGTCGGCCTCATGTTCGGCTCCGAGTACACCTCCATCGCCTACCTGGTCCCGTGGTACGGCCTCATGATATCGGTCTTCGCGCTGTCGCAGGTCATACTAAGCTACTCGCTCGCCAAGCACCACCGCCGCTACATCACCTTCTTCGCCTCGCTGACAGCAGCGGAGTTCGCCACGGTCTACGTGCTGGCATCGACGATGCTGCAGGTCGTCCAGCTGATGCTCGCCTTCAACCTCGTGGCCCTCGCCATAGGGCTGGTGTGGTACGGGAGCGTCGAGGAGGTGGTGGACCATCTCTAGACAGCAGCTCGAGCACCGTGACAGGGAAGTCCTCGGCTCGCTGACAGTGGTGATACCCGCTTACAACGAGGAGGACAGGATAGCATCCACCCTCGACGACTACCTGGAGCACTTCCCGGACAGGACACGGTTCCTCATAGAGATGGACGGCTGCACGGACGACACCCCGGAGATAGCCGGAGAGTACTGCCGGAAACACGACAACGTGGAATGCATCGAGGCCCCTGAAAGACTCGGGAAGGGCGGCGGCATAAAGTTCGCACTGGAACACGTCAACACACGGTACACATGCTTCACGGACGCGGACGGCTCACTTCCACCGGAGGAGCTGGAAAAACTCGTCTCCCGCCTGGAGGACAGGGACATAGTCGCCGGCTCCCGCTACCTCGAGGACTCGGAGTTCAACGGCGACATGAGACCCGCCCGCAGGATAGCCTCTTACACCTACGCACGGCTGGTAAGCCTGTTCCTCGGGGTCGATGTCCACGACACGCAGTGCGGCGCCAAGGCCTTCAAGACATCGCTGCTGAAGGACGCGCTGTCGCAGATGCAGAGCGACGGCTTCGGCTTCGACGCAGAACTGCTCTACCACGCCGAAAAACTCAACGGCGAAGTCCCGGAAGTCCCGGTGAAGTGGAGACACGTCCCGGACGACTCCAAGGTCAAAATCTGGAAAGTCGCCCCACCGATGCTAATGGACTTGATGAAGACATGGCTGAAGACCTGAAAGCCGGAATGATTTCAACCTTCCCGCCACCGGGAGAAAAACACGCTGCAGGTATGGGAGGAGTCGCCAGCTACACACAGAACCTGGTCGAAAACCTCTCTGGACTCGTCGACAGCCTCACTGTTTTCTCAAATAACGAAGGCTACGAGGAGGAAGACTACAAGGTAGTAGAATCATGGAAAAAAGGCATCCTCTACCCATTAACGAACTGGCTAAATATCAGAGATCAGGATGAAGATTTCGACATAATCCACATCCAGCACGAGATGTTCCTGTACGGCGGCGCTTTATCCGCCGCTGTATTCCCTCTACTTGCGCTCCTACTGAGGCTCTCGCGCAAAAAAGTAATCGTAACACTCCACAACGGCCTGATTTCGAAGGAAAAGATAGACACAGGCTTCTGCCAGAGACACGGGATGCCGGAGTTCCCCCGCCTTTGGAGAACAGGTCTGCATCTCTACTTCCGCTCGATAGGCCTAGCCTCGAACGAGCTGATAGTGCACGAGGAAAAGTTCGAGCAGATACTGGAAGACGACTACGGCCTTCCCGGGGAGAAGCTAAACGTCATCCCGCACGGCGTCGAAGAGGTAGAAAACAAGGAGCCAATCGAGACGGAGGTACCGGTAATCCTCTTCTTCGGCTACATCGCACCTTACAAAGGAGTGGAAACGCTGATAGAGGTCGAGGAACACCTCGATTTCGCCCACAGGACAATCATCGCTGGCGGCAAACATCCTGACGCAGATGAAGGAAACGTCTACGAAGAGTACTACCAGGAGATAAAGGAAAAAGCTGAGAACCACGACAACATAGAAATGACTGGATTCGTCAAAGAAGAAGAAATCGGAGAATACTTCCGGAAGGCCGACGTAGTAGTCCTTCCCTACAAAGATGTTTTCTCAAGTTCGGGGCCGCTTCACTTGGCTCTTGCTTACCAGACTATGGTAATCGGTTCCGAAGACTTTAACGAAGTCTTTTTCCCGGACAGGGATCAAGCAGAGCTTATTTCTGAACTACAAGGGTTAGGAAGGTTTAACGGCCTTAATCAGGAAAAAAATATACAGTTGCCCAGCTGGAGTTTTATTTCCCGAAAAACTTTCAATCTATACAAGGAAATTTCTGAGCTAGAGGTTGGGAAGTATGGCGGATAGAGTTCTTGTAGTGGCATTCGATGGTTTAGATAGAGAACTAATCGATGAATTTGGCCTCGAAGAAATCAAGATGCAAGAGTATGGTGAAATAGATAACGATACAGGGATTTCGAAGAGGATGACTTCTGAGCTTTTCACTACATTTATCACCGGGAAAACTCATGAAGAGCATGGAATCAAGGGTTTAAGTCAGGACGAATCCGATAGAGATTTAGTCAGTAAAATTCCAAAGAGCATTAGATACAGATTGAAAAAGAGTGAGCGCCTAATGGAGGCTGCGGGCGCATTACTAGGATGGGAAAATCAAGATATTTATACCCGAGACCAGATAAGATGCGACACTCTTTTTGACGAAATAAGCAATTCAAAAGATCTTAACATCCCGGTTTATAGCGAGAACACATATATGGAAAGGATGTTTTTAGGATTTAGATTGGGCTTTGGGTCGGACGTGGTTGAGAGAGATTTAGAAGCTGAGCATGATAAGAGGAAAAAAGAAACGATGAACGCTATATCAGAGGGCTACGATTTCCTGATGAGTCACTTCTTCTATCCGGATACTTTCCAGCATCTGTATGAAGGTACCGATAATGAAAAGGAGAACTTAAGAGAGATGTATGAACAGATGGATAGGCTTGCTGGAAAAATAAGGAGAAATGCAAAGTACGCCGGATTTGATACAATTATATTTATATCTGATCATGGTCGGCCCACAAAATCCGCTCATAATACGAACGCTTTCTACTCGTCCAATAAAGAACTGTATCAGAAAAACCCAAGGATGAAAGATTTCTATGAAGATATACTTCAAATATCTGGTCAAGATGGATAAGAGCAACGCTCTTGAGTCGATAAAATCTTGCCAGACAGCTATAACACTAATAATTTTTCTCCTTATCTATGGTTTCCTTCTGAGAAACCTTAATTTCGGGGAATTGTACGCTTTTGGAGATTTTCCTGCCTATTATTCAAAGACCGCGATTAGTAAGTTTTTGGAAGAATGGCACAGAAGCCAGTTAGGATATTCTTATCTGTATAACACAGTTCCCTTATTTTTAGGTGTAGCAACTTGGCTAGCAGGTGTTTTCGGCCAGAATCTAATGTTTTTGATTTTAATCCCCTCAGGTTTTCTGGCCTTTTTTCAGCTAAGTAGCGTTTATATTGACCAGTACTGGGCCAAGAGCTTTTCGGCTTTGATTTATGCATTGAACCCTGTAACCGTAGAAGAATTTGTCAATGGAAGTGTATCGCAGTTGTTTGTTTTCGCCATCGCCCCTCTGGCAATTTATACGCTACACAGGGCTATTGAGGAAAAGAATAATTCTTATTTCATTTATACATCCCTCTTGCTGGCGATTGGTTCAGTAAACCCTTGGACGCTTTTTTGGATGTTATCTCCTTTCTGGATTTATTTCGCATATAACAGCAGGGATAACTTCTCGATTCTGGGTAAGTTAACCGGTATGGGTGTTTTGGGTCTTATTCTTGGGATGCCTAATATCCACTACTTAATCCAGAGAGCTCTAAGATTAGAATCAATTAGCGGTAATTTATTCGATTATATAGAATGGAACTACTCACTCGCGACCTTATCCTCGGTCCTTAGATTTGCTGGTAATCATGGGGCTGAGGCTATGAATAAACTTGGTTATAATACAGAGCCTGTCTTGATGGTAGGTTTAGTGGTGCCTCTTGTAGCGCTATTTGCCTGGAAGGATCGAGACATGTGGCTATTTTACGGTGTTGTAGCCGCTGTTACCACTTTTATTTTAGCTACAAAATATGGTCTTACCTACCCACTATTCGAGCTCTTTCCTCCTTTGTTCTCTCTCAGGAATCCAATTAAGCTCCAGTATCCCTTGCTATTGAGCATGTCGGTGCTCTTTGGACGCGGCTTGCAGAATATTATTGGAACTGAGCTCGACACAAGTGATATGGTCCTAATAGGCGTCATAATGGTTTGCTGGGCTGCATATCTGGCTCCCGCCTCAGGGGCTTTCGGATTGGAAGAAGTTCGTGGAGACCGATATTATGTGTCAAACAGATACTATGAGGTGAGCGAAGACCTGAATGGTACGGTGCTTTGGATGCCGTATGATTACCAAGCCCAGCTGAAGCTACGTCATGTATACCCGAACCATATAGGCATTAAGAGCGGCGGAATCCATGATAATATTCAGAACACTCGGAGAGTCGAAGGTTTCTTTAAGAGATTTGTGGAGGGCGGGATTGGGGTAAGATCGGATTTGGACGCGCTCGGGGCAGATTACATAGTTATTGACATGTCCAAATCTGGCCAATATAGGTATAGCAGCGGTAATCCTAGAGCTTTGAGGAAGTGGGGTGCTCCTTGGATTTTCGGAAATCCAAATGATTTAGCTAGCCTCGTAAACGAGAGCATAGATTATGAAAAAACGTTCCGCGAGAACGGTTTCAGGGTTTACAAGCTGGAGAGCGAAGTTGAGAAAACTCAGGGGGATCTGAGCCAGAACGAACTGGAGAATGGGGATTTCGGTGAGGGTTTGGCGGGGTGGTGGACGCCTCCTCGGAATACAAGAGTTCTGCTAAGGCAGGACGGCTCAGATAATTTTGTGCGTGTGGTGTACTCGGGCAAAGGTCAGAATTTGCCTTTGGCACAGGATGTGAACCTCACAGGCTCTGAATATTACTCGATTGATGTTAGAGGCGAAGGGAATGGTACTGTTTATTTCCACTGGTTTAACGGAAGTAAGTCCGCCTCTAATAGAATTAATATCCAGAGCGCCGAGTTCAGAGAACTGCCGTTAAGGTTCAAGAAAAGAAGCAAAACGCTTTCTTTGAGAATAAAGGCGAAGAACGCGACCATATCGGAGGTTATCTTGCAGCCGGAGAAAGAGCCGTGGTTGAACTCTGAAGACTATTCGGTCAACGACAGTATTCCTGCTGGTTCAGCGGTATTAAGAACCTCCTACGCTGAAGGGTGGGAAAGTAGAGTTGGAGGCTCGGAACATTTCCGGGCATATGGGTGGGCGAACGGCTTCACAAACTCTTCTAAAGCAGATATTTACTATAAGGAGCAGTTTGGTAGGACTGCTGTAGTGTGGGTTTATGGATTGAGTTGGTTGATTGTAATCGTTTCTCTGCTTCTTTCCGATCGTAGAGGAAAGCTGAATAGAATTCTATCGAAATTAAGAATCCGGCTGAGAAACCTATACAATAGGAGAATTAGATGAGCCTCCTAACCAGTCAAAATTTTGTTTTTCGGGAAGGTGTAAAGTTGATTATAGCTGCTCTAATAGGGATAATAGCGGCATCTTTGAGCCTAAGAGGGGAGGGTTTAATTTTCGGCCTCGACATGATTCGTGGGCCAGGAGCTGAATTCTTGGGGCAGAAGTTCTACGGGCTCGTTGCGCCGAGGTACGGAGCGACATTGCTTATCGACGCCTACTATACGGCCTCAAGCAATATCCTCGGTGTGAGTGGTGGCCAGAAGCTCTTCATAATTCTGGCGCTGGCATCCATCACGGTTTCCGGGCTGCTGTATCTGCGGGGTGAGAGGCTGTACGCCGCCGCGGTACTCCTGGTGAACCCGTACGTCTACATCAGGATCTTGGCGGGGCACTGGAAGCTGGTGCTGGTGCTGGCGTTCCTGCCGCTGGTGCTTGAGAAGTTCAGGGCCTACATGGAGGGCGGCGGGAGAGCGGAATTCGTGAAGTTCGTGGCCGCCCTGACCCTGCTCTCCGTCTCCTCCCACACGCTGTACATGTCCGGTATAATGCTCGCCCTCGTCCTGGCGTTCAGGGTACACGAGAGAGGAGGGATACGGACCGCGACCAGGAGGGTTTCGAAGGCGTTCGCCGCGTACCTCGGGCTCAACTTCTTCTGGCTGTACCCCGCGCTAACTTCGGGGGTAACCTCCGGCATCTCCGCCTCGGACATGACGGCGTTCGCTCCCTCTCCGGACGCGTTCTCGGCGCTGTGGTCGGTGGCGTCGATGCATGGTTTCTGGCGGGAGGGTTACGTGTACGCGAAGGATGTGGCGCCGTGGACGCAGTGGCTTTTCATCCCGATCCTGTTCTTCGCGGTCCACGGCTTCAACAGGTATTACCGGGACGAGGAGATAGGTTACGTCGTGAAGGCGCTCGGGGTCACATGGCTCATCGCGGTGATCCTTGGTGCCGGTGCTTCCGGGATGTTTGCGCCGGTGTACGAGTGGATGTTCAGGAACGTGCCGTTCTTCCGCGGCCTGAGGGACAGCCAGAAGTTCGTCGCTCTCATCGCCCTCGTCTACGCGTATCTCGGAGGGCTCGGGGTGAAGGACTTGAAAGAGAAGATAGAAGCGAAAGTGAGGGAGGTTGATCCAGAAACTAATCAATTGATCGAAAATTTAATCAGGTCGAGAGCTCCCGAAATTTTCCTCGCCATCGCACTACTGGTCCCGGCGGTCTACACGTTCCCGATGCTAACAGGTTTCCAGGGCCAGGTCGAGCCGCAGGACTACCCGGAGGAGTGGTACGAGGTCAAGCAGCGGGTCGACACCGGGCAGCAGGATTACAACCTCCTGTTCCTGCCGTGGCACCAGTAC
>JBDGSK010000086.1:0-3812 GCA_042217575.1 Candidatus Nanohaloarchaea archaeon | reverse complement strand
AATACTTGCTTATAGAAGTTACATAGAAACAAGCAACCTAACAACAATTACACATGCTTTTATTTTCTCAAAGCATCAAAGAGACAAGCAGACAAGAGACATGAAGACAATTATAGAGAGACATCAATATTCTCTCATTGATGACTTAGATTAGAAGAGAAATTGAACTTCTATATTCAATTTTCTAGTTTCTCAGCTATCTTTCTACCTTCATCTGTTAATTGGTATAATCTCCCTTTATTTCTATCCTCAGTAATACAACGAACCAACTCTTTTCCCTTTAGGTCGCTCAAGGTGTTAGAAACATGAGTTAGTCTATAATCTGTACGTTCAGAAATCTGTTTCGGGGTAAGAGGCTCTCCTGAAAATAGCTGCAATATAATATCTGTTCTATACTCACTAGCTACAACGAAAGAATACTTGTCCCAATCCATAACAATTAATGAATGAGCATTCTATAATTAATCTGCATACAAGATAGTTACAAGATAAAGACAAGGCAATATAAAAAAGATCATGAAGTGAACAAATATAACGATGAATGTTGAAGAAATTCAAAAATACGAGGAGGTAGAGGGAGAAAATCATAATTTCTTAAAAACGTTAGAAGACATTAGAAATTACGTAGCATCACACGAGGAAGGGATTACTAGAGATCAAACGATCTCAGAACAAATGATAAACATATTGTTCACAAAAGTAGAATCTGAAGAAAGAAATGACGACCTATTCAGATCTGACCGTGAAGAAGATATAGGGAGCATATTCAAAGATTATTTTGAGAAAAAAGTAAAAAATGACTATTCTGAAGTCTTCAACGAAGAAGATGAAATAAGACTAAGCTCTTCATCTCTCGAATATATCAAAAATGCACTAGGGAGCAAAAAAATTTCCGACTTAGACAGAGATATCCTGGGAGATGCTTTCGAGTTCTTCATAACTCCAGCTTTGAAGGGATCACAAGGCCAATTTTTCACCCCTGACAACACAGTCGAATTGTTAACAAGTATAATCAATCCTCAACCAGGAGATAAGGTAATAGATCCGGCCTGCGGAACCGGAACTTTTCTTGCTAAAGCACTAATCGAGTCTGCAAACGGAAAAAAGAGCCACGACCTGTCAGACTTTACAGGAGATGAAGAAAGGTGTGAAGTTTATGGAATGGACAAAGACGAATTTCTCTCAAAAGTCGCAAGAGCCAGAACCTCTCTGATTGACCATGAATCCAGCAATATTTTTTGTGAGAACAGCCTAGCCAAGCCTGAAGAATGGAATAACGACGAAATTGAATTAGGATCATTTGATATAGTTCTAGCAAACCCTCCATTCGGAGCCGGACAAAAAATCAAGGATAATGAAACCTTAGAGCAATATGACTTATCTTATAAGTGGAAAAAAGGAGAAAACGGTTGGGAAAGGACCAATAGGACTCTCAATACGACCGTGCAAGTTCTATTCATAGAGAGATGTCTTCAATTACTAAAGAAAGGGGGAAAAATTGGTATAGTGCTTCCTGAGAGCCTTTTCGGAAGCCCTTCCTATCGGTACATTATGGAGTATCTAAGAAATAATACCGAAATCTGGAGTGTTATGGCCATGCCAGAAGATTTATTTGAGCCCTATACCCACGCCAAAACCTGTCTACTTATTGCAGAAAAGAAGGAAAACCCCAAGGAAGACTATGAATTCTTTATGGCCTCTGCAAACTGGTGTGGAAAAGATTCAAGAGGGAACCCCACCATCAAGGAATTTGACGGGAAACAATACCTCCTAGATGACCTGCCTTTAATCAAGAATCGATTTGAACAGATAAAGAACGGAGAAGATCCCGAACAGGATAATCTCGGATTTTTGACGAGTCTATCCAGCATTGAAAACAACATTTTCGTACCGAGATACTATGACCCCGAGTTTGAGAATAGTTTCGAAAAGATGGAGGAAAACTATGATTTAGTACAGTTTGGGGACTTGATTGATGACCAAACAATTTCCTTAGGTTCAGGCTGTGAAGTAGGGAAGATAAATTACGGTACTGGAGATATCCCCTTCATCAGAACTTCGGACATAGCCAATTGGGAAATTAAAGTAGACCCACAACACCGAGTTAGTGAAGACATCTATGAAGAATACAAAAGTAAAGCGGACCTAGAAGCAGGAGATATACTATTAGTAAAAGATGGAACATCTCTCATTGGTACATCTTGTATGATAACGGAACATGATACAAAGATTTTATATCAAAGCCACCTCTACAGAGTGAGAGTGGAAGATGAGGAGAACCTTGACCCTTATCTCCTGTTTTATGCCCTTAACCACCCTGTTGTCCAAGAGCAGATAAAGGCTAGACAATTCAACCAGCAAATAATTGATAGCCTCAGTAAGAAAAGGTTAAGGGAGGTTCTCTTACCACTTCCAAAAACACCAGAAAAGAAAGAAGAGGTCAGAGACAAGATGAAGGAAATTGTAGATAAAAGAGCTGAGCTTAGAAAAGAAGCTGAAGAAGTTATGAGCGAGGACTGACCTCAACTTTTCTTCCTTTTTTCAGCAGTCCATCCATCCAACTCCTCCCAATCCAAATTTAACCTCTCTTTATGATAACATGCCATGTTGAAAATCTGCTCAACAATCTTAGAAAAAGAGTTACTACCCTGAACTCTATTACCTAGCTCAGTGATCCAGGAAATATTTTCCATTTCATGCCTTCCATCTCCACCCTCGTAAGCTAATGGCTCTAGGTGTCCTATGTGATAACCAGATTCACCATGTGTAGCGTCCAGAATATGCTCTATAAACGTTTCATAATCTATTGGTTCACCTGTAATTGGTGCTAAAAATGTTCCAGAACTTAGTTCGCCTTCAACGTATTCCTCAAGACTTTTCTTGATTGAATCTGGCGTTTTGGGAGCAGAATCAAATTTGAACATTTGTGCAAACAATTTTACTTCAATCTCCCAGCACTCAAATCTAGAGGCAGATTGAGGATCATCAGGATGAGACTCCCATCTGTGCTCTCTGTTAGTTTTATAGACTCCTGTTAACCTCCTGTCGGTTTTATAGGTCTTTCTTTGTATTTTTTCAACTATCTTATCTCCGATGTCGTCAAAGTAGTCTCTTAGTTCATATAAATGAGTTGGAGGCTTTAACCAAGTAATATTTCCTCTTTCAAATACTCCTTCAGACTCCTGTGGAGGATTAGCGAAGCCTATAGGCGATTCGTCTCTGCCTAGAACACTAGTTTGGCCCAATGCCTCCTTAATTTCTGATAAAAGTATTTTCTCCCCAGTCCTCGGACATTTTAGTGGCTCTTCAAACTCTCCATCGATATAATCTCTAGCTTCTTCTTTCACACTATTGTCGATAGTTTCAATATCATCACAGAAGATGAGCTTAGCAATTAATTCCTTTCTTATAGCCCTACATTGCTCTTCCGAAGCATACAACTCGTCTCTGTTAGGGTGTCTATCAAGCAGATCCCACCTATAGATAATTTTAGTTCCTGTATTTTCACCTAATGGAGCAGTCTTAAGGATTGCTCTATCTGACACTGCTCTCAGTCGCCTATACTTTTTCTTCCCTAATCTTTCTTGTAAGAAATCTTTGATTGAATCCGAGACCCGAATATCCTCTATTGGTGGAGCCATAGAATTGAGTCATTAAACAATACAAAAAAATGGAGATAACATCATGCCAACAAGTTGGTTACATTATACTAACAGCAGCACACCGAAGCCAATAGCAATTGAAATCCAAATTCTAGTTTCCTAGAGATTAAGAAGGATCAGTTCCTAAGAATATTTATAGGAGACTAGAAA
>JBDGSK010000085.1:0-31796 GCA_042217575.1 Candidatus Nanohaloarchaea archaeon | reverse complement strand
GGTAGCCTATATCGAACTCATAGTAGCTGAACCCCCAGGCTCTGTAAAGGAATACTTCATCCGTCTCGACATTGCTGTTATCGGTGTACTTGGTGTTGACATCCACCGTGAAGCCTGAGCTGTCCGCCCCGGTAATCTTTGCCGCGAAACGGCCGATTTCGTTCCCCTCCCTGTCAACGTAGACCGTGTTGATTATGTCCTGGTCGCTGGCGAGGCTCCGGTGGCCGTTGGTAGAGTGAGAGTTTGAAGCTGTGCCTATCGACTGCTGGTCGATTACATTCCCGTCCTTGTCAAGCGTGGCGTAGCCCTTTGAACGCCCGTGGGTAGTGTCTCCTTCCGTGCCGTCGTCATTCTTGTGGAACGTCCTGACGGTTTCCTTGTTGATAAGCTGCTGGGCTCCCCTGATGTGGAGGTTTGCCGGCTGGAAACCGGTGTTGATATCCTTTGTACCCTTCGAATTGACCTTAACCATGCCCGCGTCGAAGTTCATGTTGTCCGGGAACTGGTAGGCCTTGTACCGCACTACTTCGTCGTATGTGTCGTACACGCTCTGGATGTCGGCCTCCGCAGAGATTCGCGTTCTGGCTGACGTACAGGTTCTTTATAGCGTCGGAAGTCGAGGACGCAATCCTGTGCCCGTTCGTACTGTCGGAGTTCCTGAAAATACCGATGGAGAACTGTTTCCTGACATCCGAAGAAGTTGTACCTGCGGAGTCGAAAAGCACTGAGCCCTCTGCCCAGCCGTTCACGTTGTCAGGGCAGTCGTTGTTCTGGGGGTCGGTCTGGTGGAAGTTTTTCTGCTCAATCTGCTGGGCGGTAATGAACTCGATGTAGTCCGGCCGGAAACCGACGTCCTCGGTTATTGTACCCGTGGAAGAAGCCTTGAAGTACCCGGACTCAACCTCCGTCGCAGAGGCAGACGAGAACATCAGGACTGCTAAAGCAGCGAACAGTATACATCTCAAATCTAAACAACGGATTTCTTCAGCCACCGATACCAGTAAACAGTTTCCTGCGCTGACTTAAGACGTTTTTTAACAAAGCCTCTCAGAAGCTGCGGCGGTCGCGGCGCCTCAGGTCTGGAGAGAACCGCTTCTCGAACCGCTTCAGGTACTCCTGCGGGACTTTCGCACGTTTGTCGGCCTCGATCACGGGGGCGGGAACAGTGTAAGATTCAGAGGCTTTCAGGAACATCAGTTTCCCGGCGATATCATCGGCTTCCTCCGGGCTCCCGTAATAATCGATTCTCAGCGGGAGGTCACGCTTGGAAAGCTTGACGTAAAAAGTGAAAAGACCGTTAACGTGTCTATCCTCCAGCTTCTGCAGCACGGGATGCTCCACCGGCGACTCCGAGTAACGTCTCACAAAGCTGCGTTCGCCTTTTTCCAGCATCGCATCCATGAGAAGAGTATCACGGGTCTTTCCCGGACTTACACCGAGCTTTTCCTCAAGAAGCGATGAAATCCTGAGACCGTAGGAATCCTCGACCACGCCGGCAAGCTGTCCGGGTTCAGCCCTTTCAAACAGCCGGTTGAATGCCTCCAGAGCGTCGTCCTCCTCAAGATAGGACGGCACCACAGACCCGTCCATCAGGACGGTCGAGGCCTTTCCAAGCGCCTCCAGGACTGTTTCAGCTTCTTTTTCCAGCCTCATCGACTCGGCGTTCCTCTCCATTCCCCGGTCATCAGTCGACTCGAATACCTCGAAATCCGGCTCAGGGCTCCTGGAAGGGATGTAGTCGGTCTCTTCAAGCCTGCCAGAGGAGTATTCAAGCAGCGCAGCGACCGCACGGACAGCGACCACGTCGCCGACCGAGTAGCGTTTCTTTACTATGCCGCCGTCGATTCCTGCGACCGTTTCCGGGACTTTCTTCTCCACAGGATGCCGCAGCTTTTCCTCGCGGACGAAGTCGTCTGTCTCTATAGTATCGTGTTCCGCAAACTTTTCTTCAAGCGAGTCAAGCTCCTGCTGTCTCTCAGAAAGCTGCTCAGCGGCCTCCCTGATTCCTACCATAGTCACGTATAAGAGCTTTAAACGTTAAAATCCTGTGCATGGACCCCTCCGAATACAAGTACTACTTCTTCGACCTCGACAAGACTCTGTGGAACTGGGACGAGAACATCATCGGAGCCGAAGACCTGATACACTCGCTGCGCGACGCAGGAAAGAAGGTACGGTTCCACACTGACAACACGATTCTTTCGCGGCAGGGATATGCTGAGAAGCTCACCTCCATGGGAATACCTGCGGAGAAAGAGGATATACTTACCTCGGGCTACGTCGCCGCGGAACACCTCGCATCGGAGGGAATCAGCCAGGTCTACGCGGTCGGCGAGAACGGGTTGATGGAAGAACTCCAGAGGAACGACATAGAGGTTTCAGAGAACGCGGACGTGGCTCTCATCGGCTTCGACCGGCAGTTCAACTACCGGAAACTCAAGCGAGTGTTCAAGGTCGGCGAACAACAGGTGTACGTCTGCAGCTCTGAGAACACGTTCAGGACGTCCAGCGAGTCGATGCCCCACCAGGGTGCATTCAACGCCGCAGTGGAGACCTTCGCGGAGACAGAGCTGCTTGGGAAGCCGAGCGAAGCCTACAGGGACAAGTTCCGGGGCTACTTCAGCTATTTCGCTGACGCGTCGCTTTTCATCGGAGACCGTTTAGCTGACATTGAGACAGGGAACAGGCTCGGCATGGATACCGCAGCGGTCATGAGCGGAGACATTGACCGGGAATCGCTGGCGAACGCGGGAGAGATGCAGGAGCCGGACTACGGGGTTTCAAGCCTCGCAAAGCTGCGGCGCCGCGTAATCTAGCTTCTCTGCGCGACAGAAGCAGTTTAAAGAATTGGCAGTCAAGAACCATACAAAGGTGAAGCCCCATCGCTGAAAGAAAAGTTACTGTGACCTCGGCACTTCCGTACGTCCACGGCGTGCCACACCTCGGAAACATCGTAGGAAGCCTTCTACCCGCGGATATATACCACCGCTACCTCGACATGCGGGGCGTGGACAACATCTACATCTGCGGAGGCGACGTACACGGAACACCCGCAGAACTCGAAGCGCTGAAGCAAGACATCCCTGTCGAGGAGTTTGTTGAGCAGCAGAACGACAAGATTAAAGACGTGCTCGACCGGATGCAGATGGACTTCACCCACTGGAGTACTACTGACTGTGAGGAAAACCGGGAGCAGACGCACGACATGTTCGAGGAACTCTACTGCAACGGATACGTAACAGAGAAGGAGCAGAACCTGCCGTACTGCAACAACGACGAGCGCTTCCTCCCGGATCGTTACATCGAGGGAGAGTGCCCTCACTGCGGCGGAAGAGCCCGTGGAGACCAGTGCGATGAATGCGGCAAGCTGATAGAGCCTGAGGACATAATAGAGCCCGAGTGCCAGGTATGCGGCGGCAGCGACATCGAGTTCAGGGACACAACACACCTCTACCTCGACCTGCCGCAGTTCCAGGAAGAACTGGAAGAATGGATAGAAAACGCCGACCCACAGCCGGTACCCGACTCAATCATCAACGAGGTCAAGAACGCCATAGAGAACGTCGAACAGCGCTGCATCACTCGAGACATCGACTGGGGATTCGAGATACCGGCAGAACGGGTCAACCAGCGCATCGAAGAGGAAGAACTTGATGTCGAAAAAATCGACGAGGAACGCTACGAAGACAAGGTTCTCTACGTCTGGTTCGACGCACCTATCGGCTACATCGGGTTTACGCGCGAATACTTCGAAGAGCAGGGGAAGAAAGACGAATGGAGGAAACACTGGAACCAGGACGCTGAAACTTACTACTCGATGGGCAAGGACAACACCATCTTCCACACCGTCATCTGGCCGAGCATGCTGAAAGGCGCCTCCAGCGAGGACATAGAGTACGCGATGCCGCACTACGAGTTCATCCAGCAGTACCTCCTCGCCGAGGACACACAGTTCTCCAAGTCGCGCGGCACAGGACTCTCGACCAGTGACGCGCTCGACATGTACCCCGCGGACTACTGGAGGTTCTACCTCGCCCGTAAAGTCCCGCAGGACCACGACACAAAGTTCTCGTGGAGCGATTTCGAGAACGAAATCAACAACGTCCTCAACGACACGGTCGGCAACTTTGTCAACAGGACTCTGTCGCTCACCGAGAAATGGTTCGAGAACGAGGTTCCGACCGCAGAACTCAACCAGCGTGATGAGAGAGCGATAAGAGAGGCAGAAAACGCGGTAGAAACGTACCGGAAAAGCTTCGAGGAACACGACCTGAAAGGCGCTCTCGACGCGGCGCTCGAAATCGCCAGGATAGGCGACCGCTACCTCAGCGAGGAAGAGCCGTGGAACAACGAGGACAGAAGAGCACCAACGCTCCAGGTCGCGGTACAGCTCATCAGGGCGCTCGGAGTCACGCTATACCCCTTCACCCCGGAGGCATCAGAGAAAATCGCGGGAATGCTCAACACCGAGTTCCACACCGAGGAAGGCTTCGACGAGCTTGTCGACCCGCTGCTCGGCGACATCGGCAGCGGCCACGAACTCGGAGAACGCGAAATCCTGTTCGAGAAGATTGACACCGAAGAAAAGCGAGGAACCCAGGAAGAGGAGGACTTCGAGGCGAAAGAGGAGAAAGAGATGCTGAACACGGAAACGGTCAGCTTCGACGACTTCCAGGACATGGATCTCAGAATCGGAAAAGTGGAAGAAGTCGAAGAGCACCCGAACGCTGACAGGCTGTACAAGGTTCAGGTCAACGTGGGAAAGACAACGCTCCAGACCTGCGCCGGGCTGAAGAACCATTACACGAAAAGAGAGCTTGAAGGAAGAACCGTAGTGGTTCTCGCCAACCTTGAACCCAGCGAGCTGCGCGGAGAGAAAAGTGAGTGCATGATGCTCGCAGCGGAAAACGATGAGGAAGAGGTCGCGCTGCTACAGCCGGATGTCGAGATGGAAGCAGGAAGCGACGTGATGTAGGAATTCAGTTGAGGCTGTCAAGCAGCTCCTCGACACTGTGGCGCCGGAAACGGGCCCTCGTCGCTTCTTCATCCCATTCGAGAAGGTCTGAAATCCTTTCCATATCTTCTTCCAACACAGTCCCGTCACTGGCGACGGCGCCGTAATCATATGATGTACGGTCCATGAGGTTGTAGGCATGTGAGCCGCGGCGGTCAACATCGTGGTAGACTGCGGCAATATCCTCCAGCGGCCCGCCGGCAAAGTCAAACGTGTCTGCGAACACTGAGAGCCTCCGGGAATCTACCCGGTCCAGTCCGTTTTCATCCGAAAGATATACCTCATCGTAGTCGCCCACAGCGTCCTCCGGGTCGTCGATATACTCCGTGTTTGAAACCCGGACAGTTTTCCCATCATATACATCCACCAGTGTAGCTATCTCGTCAACGTAGCCCCCGATAGCGTGGTGAATCGGGTTTACAACTACAAGTGCATTTTCATCTTCTGTGTCGTGGTCGCTGTGCTTCATGCTTATACTCATATCTCAATCATGCCTGTACTGTTCCGCTGTCTCAGTATAGCTGCCTGCCGGGTCAAACTCATTTAAAAACGGTGCCTTGCCGCGCTGGCCGAGAACCAGGCTGTAAGTATCGCGGAACTCTTCGAAACTGTCAAAACCCCGGAGCTGGAGCACATCTGCCGGGTCGTAGTCCGGAACCAGCACGCCGCCCTGGAACTCTCTGCCGCGGTAGACGCCTACCGCCTTCAGGGTGGAGCCCTGCGAAGGCAGGTCAGCTCTTCTCACAGAGAAGTCGTCGCTGACCGGGCTCTCCAGCTCTTTTACCTCTGCTCCTTCAACTTCTCCATCCAGAATTTCCTCAACCTCCGGGCCTCTCATACGACCGAGCTTCGCCTCGACATTTTTAAGAACGAGTTACCGACGTCGTTACATGAAGCTCAAGTTTCTCGGAACCGGTGGAGGAAGATACGTCACCGGGTTCCAGAGGAGGAAAACCGCCGGAATAATCGTGGAGACGGAGGAAACAACGGTTCACGTCGACCCGGGCCCCGGAGCACTGACAGAGACGCACGAAAACCACGACCCTGACGCTACTGAAGCAGTTATAGTATCGCACGCCCACCTAGACCACTGCAACGACGCGGAAGCCCTCGTGGAGATGATGACCGAAGCCTACGACAAGCCGGGAACAGTCTTTGCCAACGAGACAGCACTCAGAGGCTACGGCGACATCGACCGCGCCATCTCCTCCTACCACCAGGAGCTCTGCGCCACAGTCGAGGAACTCGGCGACGGGACAGAGCACAGCTTCAAAGACCTTGAAATCGAGGCGCAGCAGATGTTCCATACCGACCCGAAGACCGCCGGCTTCAAAATTTCCAGCGGGGGGAAGACAATCGGTTTCTGGACCGACACACAGTTCTCCCGGGAACTCCTCGAATTCTACAGCGACTGCGATACACTCGTGGTCTACTGCGCAAGGCCGCGGAACGAGAGCCTGAGAAACCACACCTCGCTCGACGAGGTACCGGAACTCGTCAACGAGGCAGAACCGAACACAGTAGTAATCACGCACTTTGGCTACAAGTTCCTTGACTCCGACATGGAAGAAGAGCAGGAATGGCTCGACGAACAGGTCGATGCCAAAGTCGTCTTCGCAGAAGACGGAATGCAGTTCCCCGGGAACAGAACGCTCGGCGACTTCTGAAACTGACTTAACTTTTAGGCGAGACATACCATTTATGGTGGCTGAAGAACCTCCAAGGGCAGAAGTTTCAGAGGAATACGCAGGCATAGAAGATGCGTTAGAAGTGGAGAAAGGAAAATGGTACATCCCACATGAAAACGGTGAGAAAAAATACGCGCCGTTCAAGGTAGAAAAAACAAGCGAGACCTGGGACAGCACACCGCTCGGCACACATTTCAACGCGCTGAAAGTCGAGGGAGTCACGATAAACGGACTTGAAACAGTCTACCAGGTACGTAAAAGAGGAGGGGCCAAGAAGTTCGGAGATGAAGGCCCTCCCCGGTTGGCACTGGCCCCTTACCACGGCATGAATATGTGGGAAGAAGTTTCTCAGGAAGATGAACTGCTTGACGCCGACGAAATTCTCGGAGACGATGAAGAAGTCGTACTGCCGGCTGAAACGGTCAGAAAAACCCTTCACGGCGAAACAGATACGGGAGAAGAAATCAAGACCGACGCCCAACCCACGCGGAAGGAGGCCAACAAGTACGTCGCGTTCCACGTTTCTCCGCTGTTCCGTTCACGTTTCAGGTAGCAAAGCGCTTTTAAGAATCACTCCGCAACGTTTCCGTATGTCTCAAGGCTCTGCCGACCGCAAGGGTGGCCGCTTTGTACAGCGGTCAAAGAACTGATTCCGGCAGCAGCCACAGCTACAGTTCTCACCGAAAACTTCTAACGTCATACTCAGGAGTTGATTCAACTTGAAAACTACATCACATAGATGCAACTTTACCGCTTCGGAAAAACCGGAAACCCATTTAAGAATCAGCCGCGGCTGGAAATCCAAGAGGTAGAATCAAAATGCCGGAGGGAGAGTACAACGCGGAATCGGTCGAACAAAAATGGCAGCAGAGCTGGGTGAAAAACAATACTTTCAGCTACGACAACACGGAGGGCGACGAAGTATTCTCGATCGACACGCCGCCTCCGACAGTATCCGGCTCGCTGCACATGGGCCACCTGTACGGCCAGACGCTCCAGGACTTCCAGGCCCGTTTCCAGCGGATGTACGGTAAGAAGGTCTTCCAGCCTTTCGGATACGACGACAACGGCATCGCCTCAGAGCGACTGACCGAGAAAGAGCTCGGAATAAGGCACCAGGACTTCACCCGCCGCGAGTTCCAGGAGAAGTGCCGGGAAGTCTGTCGAGACTACGAAGACCAGTTCACGGAGAACATGCAGGCGCTCGGTCTCTCGCACGACTGGACTAACACGTACAAGACAATCGAGCCCCGAGTTCAACGAATTTCACAGCTCTCCTTCATCGACCTCTACGAGAAGGACAGGGAATACAGGAAGAAAGCACCGGCAATCTGGTGCCCTGAATGCGAGACCGCGATTTCACAGGTCGAGATGGAGGACGCTGAGCGCGACTCGCACTTCAACGACATCGAATTCCCGCTCGCATCAGGAAACGGCTCGCTCATGATTTCAACGACGAGGCCGGAGCTGATTCCGGCGTGTGTCGCAATCTTCGTCCATCCCGACGATGAGGCGAACGCACACCTTGTCGGAGAGAAAGCCGAGGTTCCACTCTACGGCCACGAAGTCCCTATCCTCGAAGACGAGCGCGTAGACATGGAGAAAGGCAGCGGCGTCGTCATGTGCTGTACCTTCGGAGACCAGACAGACATCGAATGGTACCAGGCCCACGACCTGGAGCTGCGCGTCGCGATCGACGAAAGCGGCACGATGACAGAGCTCGCCGAGGACTACGAGGGCATGAGTACGAAAGAAGCCCGGGAAGCAATAGTCGAAGACCTTGACAGCGAGGGCTACCTGCTTGACCGCGAGCCGATTACCCACACCGTTCAAGTACACGAAAGATGTGATGAAGACATCGAGTTCCGGGTCACCGAGCAGTGGTACGTCAAGCTGCGTGACAGGAAAGAAGAGTACCTGGAAGCCGGCAGAGAGATGGACTGGTTCCCTGAGAAGATGCTCTCCCGGTACGAGCACTGGATCGAAGGACTTGAGTGGGACTGGTGCATCTCCAGGCAGAGAGACTCCGGGATTCCCTTCCCGGTCTGGTACTGTGAAGACTGCGGCGAAGAAGTCCTCGCGGAGAAGGAGGACCTACCGGTCGACCCCATCCAGGACGAGCCGCCGGTCGACGAATGCGACTGCGGGGGCAGAGAGTTCCGCGCAGAGGAAGACGTCTTCGACACATGGGCAACGAGCTCCTTGACTCCTCTCATCAACGCCCACTGGGACTGGAACGCCGAGGAAGAAAAGTTCGAGATGGATCGCGGGGAACTTTACCCGTTCGACCTTCGCCCTGAGGGACACGACATCATCTCGTTCTGGCTGTTCCACACAGTCGTAAAATGCTACGAACACACCGGAGAAGTCCCGTTCAAGGGCGTCATGAACCACGGGCATGTCCTCGACAAGCACCGGGAGAAGATGTCGAAGTCGAAGGGCAACGTTGTCGCACCTGCAGAAGTTCTTGAAGAGTTCCCTGTCGACGCCGCCCGCTACTGGGCCGCGGGAAGCAAGGTCGGAGACGACTTCCCGTTCAAAAAGAAGGAGCTGCGCTCAGGAGAAAAACTGATGCGGAAGCTCTGGAACGCCTCCAAGCTGGTCGAGCAGCTGGCGCCGCTCGAACAGATAGAAATCGAGGAAGAACAACTCGAGGAAATCGACCGGTGGATGCTCGCCGAAGTCGATGAACTTATCGAGTACGCCACCGACCAGTTCGAAGAGTACGGATTCTCCAAGGCCCGCGACAAGATCAGAAGCACGTTCTGGCACACCTTCTGCGACGACTACCTCGAAATCACGAAGCAGAGACTGTCCGACGACTCCAATCGCTCGGCAGAGTACGCGCTGCAGGAGGCGCACCGGAAGCTGCTCAAGCTGTTCGCGCCGTTCCTCTCACACATCACAGAGGAGCTCTGGAACGACATGTACACGCACCGAGAAACTCCATCGATCCACCGCTCCTCGTGGCCGGAGCAGAGCAGCGTAGAATCGGACATCGAAGCGGGCGAGACCGCGATGGAGGTCATCTCCGCGCTGAGAACCTACAAGAACGAGAACGGGATGCCTCTCAACGCCGAGCTCGAACGCGTACAGGTCTACGGCGAAATTACCGGCTTTGAAGAGGCGATAAAAGAGGCGATGCACATCGAAGAGCTGGAAACGCTTGAAGAGGAGCCGAGCACCGAGAAGCAGATAGTCTCCATCGAACTCGACTACAGCAAAGCAGGTCCTCGCTACGGCGACAAGGTCGGCGAAATCGAGGCAGCGCTCGAGGAAAACGAATGGATGCTGGAAGAAGGACGGCTCGAAGTCGCCGGAGAGCACCTCAAGCCGGAAGAGTTCGAGGTCGAGGAAGAAGTCACCTACACCGGCGACGGCGAGATGCTGGAGGCCGGCGAAGCGATGGTTATCGTGAGGTAGACCCGGCTCTCTCCCATTTTTCTTCTCTTATTTCTGCCGCCTTGAAGTTAAAAGAATTCGCGACGCTTCTTTTCCCATGACAGATGAAAACGAGGGAGGCGGCGGCGAGATGTCGAAGTACCAGCTGAAGAAGCTGGTCGCAGAGCTGGAGGACATCCGGGGCAGGAACACCGAGCTTGTCTCGGTCTACGTTCCGCAGGGCTACGACATGTCGAAGATTTCAGAGTTCCTGACTTCGGAAGCTTCCGAGGCAGAGAACATCAAGTCGAAGCACACGAGAAAGAACGTTCAGGCCGCGCTCGACAGGATTTCCCGCCGCGTAAAGAACGAGCAGGAAACGCCGGAGAACGGTGTGGCGTTCTTCGCGGGAAACGTTAGCGACACCGAGGGAAGACCGGACATCCAGCTCTGGGAGGTTGTTCCCCCTGAGCCTATCCAGTCGCGGCACTACCGCTGCGACAAGGAGTTCGTGCTTGAGCCACTGAAACAGATGATTGTAGACGACCGCGTGTACGGACTCATAGTGGTCGACAAGTCTGAAGCGGCGATAGGCTACCTCCAGGGCTCGAACGTCAAGACCGCTTACACCATGGAGTCAAACGTACCCGGCAAGACCCGCGCGGGAGGACAGTGTCTCGCACCAGATACTACTGTACAGTTATCGAGTGGAGAGACGAAAGAGATAAAGGACATCGAGGCAGGTGACAGCGTTAAGGCGGCCGATTTTGATAAAATGGAAATGAAGGATTCCAGAGTGACTGACAAGTGGGAGAACGAGAAAGAACTATACCGGATACAGACAAAACATCCGAAGATGGTTATTGAGGCCAGCGCAGACCACGAAATATTCATCAATAATAGATCAGTGGAATCCAAAGAAGTCAGAGACGTAAAAACTGGCGACAGAATGCTTATACCGAAAGAACACAGAGTTTCAGATAGAGAACCAAAACTTGAATCCAAGAAACTCTACAACGCCTACAGGATATCGGAGAAAGGTAGAAACAGGATAAAACAGGGGAGAAAAGAAAAAGGGCTCAGCCAGCGAGAACTAGGCGATAGAACGGGCAGAACTCAGACAGCAGTTTCCAAGATAGAGAAGGGAGAAAGAGACATCAAAAGAGGATTTCTAGAAGACTTGATGGAGGAACTGGATCTACAGGGAAGCTTCGTGAAATCTTACTGCATAGGAAAAGACTTCCGTCTTCCTACTGAGATAACACCTGAACTCGCGAAAATTATCGGTTACTTCGCAGGCGACGGAAGCTTTGATACGGAAAGGATTAACTTCCACGAAAATGATGAAGAGGTGGCCGAGCACTACCGGGAACTACTCGAAGAAACCTTCGAATGCAACACCTCGATTCGATTCAGGGAGGAGAAAAACTACTACAACCTGAGAGCGTTCGGAAAACCTCTAGTAAAACTGTTTGAAAACGAATTCCCTGAAATCAAGAAATCAGGGAACACAAGAATACCTGAGAAAATAATGGTGTCTGGGGAAGAAAACATCGCCTCCTTCCTCAAAGGATTTTATGACGCGGAAGGGCACTGCTCTGATTCAAGAGGCAGAGTAGGAATCTCTGCAAATAACAAGACCCTGATGTATCAACTGCAGCAACAGCTAATGCGGTTCGGAATCATTTCTTCGATTTCACGATACGATAATTCCGAAAACCCTTACTCGGAAAAACCCCGTTTCACAGTAAGCATTTCAGATCAGAAATCCCTGGAAAACTTTGAGGAAAACATAGGATTCACAGCCGAAAGAAAACAACAAGAACTGGAAAAAGTAACCGGGAAGAAGAAAGTCAGGAACAGTAACCGACAGATACTTACGAACGGGAAGGACATCAGAGATAAGATCGAGAAGCATGGGAAACTGATGAGCGACTTCAAGTCATCAAATTCATTCCTCCAGGGAAAAAGAGAAATAAGCGAGACAGCATTTAGAGAAAATCTGGTTGAAGAATCCAGCGGAGAACTGGAGAAAGAGCTCGAAAAAGAGATAGAGAGACCAGAATTTTATCCGACAAAGATAAATTCAATCGAGAAAATAGGAAAATCAAAGACTATCGATATATCGGTCGAAGCAGGAAACTTTGTAGCCAACGGACTCGTCGTTCACAACTCAGCACAGAGGTTCGCCCGGCTGAGGGAGTCGATGCTGGACACGTTCCTGAAAGACATCGCGGAGAACGCCAAGAACGCCTTCCTTGACAAGGCGCGCGAGGACAAGCTGCTCGGAATCATAGTCGGCGGGCCAGGCTTCACAAAGGACAAGCTGCTTGACGAGGGCTACCTGCACCAGGAGCTTGAAGACGAAGTCATCGACCGGGAGTCGCTCAACTACTCCGGTGAGGAAGCGCTGGAAGAGCTTGTAGAGAAAGCGGAGGACTCGATTCAGGACTCGCAGGTCGTGCGCGAGAAAAATCTGATGAACGACTTTCTCGAGAACCTGAAGGAAGAGAACGGGAAAAGCGAGTACGGCCTTGAACAGGTGATGAAGGCGATGAAGATGGGTGCGGTCGACACCGTACTGATTTCCGAGGACGTCAACACCTACGAGGTGCTTTACGAATGCCCGAACGGTCACGAAAAACGAGTCTACGAGGAAGAGGCTCGTATCGACGACAGTGTTGACTGCGACGAGTGCGGTGAGGAGATGGAGCTTAAAGAGCTCAGCGACATCGTCGACGTGATGGGTGAGAAGGCCGAGGAGATGTCGAGCGACGTGGAGATTATCTCGACCGACCACGAGGAGGGGCAGCGCCTGGCGAACCTCGGGGGAATCGCTGCACTGTTGCGCTACAGGATAAGGTAGAAAAGGACGCGGCGCGAAACCTGATTCATGACCGACTTACTTTCAGAAATCGATTTCTCGGCCGAGGAGTTTACTGTAAAACAGAGCCTGGTCCGGAACAGGTATGAAATCTTCGCGGGCGACCGGCTAATCCTGAAGGCAAAGCAGAACCTGTTCAAGATGAAGGAGGAGTTTCCGTTCGTCGATGAGGAAGGCAGAGAGGTATTCACCATAAAGGCGCAGCAGATGCTTGACATCGCCGGCGACTATACACTGGTCGACTCCGGCACAGGAGAGGAAGTCGCGGTTCTCTCGAAGAAGTTTACGCTGCTGAAGCATGTGTGGAAGGTCAAGAATACCGAGGGTAAAGAACTCGCGACAATCGAAAGCAGGAGCGCGTTCATCGAGCTTCTAAGGTCTCTATCCGATGTACTCTCGCTTCTGCCGCACAAGTACACCATTACAGCGGAGGGAAGGGATATCGGAAGCATCGAGGGAAGGCTCTCGCTGAGAGATACCTATGACGTAAAGGTTGAGCGGGGCGTCGAGGGACGCGAAGCAATAATCGCCGCGGCTGTAACAATCGATGCACTGGAAGGAAACTGATAGGCGTCCGGATTTTTATTGCATGAACCCGCCTAAAACAGTATGGAGAAACTCGTTCTCGCCGCGCTGCTGATCTCTGTCGTCTTCACTGCGGCCTTCATCAACACGGCACCTCTGACAGTTGAAGAGGCGGTAGAAAAGACGGGGGTCAACCGGACAGTGGAAGTGGCGGGGACAGTACAGAAAGGCCGGGTTATCTGCACAATGAGAGCGTGTCCTCCCGGGAACTCTACCTGCAACAGCTGCAGCGCATCCCTCATCCTCACCGGAGAAAACGCATCAATCAAGCTTCGGAGCAAGAAGAAAAATCTGGGATGCACAGGAACGGAGGCATCAATGAACTGTACAGTGACCCCCGGTAAAAGGTATGTCTTCACGGGCAGAGTTCAGGAACGTTACGGAGAAACAGTACTGATCGTGGAGGGGCACCGCCAGATATGAAGAAGACACTTCTACTTGCGGTCGTCCTCCTCATCTCGATGGCGGCAGCGCCAGGCCTCAAAGATGATCCACAGTCAGCAGGATACAAAGTAGTAAGGCTGGAGAACACGCCCGACGCCAGCAGGAAAGAAACCCTGGAAAAGCAGGGAATCCACCTGCTGAAGTATATCGGAAACGGCCGCTGGTACGCACGCATCGAGGCAAGAGACCAGAAGAGAACTCAGGGTTTGCAGAGACTCATCGCCTCCGCAAGAGGCATAGCAATCCAGGAAAAACTGGGGAAAAACCTGCAGCAGTCCGGGCCGCCCGCTCGCGCCGTCCACGGCAACACCGCAACCTTCAGGATGGACTTTTTCAGCGGTGTCTCGATTCGGGAACAGAAGAGAGTTCTCAGGGCAAACACGGCAGATTTCCGGGAAAACGGGGATGCCTGGAGAGTCAAGCTTAAACGGCCTTTCGCCGTAAGAGCGGAAAGGCTTGCAGGAATCCCAGAGGTAAAATACATCCGGAACGTGCCACCAAGAAAGGACACGTTCAACGACCAGTCACGGGCCACGATAAACGTTGACGTGCTGCAGCAGCCTCCGCTGAACCTTGAAGGAGCTAACTACACGGCAGCGGAGTTCGACGGCGGCTGGGCAGGAAAGCACGCAGACCTGAACTATACCGGGAAACTGGTGCGCGGAGACACCGGCGGTGCCTGTGGAAGCTGTGCAGTGGCGAAGCACGCCACACATGTCGCTGGGACGATGCTGGGGAACGGCACCCTGAAACCGAAGTACCGGGGAATGGCTCCTGCTGCACGGCTTGCCACTTACGAATGGCCTGACACCGAGAGCGAGCTCAGGGACGATACCGATGAAGCTGTTGGATCCTACAACGCCATACTTTCCCAGAACTCATGGGGCTGGAAGGTCACCAGCTCCAACAGGGAGAACACGATGGGCGACTACGGCGGGTGGAGCCAGGCGTACGATGCGATAATAGCGAACCAGACCTCGATCGAACCTGTGCCTATCGTCTTCGCAGCAGGCAACGAGGGAGATAACTGGGCCACCCCGTTCAACACTACTACAGGGCCCGGCGGAACCGCGAAGAATACTATCACCGTGGGATCATGGAGTCCCACTCTCGGCAGGGTATCCTCATTCTCATCCCGCGGGCCGACAGATGATGGCAGGATAAAACCAGACATCGTTGCCGACGGGCGCTGGGTCAACTCGACAGTACCCGGCAACAGCTACGAAGCCATAGGCGGTACATCGATGGCTGCTCCAGCCATCTCCGGCCTCCTGATCCTCCTGACGCAGAGATTTGAACAGGTTCACGGCCGACAGCCGGCCCCGGCCACACTGAAGTCAGTGCTCATACACACGGCCACGGACAAGAACCTTACAGGGCCGGACTACCACACCGGGTGGGGTCTTGCCGACGGCGAAGAAGCCGCTGCCTACATCAACTGGACAGGAAACAGGACTTTACTGAGGAGAGGATCTGTCAGCGACGGCGAGGAGGACTCGTACTTCTACACAGGGAAAGGCCCGGCCAGGATAACCCTCACCTGGAGCGACTATCCTGCAAGTACCTCGGCGAACAAAACGCTCGCGAACGACCTCGACCTCGTGGTTACCGACTCCAGCGGGACGCGTTACTACCCCTGGAGCCTGAACTGGTCGCTGAGGAAGCAGGGCGCGGTCAGAACCAGAGAGGATCACAGGAACAATGTCGAACAGGTTTACCTCACAGCCTCCGGAAACTTTAACGTGACCGTGCAGGGCTACTCTGTCCCGCAGCCACCGCAGAGCTACAGTTTGACCGTGTCGAAAAACTTTGAGGCGCTTCCTCCACAGGTCAGCATCACACACCCCGTAAACCGGACTTACTCAAGGGAAAGCCTGTACCTCAACGTCACGACAAACAGGACCGTCTCCCGGGCATTCTACTCGCTTGACTCCGGCCCCAACAAAACGCTCTACAACGACACCGGCTCGGAGTTCTACAGGCAACTCAATCTCTCAGAGGGCAGCCACAGAGTTACGGTCTACGCTGAAAGCCCGGCAGGGAAGACAAACTCCAGCTCTATCCGTTTCACAGTTGACACGGCTCCTCCCCGGATAACAATCGAGTCACCCCTGAACCAGAGTTACAACACTTCCAGCATCTACTTCAACGCGTCGCTTTCCGAGCCAGCGACCTCTGTAAACTACTCGGTAGACGGAAATGTCAACACCTCCGTGCAAAACGACTCCAGAACACATTACTACGCCTCAGAGTCGATAGCGGACGGCCAGCACAGAGTAGTCTTCTACTCCGTCGACAGCCACGGCAACACCGACTCGGCCTCCCGGTACTTCAACGTGGACACGGAGCCTCCTGAACTATACATCGAGTCTCCCCGGAACACTTCGTATCCGACCGGCGACATAAACTTCTCAGTATCGTCACCTGACCGGCTGACCTCGGTCAATTTCTCGGTCGGCGGCCCTAACAGTACGACAAAGCTTGTCAACGGCTCCTACGTCAACACCAGCTACAGCGTATTATCCGACGGGAGCTACACCGTCGACTTCTGGGGGATCGACACCGCTGGCAACCTGAACCATAACTCGACCTCTTTCACTGTTGACACAGCCCCTCCCTCGCTTGACCTGGTAACGCCGGTCAACACAACCTACGCCAGCCAGAACATCACTGTCAACGTCACATCGGACGAGGAACTGGAGAATATAAACGCGACCGTCAACAGCGGCACGCTAAAACTTGTTTTGAGGAACGGTTACTACATCAATTCCAGCTTCACCGCATCGAAGGGAACTTCCACGCTCAGGGTAACCGCCGCAGACCCTGCCGGGAACAACGCCTCTACAGCGACAAGTTTCACAGTCGACACCTCGCCGCCCGCCATCAACATGAAAAAGCCGCGCAACATTACATACAGAAACGGCACAGCCATACCGCTCAACTTCACCGTCGATGATCCCGCTAACATCACCTACAGCCTCGGCGACACGAACATTTCCGTGCCCGGCAACACTACTCTTAATCTCTCCGAGGGACGATACAAGCTCCGGCTCTACGCGAACAACTCTGCCGGCCTTCTGGCATCGGAGAAAGTCCGCTTCGCAGTTGACGAGACCGCGCCGAATGTCACCGTACTGGAGCCTTCAGGGAACTACAGCCGCTCCGACCTGTCTATCAACGTATCATCGAAAGACGGTTTCAGCGTTAGCTCGGTCAAACTCGGGGTTGGAGGCCTGAACTACACTCTTAACAGTTCCAGCGGAAACTACTGGATCGGCAATGCGACCATGCCTGACGGCGACTACAACATAACCGCGTACTCTACAGACCGCGCAGGGAACACTGCGACAGATGACCAGGAGATGCTCGTCGACACGGAGAAACCTGAGTTCAACGCCTCAGTGAGTTCGCGACTGGCAAAGATCAACACCACAGTAGAACTGAAGGCGGAAGCGGAAGATCCCCGCCTCGACAGCGTTACAGCGAATATTACCCTTCCAGGAGGCAACTGGACATCGGTAAGGCTGCGGAACCGCTCAGGTAGCTGGAAGTACAGCTTAAACTCCACAGGCGAAACAGGGACCTACAGAGTAGTCTTCAGGGCCAACGACACCCTGGGCAACAACGTGACGGAGACAGAGTTCTTCGATATCACAGAACCGGCAAGGTTCAACGCCACGTTCTCAAGCCCGGCCGTCAACTGGTCGATAACTTACGGCAGCGACGTGATACTGCAGAACCGTTCAACGGAGATAGACGCCGAGATACCCTCAGGGCAGTTGAGCCTGGAACTGGAGCAGAACAATGACTCTATCGTTTTCAGCAGCATCAACTTCACAGGCAATGTCTCGACCGAGATATTCTGGGACAGCACACTGCCGGACAGCGTCGGAGGCAGCGGCTACGACACCGGAAACGGAGTGGCTGCGAAACCCGGCCTCAACTTCAGCTCGGCGACGATAAAGCTGAACTACACGGGAAGCCCTGACACAGTACTGAAATGCAGTTCGTGGAACTTCTCCACGTCAAGCTGCAGCACCTCCTGGGAATCCGTGGCCGCCAGCTTTGGCAACGGCAAAGCAGAGATCCGCGTAGACTCAATGTCGGCTTACATCGTGGCGGAAGAGATCGAGACCAGCGACAGCGCCGACACCGGGGGTGGAGGCGGAGGAGGTGGCGGAGGATTCAGCCTTGAAACCTCTGAAGAAAAAGAGATGAAGACTTCCCGCGAAAAGATATGGATAGAAAACGCAGAAATTCACGGCAGTAAATCCTTCGACATCCACAACCACAGCCTTGTGGACATGATAAACCTCTCCGGAGACACTGACCACGCCAACTTCTCCCTCAGAAAGTTTGAAACCAGCCGGCCCGGTTTCACAAACGTTACCGGCCTCAACATCACCTCGGAGGGCGTCAAGGCTTACATAAGCCTTCAGTTTGAAGACCTGTCAGTCTTCAACGCCGAGAGAAAGATCGCTGCAACCCCGGAAAATCCCCTGGTCAAAACACGGGGAGGCGTCTACTTCACCGGTAGAGAGCAGAGCTGCAGGACTCGAAAATACCTCACTGCGGACGGATGCGTCAAAACGGACAGATGCAACGTGCCCGGGAACTGGAGCCAGGTAAGAAGCTGCAGCAGGAACGAAACAGAGGGAGAGAACGCAACGGTAGAAAAAGATAGAACCCTGCAGAACCCTTCACAGCCGGAAAAAGCCTTGGAAACAGTCAAAAAATACCTGCCGCTGATAGCTCTGCTATTTTTCACTGCTGCCGCCTCAGTACTCTGGATCCGCGTGCGGAACGCCAGGAAGGAGAAACTGGCGGACCTGGCTGCAGGACTGACCGCCGAGATGAAGAATGGAGAGGTAGAACCGGAAGCAGAGGAGAAGATCCAGGAGGGCCTGAAAGCAGTTTCAGACGGTAATTACCGGGACGCTCTCAGAATCCTCCGGGACGCTGAGGACAGGCTCAAGAAGTAGCTACGCCTTCCGGAACAGGTACCTCTGCAGATCCTTCAGCTCCCTGTAGCCGATGACAGCCGCGACTGAGCCAGCCACCAGAACCGCGACAGCTGTCGAAAGGGTGTCGATCCTGGAGGCCAGAGCCACGAAACCGTCGCCAACATACCAGCCTACCATGGCGAGAAAGAAGTTCCGTGGCAGCATTCCGATGAAGCTCCAGACGCCGTACTCCCTCCAGTCCATCCTGAAAAGGCCGGCGCTACCGGAGATAAGTGAAAGCGGCACGATCGGTACGGCCCGAAAAAGGGCCACATAGTATTTTTCGTGTTCGTGATCGAAATGCCTTTCCAAGTGTTGAACTTCCTCCCATGAAACATCAAGATAGCGTCCATAGTTCTCGATCACAGGTTTTCCGCCGTAGAACGCGATCCCGTAGACGAAATAGGAACTTACCACAGACGCGACAGAGGCCGGGACGGCTATAAGGAAAAATGCCTGGAACATGGCTAAAGGCAGGGAGGCCGCGTCTATAAGCAGGTAGCCTGCTGCCATAGGTATGACCGGTGAAGGAACCGGGACGAAGACCTCTTCGATAACCATCCCCGCCATCACAGCCAGAACGCCGTGTTCCGCGACCAGTTCTACTATAGCCGGCATCAACCCGCCGAAAACCATGAAACCATAAGAGTCGGTTACATATGTAAAGGTATGGAGCTTACACTCCTCGGAACGCTGATAGAAATCGACGAAGAAAGACTTGGAAGCGGCCGTCGAAAGGTTCTGAGGCAGCTGGACGAATACAGGTGCGGGGTCCGGAAGAACTTTCAGCTCGGGGTCAAGTATCCGGACAACTTCAGGGGAGAGGTTATGCAGGAGTTGAGAAGGATTCCCTACGGCGAGACCAGAACCTACGGACAGATCGCCGAGGAACTTGACTCGGCACCGGTCGCTGTAGGAAGAGCCTGCAGCAACAACCCTGTACCTGTTGTAGTTCCGTGTCACCGCGTTGTAGGCAAGGACTCGCTCGGAGGCTACCAGTACGGCCAGCTCAAAAAGAAGCTTTTAGCGCTTGAAAAATCCTTGAAAAGTAGTCAGCAAGATAATTGAAGAAATCCTGAAAGCTGAGATTGATCGACCTGAGACGGCCTCTTCGCCTCCTGAACTCCGTCCTGTTCTCTACCTCGACCCTCTCAATTCTGAGAACTGACTCGCCGCGCTGCGGCACACCGGAGTAGACGGGGTAATCATAACTGTTGATCGATTCCAGGCACTGCTCGAACCGCTGTCTTGACTCGTACTTACACGGGGTCATGTCCAGGAAATCGGAGTAGATACCCCACTTCACGCGGGGATCGCTGACCTCGTTCTTCACTTCCAGCTCCCGGTAAAATCTGCGCAGCGAGCCGTTCATGTTCGCGATGTAGTTCTTGATTATCAGCTCGGAGTAGGCGTAACCGAACTCCCTGTTGGCAGGGATCGCCTCCATCGCGTTCCAGGTCTTCATGAACTCTCGCTCGTTCCTGTAATAGTTCCAGAGAGCGTCCCTGTCGCCCTTCGAAGACAGGCTGTACCGGTATATCTGACCGTCAACCAGTTTCCTGTAGGTTACCGGGTCGCCGAAAACGTTGCGAGTCCTCATACCTTTCTTCTTCCTGACGAGCGACTCGACGTGTTCTGCAATCCCCTCATCGATGTAACTGGAACGGGTTGAGTCCCACTTCAACCTGCGGTCGTTCAGGCCGTGAACCACTTCATGCGCAAGCACAGGCAGGAAATCTTCTCCAAGACCGGACCTGATAGCCATGCTGCCTGAAACGTATTCTCCAGCGCTCCAGCTGTTCACGGTTCTATTGTAGACCTCGCCCGGCATCACAGCCACGGGAAAACGCCTGAACTCCTGGTAGATTCCAAGCGTTCCCACCGGGATTTCGTAGGCATCCGTCGCGTTCCCCGGGTAGTCGCCGAAGAATGAGAAGTAATCTGTTTCACGACCCTCGCCGAACTTGAACCTGAGGAAGACTGGGCCCTGGCCGCGGAAACGCATTTCGCTGGCGTTGAAACCTGTTTCAAACCCGAAACCGGTTTTGCCAGACAGCAGGTCTTCGGCCCTGACCACGCCGGTAGTGCGTTCTCCTTCAAGTCCGGCAAGCGAGATCGTACGCTTGTAAAGACCGTCGTAGACCTCCTCGGCATCATTACTGATAAGGAACTGCATCCTGACAGTCTCGTTCATCCTTGCCCTCCCGGAGTTAGTCTGCACCGTGATCTTCCGTCCTTCAACAGTGTACTCCTCTATCTTTCCGAGACTGTCCCTGACCGAGATCAACTCCGCGTCCTCCGGCCGCCTCCAGGTCAGGCTCCAGCTGTTGACCGGGCAGTTAGTATCGCATTCAAGCACAACCGTGGCGTTCACTCTTACAGCATCCTGGTTCGCGTCGACCTCGTAGTAAACCTGTGAGGCGGCCAGGCCGGAAAAAAGCAGCGCCAGCGCCGTGACTACAGCAAGTTTATTCACGCGCAAAGTTTTTGCGAGAACCCATAAAAAACTGCGACGCCCCATTAATCGACATGACCATACTTTCAGATCGAAACCTCAGGGAGCTTATAGAGCAGGAGAACGCTGTTACCAGTAAGGAACTGCCGCTTGATCTTGACCTGCAGCTCGGGCCGTCTTCGCTTGACCTGCGACTGGGGTACGAGTTCGGTGTTTTGAATACGCGGAAAATAGAGATGGTGGACACGAGACACATGGAGAAGTACGGCGACTACATACAGAAAGAGGAACACAGCGCTGAAGAAGGCGTCGTCATCCACCCCGGAGAGTTTATACTCGGCAGCACTGTAGAGAGTCTGCACGTGCCGGACGATCTCGTGGCCCGCGTCGAGGGAAGAAGCAGTTACGGTCGACTCGGAATCATAGTTCATGCAACCGCCGGCTACATCGACCCCGGATTCAGCGGCAATATAACGCTGGAAATCCAGAACCTGGGCAACGCGCCCGTGAAGCTGTACCCAGAGGATCGCGTCTGCCAGGTAGTCTTCGAGACCATGACCTCGGAAGCCGAGCAACCGTACGGCGACAAAAAAGACTCGAAATACATGGGACAGGAAGGAGCTACCGGCTCAAGGCTCGACGAGGAGAAGAGATGAACGCGTCAGTGGAAGAGATCGGCGGCGATCCTGTGAAGGAACGCCAGATCGAGCAGGTTGAACGCAAAGGAACCGGCCACCCGGACTCAATATGCGACGGCATCGCCGAAAACGTTTCTCGAAAACTCTGCAGAGAGTACCGCGACAGGTTCGACAAGATACTTCACCACAACACCGACGAGGCACAGCTGGTCGCCGGTGAGAGCGACCCTGAGATCGGGGGCGGAGAAGTCGTCGAGCCGATTTACATACTTCTGACGGGAAGGGCGACGAAGAGCCATGAAGGCGAGGACATACCGGTGGAGAGGTTAGCTGTCGAAGCCGCAAGAGAATACATACAGGACAACTTCAGGGAACTTTCCCCGGAACACGTCGAGCTGGACACCCGGATAGGAGAGACCTCCGCCGACCTCAGGGAAGTCTTTGACCGGGGCGAGACACCTCCCGCAAATGACACGAGCTTCGGCGTAGGCCACGCGCCGCTTTCACCCCTGGAGAGAGCTGTAAAAGAGATCGAGAAAAAAGCTGCAGAAGAAATCGACGCCGTCGGTGAGGACGTGAAAGTCATGGGTCTCAGACAGGACAACGAGATCAGGCTGACCGTTGCCTCGGCAGTTATTGCAGGAGAGATCAGTTCCCGGGGAGATTACCGTAACACCCTGGAAGAGGTGAAGAACCTCGCGGCCAAGACCGCAAAAAGGCATACAGGAAGATCTGTCAGCGTCGATGTAAACACTGCTGACACCGGGGAATCGATCTACATCACCGAGACAGGTACCTCGGCAGAGATGGGAGACGACGGCTCTGTAGGCCGCGGAAACCGTGTCAACGGGTTGATCACGCCGAACCGGGCGATGAGCCTCGAAGCCGCCTCGGGAAAGAACCCTGTTACACACGTCGGGAAAATATACAATCTGCTGGCTGACAGGGCCGCGAGAAAGGTCTACGGGGAAACAGGCGAGTTCGCGCAGGTGAAACTGCTCTCACAGATCGGAGAACCTCTCAACCAGCCACAGGCTATCGACATCGAAACCTCTGGAGAGAAGCAGCAGGTAAGAAAGATCGTCGAGGAAGAGGTCTCAAAAGCCGATGAGATAGTAGAGGACGTCATCAAAGGCGATATCCGCACCTTCTAAGAAATTCAGGGTCGGCCTGCGGCATCTAAAGACAGTCGGAGTGACAGTACCCTTCATCGGACTCAAAGAACTCGTGATCCGAGTGTACAGGATTGCCGCAGACCAGGCAAAAACCTTTCTGCTGTACGATAGCTGGCATTAACTCCCCTTCCCCCGGCGGTAGATTAACATCGAACTTATTTAACTTCAGTTGTAATCCCGCACCATGGAAACCCTTCCGGTTGACGCCCACTGCCACCTCGACCTTGAACAGTTCGAAAACGACAGGAACGAGGTGATCGAAAGGATGAACGAAAGACTGGAGTTCGTGGTGAACGCCGGCGTCAACCCGGATCACAACAGGAAGACGCTTGAACTCGCCAGTGCTCACGAAAAAATCCTGCCCGCGCTCGGACTCCACCCAACCTACACCGAAAGCTTCGACCGGATCGGAGAAGTCAAAGAACAGCTCAGGCAGCACGACGCCGCTGCGGTAGGTGAAATAGGTCTCGACCACCATCACGTCACCGGCGAGGAAGCCCGTGAAGAACAGCGGAAAGTTTTCAGGGAACTCATCAGGTTCGCGGAAAAACAGGAGCTTCCGGTGGTAGTCCACAGCAGGGAAGCCGAGAAAGAGGCAGTGAAACTTCTCTCGGAACACGACCTGGAAGTGTTTCTGCACTGTTTCAACGGCACACCCGATCTAGCGGAAAAAGCTGTCGCACAGGGGATGAAGATAGGAGTCACCACACAGGTACTCTACTCGAACCGGGTCGAAAATATCGTTACAAGGCTTGAACTGGAAGACCTGCTGCTGGAGACCGACTCCCCGTTTCTTTACCGCGGAGACAGGAACGAACCAGTTAACGTCAGAGAGAGCGCGGAGAGGGTCGCGAAACTGAAGGACTGCATGGTGGAGGATGTGATCAGAGCGACGACAGCGAATTCCCGCGAAATCTTCCGGTGAATACTTTATATCTTTGTGACAAGACACCCCTATGGTAATCAAAAAACTGAAGAACTCTGTCAGCGGCGAACCCGGGGTCGCGGTTTTCGTCGACGGCCCGAACGTCATCAGGAAAGAGTTCGACCTCGACCTGGACGACCTGAGAAACCGGATCGAAGAGCTCGGCTCGATCAAGATAGGAAAGGTGTTTCTGAACCAGTACGCCTCCGATAAGCTGATCGAGGCGATCGTCTCGCAGGGCTTCGAGGCCGACCTCGGGCTTGGAGGCGAAAAAGAGCGGGAAAGCGATGTGGACGTCTACATGGCGGCCAACGCCATGGAGGCTATTCACAACGAAAACATTGACATAATCGTTGTCGTGACCCGTGACGCGGACTTCCTTCCTGTACTGCAGAAGGCGAAAGAGCACGGAAAGGAAACTGTCTTGATCGGTATGGAGCCAGGATTTTCTACTGCGTTGAAGAACGCCGCGGATCAGGTAATAGAACTTGAGTGAAAGCATGCTCAGCTTTGACAGAGACGGAGTCCTGGATCTTATCTCCGGCGTGCTCGTCTTCTCCACACAATCACCGGTTCCAGCAGCCCTGACGATGCTGCTTGGCACCTTCCTGGGAGCCAGAGGGTTGTCAGCGGTTGTCGACAGGGTGGATCTGCCTGACCTGACGTTCGTGATCGATGGTGGCGCCGACCTTGCCGCCGGAGCAGTACTCCTGGCAGGAACTGTCTCTCTGCCGATCATCTCAGGTTACAGTGCTGCCTACGCAGGTATCCTTCTTCTGAAAGGTGGCTGGACATACTGGCAGGAAATGTAGAAAAAATCAGCGATAGCTCTCGATAAGCTCTTCGACCATCCTACGCTTCAGAACTTCCGAATCAGAGTTGCCCTCTAGCCGCTCGCGCAGCTTCTGAAGCTCGTTAATCTTTTCCTCATCGGAAAGCCGGTCAAAGTCTTCAGGCAGCTCGGACTCGATATTCATCTTCGCCTACCTCCGCGCAGCTCATCGACTATATCCTCCAAGAGGTCGATGATCTGCTGATTCTGCTGCTTCAGATCCTGAACCTCCTGCTCTATATCCATGTTTCGGCCTCCGCGGTCGCGCTGCGGCTCCTGACCTGTCAGGCCGGCGTTCTCCATCTTTCTCTGGGTCTGCTGGCTTAACTGGGGAGAACTGTTGCCCTGCTGCGGTCTCCCTGCCTGGGGGTTCGGCGTCGAAAAATCGTTTGACTCCTGCTGCCCGGGGTTCTGCTGAGGATTCCGGGAGCCCCGGGAGGGCTGCTGTCCGCGCTGCGGCGACTGGCCGGGCTGATCTGCACCGGGCTGCCTCTGATTACCGCCTTCGAATCCCTGATCTGACTCCAGCCCGAGATCATCTGATCCGAAACCGCCTGAAAGATCCTGATCTCCGGAAGAGGATCGATCACTGGTCTGTCCAAAGGTGGAGTCACCGGAGGAACTCGATGAATCCGAGTCCCCGAACGTATCCTTGATATCCTCCAAAACTCCCATAGACGGGATTTTTCCGCAGTTGTTGATAAGGTTTCCGGATTCAACGGATTTTAATAGCAGACACGCCAAAGATTAGACGTGAGCGAGGACTCCGAACTCCCTGATAGCCCGGCAGAAGGACACGTTTTCGAGGTCAACGGCGAACTTGACGATACAGGTGAGAAAGTGAAGTCCACCGAGATATCCAGCCTCGACGATCTGGAGGAAGAGACCGGAACCACTTTTCTGCGAGGTATAATGGGCGAACCCTACAGGGAGTTGAAGATAACGTCAGGTACTCAGGGAACGCCCTACACGTTCATCAGGAACGCCGCGGACAACTTCAGCGACGACTATAGCGTGGCGAAGACTGAGGAGAAAATCTTTGTCTCACCGCAGAGCAACATGCACACGGAGTTTACCCAGAGAAAGCAGCAGGCGGAGCAGAATATCAGGCAGACGATGAGCAACCTGTCTGAACTGAAGAAGCAGAAACACATGCTCGAACACGACATAAGAAAGCTCAGGTCGCGGGTCGAAGCCCTGAGAGACGGGGACGAAACCCAGCTCAAAGGCGATTTTGTGGAGCTTGTGGACGGCGCCGGCGGCGGACGACAGGGCGGCGACGAGGCGTCACTCAAGACCCTGCGGGACAACGACATATATCCGTCTATCGTCGCGGATTTTAATGAGATGAACTCTCTCGACGACCTCAAACCTAAATCCGAGGGAGGAACCGGCAAGCTTGCTGACCTCCCGGAGAACGTGAAGGCGATACTGAAGAAGAAGTACACGATGTACGAGAAATGGAAGGATCTGTACGGCAGCGAAGTACACCGGAAGCTGAAGGATCTGAAATCACAGCTGAGAAGCATCGAGAGAAGTATCGAGGAGACAGAATCCTGGCTGGAGCCGTATGTCCGCGACATGGTGATGATCAACCAGAAGAACCAGGACGAGCTCGCGAACGATATCAACCGCCATATCAGCTTCCAGGGCTACTCGACCCAGTACCGAGAGATGGAGTTCATCGCCCACCAGCCCGTCCGAAAAGAAGATGGCAGCTTTGAGGAGGCGGACGAGGACGAGGCCTCGCACTTCAAGGTCGTCTACATCCACGCCGTCCATGTCAACATAGCAGGCGGCGAACAGCCGAACTCGCCCGGTCAGGGCCCTACCGCCGCAGTGGTTTACTTCTTCCCTGCATTCATGGATCGTTTCGTCTTCAACAACGTGTTCAAACAGAAGATCCATCACCAGGAGGAGCAGTTCAAAGACCTGATGGCTGACTACACTGGCGACTTCGAGGCCTCAGAGGGCAGCACTGAGCTGAAATCGGCGAGAGGTGAAAAAGGTCTCAGTGTCCGCGAGCTGCGGGAGAAAGTCGACGAAAAGATTGAGGGCGGCGTCCCCATTGAGTTCTCCGCAACAATCAGGAGGATAGAAGACGGCTTCGACCGGCCTCACATTATCGCGGACAATTACGGCGCGGAAGTCCTGGAGGCGGTCGACGAAGTGCTTGATACAGGCTTCGCCGAGCAAAGCGAGGGAACAGGTGAAAAATCCAGGGCCGGCGGCCTCGAAGGCCTGCTGAAGGATTTCTTCGGGATACACGACATCTACTATGTTCCCGGCGACTCCGATCCATTCGGCGATGTAAAATCTGACGTAGAAAACGATGGCTACTCCAGCCTCAAGAGGTCTACAGGCCTCAACACGATGTAAAGATGACTTTCCTTCTTGACTCGCTGAGGGAGAGGTTCGGGAGCGAGGAACAGAAAGGCTTCCCGGACATGAACTACGTTGTCGGAAACACCTCCGGGATGGACGTGGGGCCGGTTCCCTCCCAGCTTGACAGGCGGATAGGCCACATGTCGAAGCTGGGCGGCGAACTGATGGAAGTGCAGATCACTAACCCTGCAACGTTCCAGATCGACCGCCCTGAACTCATCAACACGGTAAACCAGCTGGGCCTCGACATGACTCTTCACGGCGACCCCAACATAGGCTTCGCCTCCTCGAACGCCACAGGAGGGCAGGTAGCTGGCTTCAACACGGTGCACCGCTACTTCAAACGTTACCTGGAGCAGTTCGCCAGCTTCAAGGAAGAGGTGGAGGCAAAGAAACAGAGGAACGAGATAGACTTCGATGTCGGATACGTCAACATGCACGCCTCCAACGAGCCTGTACCCCGCATAAACCAGCAGCGAGCCAGGGATCAATCAGTAGGGCCTTTCGGCCACCCGCTCGACGAGGTAGGAGACAAGGAAAAGGATATATACAGCAATACGGAGTTCCTCGACCTTCTTTTCGACTTCTTCATAGAGAATCAGCGGCAGCTTCAACAGGTGTGCAGCGAAGTCCTGTCAAACGGCTCCGAGCTTTTCAGGGAGAGATGGAAGGAGGTCAGGGCGGACACCGCCACAGAACGATTGAAGGTTGAGCTCAACGAGATAGAGGACAGCTACCGGAGACTCGACGAACTCATAAGCATAATAGAAGGCGTCGCCCAGATGGACAGCGGGGTCAATACCGCCTACCTTGAGAAACTGGATGGCGGCGACTACCGGCTAGAAGACGATATAGAGGTAGAGGTCGAAAACCGCCAGGGCGATACGGAAGAGGTAACGATAGAGGGCCTCCAGGATCTCAGAGGGCTTGAAAGAGGCAACTATCTCCGGAACATAAGGAACCTTTCCGACGACCTCTACAAACTGAAACACGGCAAACTGAACGTTCCCCCCGAGCTGCAGCAGGAACTGGATCAAAACTTTGACGAGATAGCCGAGACACTGGCAAGTCTACTGATGGATCTGTGGCGCCAGGATGCCTCGGTCAGCGCCAAGCTGGCCTCGCTGGAAAGGAACCTATCGATCCAGCAGTCGGAGATCGTACAGTCCTCTCTCACGGACATCGAGGAGGACGCAAGAAAGGCTTTCCGGGGAGAAGAAGAATACTTCGAGGGAGAAGGATCGCTGACCCACCCTGAGACGATCAGGAGCATACTCGGCAAGAGGGTTCACGCCGAAGCCTCCGTCTTTTTCCGCGTTATGCCCGCCTGGATGATGACCTCGGATCACGAGAACGATAACCATCCCGGATGGGATGCACCCCGGTTCATCTGGGACAGGATCGTCGGGGAAGATTTTGAAAGCTACAGCGAACTCAGAAGTTTCGCGGAGGATGAAAGAGAGAACGAACTCAATATCATCGCAGCGGTCGCAGCATGCTACGTCTGGGGGCACTTTACCCAGAACCGTGACAGCTTTGACACAGAAGTCTTCAAACAGACCACCCAGGAAGTAGAGGAGAAGAAGTACACATGGGTGGAGTGGATGAACAAGTTCGGAATAAAAGTCAACCTGGAAGCGATGTTCGGCGACCCCCACAAGCTCAAAAGGCTATGGCGGCCCAAGGACATAGCGATAACCTGCAGGGCCATCAACATGACCGCCAGGAAGCAGAGCCAGGGCTGGAGTGAGGACTACACCGGGCCGCTCGTGAAGTTCACCATTGACATGGAACACACCGCCTCCTACGGCGTCGATCCCCTGAGAGAGCTCAAAAAACTCATAGAACAGGAAGAAGAGATCGCAGACGAGGTTGAAGATGCAAGCACCGACAAACCTCTCGCGGACATAGTGAAAACCTACCACCTGACAAAGCCGGGTTTCGAATCAAAAGGCCAGAGACACAGGCACGGCTCCTTCGCAAAAGGCGACACGACACTCTACAAATGGCTCTACCACCTGGTAGAGAACGGATTCGCAAGAAACGAGGACGATCCCGCCATAGTCATGTTCGAGGTCGGCGGCGAATACGAGGAGGACATCTACACGATAAAGGTCGCACTCAACATGATCGAAATCGGCATAAAACCGGAAGAAGTAGATGCCTCAAAGGTCGATCCTGGCGAGGAATACAGCTCAAAAGAGGAAGCGCTTCTGGCCCGGTTCTTTGGAATGGATCGGCCGAACTTCGACCGCGAATGGTCAAAGATCGAAGAACACGCGTTCGACCCGCTGAAAGGGCTCCTGGAGGCGCAAGACTTTGACTATACCCAGTCATCAAACGCCGCAGTCAACAAGGGCAACCAGCCGGGAACCTGGAAAGACGAAGAATACAGGTAAAAAACAGAGTCAAGTTTTTACCGGACAGTAACAAAAGCAGAGTAAAGCTTTTAAGTCTGAGCTGCCGTACTTCCAACGTGGTGCCATGAGTTCTAAAGACAAGATGAAAGAAATGCGCGAAAAGTCACAGGAAAGACGTCTAGAAGCCGCGGAAGAGTTTTCAGAACTTCTTAACGAGAAGCTCGGCGAGAAAGTAAAGGTAGTCGCGGTCTGGGGAAGCGTCTCCAAAGGCGAACACGAATACGACAGCGACATCGACACACTTGTCATACTTGACGATACGAAAAGAGAGACTGACGTATCAGAAGACGCCAAGATGAAGATCAGGCGCAAAGTATCCGACCTCGCAGGACAGGTTGACGAAAGGATAACCATACAGTACTTCCCGTTCCTCACCGAGTTCTGGGACGCACTCCGCAAAGGCGAGCCGCTCGCGATCGAAGCCGTACGCAACGGAGAAGCAGTATACGACGAAGGCATCTTCATGCCCGCCAAGCGACTGCTGGAAAGAGGCAAAATCGGCGGAACGCGGGAATCAGTAAGAAAACGGCTCAAGCTCGCAGCCGGCGGATACAAGAAAGCCGAGAAGAACCTGAAGTCCTCGCTGCCGCACAAGCTTGAACAGGCGATGGCAAACGCAGGACAGGCGCCTATAATGTTCGTGGGAAAGCAGCCGCCCGCAAAGGAGAAAGTACCCGAAATCCTCGAGGAAATGTTCGTCGAAGAAGACCTCTTAGAAGAAGAGTACGTAGAAATGGCGCAGGAACTCTACGACTTCGGCGACAAAGGCGAGAAGAACCCTCAGGAAGTCACAGGCGCAGAAGTCGACGAACACCTCGAAAAAGCGGATGACTTCGTCAAACGCATGCACGAATTAGTTTCACAGCTCGGAGCACGCCAAAAAGTCCAGAACGTGGTCGACGACTACAAGCAGTTCCTCAAAGCCAACGTCGCCGCACTCAAAGCCGAGGGAATCGAACCGCCGGAGGATCGCGAAGACCTGCCGGACGTAGTCGAAGACGAACTGGAGCGGGGCGAAGAACTCAGGGAAATGTTTGACGAATGGGAGGATGTCATCGGACACATCAAAGACCAGGAACTTGATGAGGTCAACGAAAAAGAACTCTACGACCTCAAGAACCGCACCCAGGAATTCATCTCGGAAGTCTCACAGGACCTCCAGAAGATGAAGGAAGAAGCCGCGGAAGAAATGACGCCGGACATGGACGAATCCTCCATCGCCAAAGCCGCAGGAACAGAAGAAGTGGTTCCCGACCTCGAAGAAAAAGCCGAAGAAGACGTGGAGGAGTAGACAAATCTCTTATAAAATTAATCCACAATTATTAACGAGTACAGTAATTATCGTTAATAAACCAAAAGTACAACTAGATTTACTATATCGTGAGTCAATGGAATGAGCCGAGCTCAGATGGCTAAAGAAGCCCAAAATAATCAGAATTACTTTTTAGAAAATGAGAAAAGACTGCGATTGAACCATCCTGACGAGTTCATAGCTATAGCCAATCAAGAGGTAATAGCCTCAGGACAAACACATGAAGAAGTAATAGAGGAAGTAAAAAAAGATACACCTCACAGCACCGAGGAAGTTCTTGTCAAGTTTGTCAGAACAGGCAGAAAAGTAGTGAGATGATAAGGTTACATTTGAGACTCAGCGAGCGCTTGGGTCTAACACATGCCGCATATGTAGAGTCGGACAAAGCCCGACAATATACCCAAGCAGAATTCTACATAGACACAGGCTCCCCTGTATCTCTATTGAGTCCAGAGCTGTGCGAAATTATGCAGATACCTACAAACCGGCTGAAATTCAGGGAAGAAGTTGGGATAGGGGGCGCTGTAGTAAAAGTTGCTACTGTAGACTCTGTTCGTTTAACTTTCTCAAATGGAGAAGACTTTGAGACAGTAGATATGCCTATATATGTCAGCAAATACTCCGGAAAAAACAACCAAGATGTTGTCGACAACCT
>JBDGSK010000084.1:0-6239 GCA_042217575.1 Candidatus Nanohaloarchaea archaeon | reverse complement strand
CTTTAGTCATCTCAAAAGTTCTGCCGTTCCTAACTTCATCCTTGAATTCATCTATTACGTCATCCCATTCGCTTCGATCCATATTTCTCTATAATATGCTCGATAATAAGAGCCTAATTATAGAAGCAAAGATTTCAAATTTGCTCTCTAATCATACCATATGCTTAACCAGATAACTGAGCTTGCTGAAGGCGAGGTTGAAACTGCCTTCACATTTATCGTAACATTGCTAGTTCTCGGTTATGTTGCGTCTTCCTCTGTAGTCGAGAATAAAGCGTTTATTAACGATTTAATGAACCAACTTATCGGGATTTACGGCCTTCTGGGAGTTGGAGCAATAGTTGCACTGTTTCTGATAATCACAAACAAACTACAGAATTTCTAAAAGTCATAGAGGATAGAGGAGTTAGTTCAGTTCCTCCTCAATACCTGCGAACTGCTCAAGAGCAGCTTCTAAGTTTTCCCTTATATCGGACGCTAGTACTTCAGGATCCGGCAGGTTTTCTACATCCTCAAGGCTATCATCCTTTAACCAGAAAATATCTAGGTTGGTTTTATCTCTCTCTTGAATTTCCTCGTAACTGAAGGACTTAAATCGCTCAGTTTCTTCCCTTTCCTCTCTGTTTCCAGGCTTATAGCACTCAATAAAGTCTTCTAAGTCTTTGTACGTTAGTGGATCTCTCTTCAACGTGAAGTGCTTGTTTGTTCGAAGATCGTAAACCCACGTTTCATCTGTCCATGCTTCTTCTCTAGCAAGCTTCTTCTCAAAGAATAGAACATTAGCCTTAACACCTGTGGCGTAGAAAATTCCTGTCGGAAGTCTCAAGATGGTGTGTAAGTTGAACTGGTCTAGAAGCTTCCTTCTTACTGTCTCCCCTGCACCTCCTTCGAATAGAACATTGTCAGGAACGACTACTGCAGCCTTTCCGTCAATCTTCATCAAGGTAGTGATATGCTGGAGGAAGTTTAGCTGTTTGTTGGAGGTTGTGACCCAGAAATCATCTCTTTCATAGGTCATTGTCTCCTGTTGCTTCTCTCCTTCCTCAGTCACTACAGTATAACTGCTTTTCTTACCAAACGGAGGATTAGTCAATATCTGATCAAATCTTTCTCCAGGATCGGAAATAAGACTGTCTTCAACCGTAATTGGGCTTTCTTCTCCATCAATACCGTGAAGGTATAGGTTCATCACACCTAGTCTGGCTGTGTTATCTACAATCTCCCAGCCCTTGAATGTATCATGCTGAAGCTTGTCTTTCTGTTCTTTATCCAGTTTGTAATTATCTACAATATAGTCGTGTGCTGAAAGGAAGAAACCTCCTGTACCACATGCAGGGTCACAGATTTCGTCTCCTGGCTCTGGCTGTGAAACCTCGACCATTGCCTTAATGATCGGTCTAGGGGTAAAGTACTGACCAGCACCACTCTTAACATCCTCAGCATTCTTCTGTAGAAGACCTTCGTATATCTCGCCTTTCACATCGGCGTCAATACCTACCCACGTCTCTTCGTTGATCATGGAGACCAAGCGGTTAAGCTTAGCTGGATCCTGAATACGGTTCTGTGCCTTGGCAAAGATAACTCCAAGAAGGCCTTCCTCATCGGAAAGCTCTCTGAGAATTTTCCTGTAATGATTTTCTAGTTCTTGACCTTCTTTCTCTACTAAACTAGGCCAGGAAAGTTCTTCAGGTATCTTTGATTCCTCTTCAAATGGGGGATTGGAAAGTTCCTCATCCATCTTAAGGAAAAGCAAGTAAGTGAGTTGTTCAACATAGTCTCCATAACTAACACCCTCATCTCTGAGGACATCACAGTAGTTCCATAGCTTGTTTACAAGTTGTTGAGAATTTTCTGGCATTTTCTAATTCAACCTCGTCTGTGTAGTAGTTTTAGTTTCATTTGATTTCTCACTTGAATTGTTAAATTCTCCGGAATCTTCTTCCTTCTGAGGAACTAATTCTCCTCTGAATGCCTTCTTCAAGATACTTTGTCTTAACTTATCTGCCCGGCTTTTGGCATCTTCAATGCTTTTTCCTGCGTAGTCAATATTTGAAATGATGGAATCTAGTTTCTTTGCAATATATTTCTGCTCTTCAAGAGGAGGCCTAGGCAATCTTACTTGTTTTGTCCTAAATAGTGCGAGCTTTGGCTGATTAGTAGCTCGCGAATATCTTCTAATTTGTTCTCTTGAAAGACTGGAATAGAGAACATAGGACAGATACTTTTTATCAAATCCGTGAATGTCTGTTATCTTCGCTGCATTTTCGGTGAGATTGATTCCGTCTAACTCCTCAGGTATTGTACCTACTTTGCCAATTGTGCCAGCAATTGAGATAAACAGATCATCGCTAGATATAGTGTACTTCTTTATTTCTTCTCTTGTCTCCGGCTCTAGATATTTTAATTCAGATTTGTCTACTCCGCGATGCTCCATATCTTTTACTCTAAGGTATGGATAATCTGTTTCTTTTTTAGTTAAAGTATGCCCTTTAGGAAGTCTTTTTCCGCCTTTTACATCTGCAAATTCTCCTATCTGGGTCCAAGTCCATTTCTTCGGAATTTCATGAAGACCAAAGTCAAGGAGTTCCTTATCCTCGAATTCCCCTTTTTCTTCTCTGATCTTTTGCATTTCTTCTTTAGAGTTATTCAAACCTTTTTCTCTAGAACGCCATTTCCTCGATAGTTTACCCTTGGCTGCAGCATCAAATAAGGATTTCTCGAACAACTCAACTCTTTTAGTAGAGTCTCCTAAATCAGCTATACTTGAGTCAAGCTGCGTAAAAAGTTCTTCAATCTTGGAAACAATTCTTTTCTGTTCCTCAAGAGGAGGTACTAAGATAGTTTCTTCATATACGTCATCTCTACTTAAGCTTGGTACTGCCGTAGATTTATCCAGTAAATCGAGCCTTAGAAAACTAAGATAATGATTAAGGTAATCTATATTCAGGCTCTCGGGAGGAATAACATAATACGTGGTGTCTATAGGCCAGCATGGTTTATCAGCCTTGGTTACTTCTCCTGCTGAGCCCTTACGCCCTATTATTAAGCATTCTTCTTCAGTAATTGACTCATTGTGGTGTCCTGTTATCCCATTAGATCCGTACACAGGTATATCTCCATTACTATTACGTTCTCTTTTGGGTAATCCGTCCCCATACTCTAACGTAATTAGATCTCCTGCTCGTATTTTTTCCCAGTTGGAAGGTATATCTTCGTCATTTGGTAATCTGTCTTTACTTATATCTCTCACGCTACTAGTTCCTCGTTTAGTTCTTGAATGATTGTATCAAGTTTTTCTCCGAATATTTTATGTGCCTTGACAAGACCTCCTTTCTGGTTAAAGGGAACATTTTGTAGTTCTTCTTTTTCTATTTCTCCAGAAGTTGCGATGTGTTCCTTGATCTCGTCTAACCATTCAAGCTGTTCATCTGTAAATTCGTCCCCTTGGCTTTTATGCATTTCCAGCCACTCTCTGTACCGTTCTTCGACTTCTTCCTCAAATGGTTTTAACTCGTCTTCTTGTCCTGTGGCGAATTTTACTAGAGAGATTATATCGGTAAGGAGTTTTCTGGAGTTTGCTCCTTTAACTTTATCATCTTCTAACCTCTCATAGGCTTTCCATACTCTTTCAGGCGTGAAGTTTTGCGGAGGTTTCTCTATTTTGTCTGCTAATTCCTTAATTTTTTGGTGTGTCAGGTGTTCTTCGCTTCGAGGCTGGTTATACAGTATGTTTAACGCATCGATTTCGTCCTTATTTTCTTCTATGAATTCTTCAAAAGATGTAACGATATTTTCAGCTTCTTCCTCTGTAAAACCGGTTTCTAGAACTTCGTCTTGGCTTACTGTGTCGATTATCTGGACGTTTCTTTTCTTGATCTCAACTACATCTTCCCTGAACTCTGGATCATCGAATAACTCACATGCCTGATTTGTCAGCTCTTCTCTAGCTTTCTCTATTTGCTCTTCAGTAGGATCTTCTGTATCGAATTTTTCTTCTGCTTTCTCTTTCTGCTTATCTGGATCTACTGCATCAAGCAGGTCGTTACTAATTTTCTCTATGCTTTCGCCAGCTACTTCTTCGATATCTTCTATCTGTTCTTCTGCAAGGCTTTTCTCCATTCTTGAAAATCTGCTGGCCAAAGTTTCCAGAGTGTCTTCATCTCTTTTTCCTCTGGCAACATCCTCCATTAAGTCTTCAAATGCTACACTTTGACTCCTGTTCATCGAGGTCGAATCTGTTTTCTCTGATTCTGTGACACCTACTGCATCCACAATTACAAAGTGGTCTTTGCTTTCTGCATCTGGAGTAACTCCTTTCAGGTCGTCATCCTCGATTGTGCGAGTTCCTCTGCCTTTCATCTGCTCAAAGTATGTTCTGGAGTTAATATTCCGCATGAAGATCAGGCATTCAAGCGGTTTAATGTCTGTGCCCGTTGAAATCATGTCTACAGATACTGCTATTCTCGGGTTATAAGAGTTCCTGAATTCAGAGATCAGATTTCCAGGTTTCTCACTGCTCTTGTAGGTTATTTTCTTACAGAAATCATCGCTTTTCCCAAATACTTCTCTGGTTATTCTCACTATATCTTCAGCATGCGCATCATCTTTAGCGAAAATCAGTGTTTTCGGAACTTCTTCTCTATTAGGGAATATCTCAGGTAGTTTGTTCTGGAATGTATTCATCACTGTCCTTATCTGGTCTTTGGCCACTACATCTCTGTCTAGCTGAGAAGAGGTATAGCTTACGTCTTTGTCAAGCATTTCCCATTGTTCTTCTCTTGTCTTCTTGTCCCTTTTAGGTACTCTAAAGCCCGATTCTATCTCTGATCCTTTTTCAGAAATCCTAGTCTTAATTCGATAAGTATCATAACCTACATTGACATTGTCGGCTACTGCTCTTTGGTGAGAATACTCTGTTACTAGATTTTTGTCAAAGAAGCCCAGCGTTTCCTTAGCAGGCGTTGCTGTTAGTCCGATTAAGAAAGAGTCGAAGTACTCCAGTACTTCTCTCCATTTGTTGTAGATTGATCTGTGGCATTCGTCGATTATTATGAAGTCAAAAGCCTCTATAGGCAGATCTGAGTTATAGATTACTTCCTTGATTTCTTCCTCATCAGCTTCCTCAAATGTAGAGTATTTTTCCTCTTCTTCCTCATCTAATTCCTCTCCTTTGAGAATTGAGTACAATCTTTGGATCGTTGATATACAGACCTTGCTGACGGGATCTATCTTGTTCGAAGTGAGGTGCTGAACATTGTACAAGTCTGTAAATTTCTTGTTGGTTCCTGGAGGAGAGAATTGCTGAAATTCATTCTTTGCGTTTTTACCTAAGTTCTTCCTATCTACGAGGAAAAGTATTCGGTTAGCCTTTGCGTGTTTAATCAGCCTATAACTCTCGGTGGCAGCAGTATAGGTTTTTCCACTGCCTGTGGCCATTTGGATAAGGGATTTCTGTTTATTTTGTTTCAACGATTCTTCCAGTCCTTGAATGGCTTCTACCTGGCAATCCCACAACCTATCTATTTCCAAATCAGGCATATCTCTCAGTCGGTTTCTCAGAGTATCTTCCTGTTCAATCCATTTTTCTAATGTCTCTGGTTGATGGAACCAGAAAAGCCTTCTGGATCGAGAGATTTCACCCCTCAAGTCTTTGAAGTAAGTCTTGACTCCTGTGGACTCATAGACGAATGGAAGAGGTTTCTCGTAGTAACTGTAATCGTCTGTAAATCCTTCAGCATATTTTTCTGATTGATCCTCTACCCCGCTAAGAGTTGTTCCCTCTGGCTTGGCCTCAATAACACCTACTGCTTTTCTATTTACGAAAAGAAGATAGTCTGCAGGCCCATTATTAGTAGGGAATTCTCGCACCGCCACACCTTTAGAAGCTCCTAGATTAATTTTGTCTCGATCTTGCACTACCCAGCCGGCTTGTTCAAGCATTTCGTCAATATTTCCTCTTGCTTTTCTCTCCGGCTCCATAATTTACATCTAAACACCCCATCTTGAAAAGATTATCTCGAATTACAAGACTCCCAAGAGTCTAACATCAAACCCGATAAGTACTTCTGGAAGTGAGTACATCTGAACCCAATGGGGTAGATAAGTGACAGTCTTAACCCGTCAAAACAATGTTGCAGATACTATGTTCTCCAAGAAACAAGATTTATGGGGTTTGAAGAGAATTAAATAATATGGATTATTTAATTGATGGTTCAAGGTGGTTAAGATGAATATGGAAC
>JBDGSK010000083.1:0-2090 GCA_042217575.1 Candidatus Nanohaloarchaea archaeon | reverse complement strand
GTATTCCTTTACAGAGCCTGGGGGTTCAGCTACTATGAGTTCGATATAGGCTACCGGGTAATCGGCAATCGCGGTGAAAAATTCTTCAGCACAGGTTTTAAGCCTGACGCAATAGATATCTACGCAGAACAGCAGATAACCAGCATAAACAAGGAAATCCAGACTCCAAGCAACTCAGGCTGCGCAAATGCCGGAGGATGGAGCAACGGATTCTATGAGGCAGACGACAACAGGCAGTGGTCGATTACAATAGGCAGGACTTCAGCCTCACAGAACACTCATCGTTACGGCGCCAGCACACACTTTGGGCTCAGGAACCTCTACAGAGGTGGCAGTGGGAACAGGGTTTCATGCGGAAACTTTACGGGGAAGGTGACTTCGACCAACAAGACAGGGTTCAACATGAGTTTCGATTTCAATTCAAAGTTCGAGAACAACTACGGCAAGGAGATGGTTTACTTCAGGGCTTTTGACTTCAAGATTGCTCCGCCGCAGGTGAAGACTCTGAGATTCGAGAACCTGAGTACTGAGCACGCTTTCAAGGTGATAGCGAATATTTCCGAGGGTTCGAACGATATCAGCGACTGCGATATAACCGCGAACAGCTCGAAAGGAAACTTTATGGTCTACGATGGCTCGGTTGACAAGATAAACAGTTCCTGGTCCCGATGTACATACAACAGTGTGAGCTATGATGATGTGCTGGAGTGGGAGAACAGGCACGATGACAGCGGAGAACTGATAAAGCTGAACGTCACCGTCAATGCTTCGGATGTCGATGGCCAGTGGTCAGAGAAAACAGAGACCGCGAAGTTCCACAACAATCCGCCGACGGTGAAGAAGCTTGAGGTGACTAACTACTCCTACAGCCACAGATTCAACTTTACCTCAAAGGTTTTCGCCGATGCCTATACTCCTGAAGAGCTTGTAGGATGCAAGATAAAGGCGGACGACTTGGACGGGAACGTCTATACTTTTGACGGAACTATAGACCACTCGGTGGGGGGAGCCCAAGTGGCGGAATGCGAATACGACAATATCAACAGTTCCGATATTCCTGGCTTTGAACCTGAAGAAAAGATAAACGTGACAGTTAACCTGACTGATAGAAGAGATGTCTCTGGCTGGAACTTCAGCCTCCATGAGATACCGAACAACCCTCCGACTGCTTACTCTGAAGAACCGGAGGATGGAGGAATAGGACTGGGAGAGCCTTTGAAGCTTAATATAACTGTTTCAGACCCGGACTCAGATTTTCTTAATGTCTGGTTCCTGAATGCCACTGACAGCACAGTCATCGATTATGAGACCTCGCCAAGCGGCCAGCAGGTTACAGGTGAACTGCCAGGGATTTTGGTAGGAGAGGAGTACGAATGGTACGTGAAAGTGGGAGATGGTGCCACGAACTTTACGAGCCCAGTCTTCAGCTTTACAAAAGCTGTGTCGCGGAGTTTCCAGGTGCAGCTGGCGATACAGCATCGATACTCGGATGTGATAATGTCTCCAGACTCCACGAGGCAGGTATTCCTTGAGGTCCGGAACCAGGTTCCGGGCAAGAAAACCCTGACCACGATGCTGAAGGGAGATGTAGAGGCTGCTTTCGCTGACGGCTCGGAGTCAAAGAACTACGAGATTAAAGGAAAGTCCATGAGGAGGTTCAGTATCACTATAAGCCCTGGCTCAACAGGTGAGCACACCCTGAAAGTGGTTACGAGAAATGAGGATATCGGAGTAAACACCTCGACCAGCATCCCGGTAAGGGTGAAGGACTTTACTACAACCACAAGGGTAGAACTGCCTGGAATTCAGTTACTGCAGCTCGTTATGCTTTCACTCGCTGGCGCGGCTACCTATTATCTACGACTCTGACGATGTAGCCGGCTACACGGTTCCTGAGCTTCTTGGACTTGAACTCGTCCATCTCCTTCAGCTCTTCCTTGTTCTCATCGAAGTCGTCTGAAAAACGCTCGCTGTCAGCTGCCACAAGATCCTTTGCGAGCCTCTTGATGTATGTCTGTCTTACGCGTCCCATCACGTCGAGATTGCGCAAAAAGCTTCTTAAACCATCCGGAGGTGTCAACGATAAAAAC
>JBDGSK010000082.1:0-13072 GCA_042217575.1 Candidatus Nanohaloarchaea archaeon | reverse complement strand
TGGCGCCCATTGTGCGAAGATTGATGCTACCGCCATAGTGAAAGCGATAAGTAGCACCGCTGCAATAAGGGGTGATATCCCTTTTCTTTTCATATGATGGAAGTTATCTGTCCTTTTATTTAAAGTTTCGCTGTTTTTTCGGCGTTAATTCTCTTTACGCAGGAACATAAGCCATGCCGTGAAAACTACCGCGGTCAGCCCCCATTTCCAGAAGAGGCTGTGGATTATCTCGAATGATATTATGCCGGTGTGGCTGAGATAGATTGTCGTGAAGATGCGGACGATGTTGGCGGCCAGGATGGCTGCGAGCCCGGCGAGAAGTGTAGTTCCTTTGTTCTCTATCTTCCGGTGGGAGGCAGCCACCAGGCCTGTGAAGGCGGCCATGGATTTCCAGCCGAGGCAGTCCTGTGTTATGAGATAGGATCCTTTTTCCCCGATGAGAAGAGCGCCCTGTTTCTCGAGTTCAAGTCCTGTTTTTTCCAGGATTTCTGCGGTTATACCTGCCAGTCCTGATTGCAGTCCGTAGGTTGCGGGCATGATCGCTATTATGGCCCGGAAGACCAGGCCCAGGAGCATTAGCTTGGCGATGAAGATAGAGGTCTGGTACAGTTTCCGCTGTCTAACGGTTTCAGGTTTCATGTCTTCAGGTCTCCGGTTTTTCCCTCGAAGTAAAGTTCGGCGACTTCTTCTGTCGTCTTATCCGTCCTGTCGGCGATCCTTCCTATCTTTCTGATGTTTTTCCTCATCTGGTTGTAGGCATGTCTTGCGGATGCTGACGCGTCTTCCTCGTGCGAATTCTTTCCTTTTCCGAGTTCTCTCTTCTTGACGGTGTCAAGGTCTTCTTCGGGTTCGAACTTTTCCGCGCCGACGGAGGAAGCGATTTTTTCTACGGTCGCCGGCATCTTTTTCTTGTCGCAGCCGACGACTACCGGTTTGCCTGTCCTGACAAGCTGCTTTATGATTTCCTGTTTCGAGAATTCCTTGCCGCTCTCCAGCAGGACGAGTTCGCCTTCCAGGTTGTAGGCGGCTACTGCAGATGTAGCGCCCGGGTCTACGCCTACTATCAGGTGCATCAGTATCCTTTTTCGATTATCTCTCGGATGTCCGCGGCTTTTTTGTCGCCTATACCTTCGACTTCTTTAAGCTCTTCAAAGGACGCGCTGAATACTTTTTCGATGGATCCAAAGTTTTCCAGCAGCCGTTTCGCCAGTTTCGTGTTAACGTTCGGGAGGCCGCCTACTACGAATTCCTGCAGTTCTTTTTCTGACATCGAGGAGGATTCTCCTCTTACCGCGACCGTCCTGTCCTGCTCTTCCTGTTCTCTTTTTGCCATCATCTCCAGCATTTCCGCGGTGTCATCCTCGTCCTCACTCCACATTACCGGTATCTCGTGGTCGATGGCTATCGATGCCAGGGCGCCCCTGATCGCGTTAGGGTGTATGTCCCGGTGGGAGTAGAGGTCGTCACCTTCGATGATTATAACCGGTCTGTCGTACTGCCGGAGTTCTGTCAACTGTTCGAAGAGTCGCTGGTCGACGATTGAGTCCACGAAGTCGGAGGCTTCTTTTCTTTCGATAGCCGTTCTGTCGGAGACGATGAAGTCTGCGACTTCTATCCTTTTCTTCTGGACTTTGACATCCTTCCGTGAGAGTTTCTTGGCGATCGAGTTCTCCCGGTCGTCGGCTATTATCTCGATTTTTGACTCCTCCTCTTCCTTTTTTTCTCCTGCATCTTTTTCCTGTTTATCGTAGCCTTGCAGAGTTTTCTGTCCCTCGTCAACTTCAGGCCTGTTGTCTTGAAGCTCTTTCAACGCGTTTTTCATCCGTTTCTTCTTGTGGTGTGCGCTCCAGTATGCACCCTCGTCTTTCGTGTTCTCCGCTATCAGCACAACTACTTCGCCGGATTCCTGGCGTCCTGTTCTGCCTGCGCGCTGGATGTCTCTTATCCCGCTCGGCACTGGCTCGTAGAAAATGACATAGTCGACGGCCGGGATGTCCAGGCCTTCTTCGCCGATACTTGTGGAGACCATCACATCGAACTTGTCGTTGTCAAACGCGTCGAGCACTTCTGCCTGTTTGGTCTGGCTCATTCCGTCGTCGCCGCTCTGTCCGATGAACTTGACTGCGTTCAGTCCCTCGGTGTTCAGCTCGCTGGCGATAACGCTGACGGAGTCTCTATACTCTGTGAATACGATTGCTTTCTCGTCTTCGTCCATGTCGCCGATAAGTTCGCGCACCTTGTCCAGCTTGGGGTGTTCTTCGCCGTTCTTCTTCATGTACTGAACCAGGTTCTTCGCTTTCTGGAAGTTCTCATCTTTGAGCGCTCGTTTCGCTGCCTTTGAGTCGTCTCCTTCCAACTTGTTCATGTACCGGTAGCACTGTGTGACGCCTTGCGTTTCCAGCATCTCTTTTGCCTGCGAAATCTTCAGGGCGGTTGCGACCTGTGAGATCGCCTGGTAGAGCGACGGATCATCTTTTTTCGAGAGCTGTGAGCCGATTTTTCCCCGCAGTTCCAGGAGTTCTCCCTTGTGTACATTGGAGACCGAGCTTATGTGGCCGTTGCTCTTCAGTTTCTTCAGCTGTTTCCGATACGCCTTTTCGATATGCTCCAGCGCTTTTTCGAACCTGTCGTCGAGGCTGACGCGCGTCCACTGGATGTTCTTATCTTCGATGTAGGGTTCCACGTGAGGATGGTCTTCCGTCCGTACCTCGAAGTTGTCGATCCGCAGGTTCTCCGCCACCTCCTCGATCTTTTCCCTGTCGCCGCCGGGGGAGGCTGTTAACGCCATTCGATGGGTTCCAGGCATCTTGTCGCTGATGAAGTTGTAGCTGTACTCGCCCGAGGCCCGGTGCGCCTCGTCGAATATCAAGAGGGAGAACTCTTCGATTGGTATCTCGTCGGCTATCAGGTCGTTTTCGACCACCTGCGGTGTCGCGAAAAAGATTTTTTTCTGCTGCCAGAGCCGGTAGCGCTGCTGCGGCCGGGTTTCACCGGTCATGATGCTCATGTCTGCGCGTTCCAGCTCAAGAAGTTCGTTGAAAGTCTTGACATGCTGTTCTACCAGCGGCTTGGTGGGCGCGAGGAAGAGTACCTTGCCATCTTCCGCCTTTTTTGCGGCCACCATCGCCGCGATCACGGTCTTTCCCAGCCCTGTCGGGAGCACGACGAGAGTGTTGTTCTTCAGCGCGGAGGCGGCGATGACTTCCTGGTATGTCCTTGACTCCAGTTCATCTGTTTTGAGAAGTTTGCTCACGTATAGGTTTTACCGGTAAAACTTGATAAATCAGTTCGGAAGACCTTTCCTGCTGTCATCCATCGAGGTCTCGAACAGTTGCACAGCCTGGAAGAAAAGTGTGGCGCCTACTATGAAGATGCCGGCTGCTTTGAGCGATGGCGTGGTGACAGGCATCCCTGTCTTTACCATGACCAGTGTCACGTAAGCTACCGAGTAGACAGAGATAGCTGAGGAGGCGACGAAGGCTACTTCTTCCGGCCATTTGTGGTAGAAGTCCATGTATCCTGTGATGCCTCCGAGCCCGATAAGGAAGTAGGCGACATACCTGTGCATGACGCTGGTGATTTCGCCGCTGACGATCAGCGTCAGGCCGGTCGCCACCCAGATGACGGCGTTGGCCAGCGAGGAGTTCCAGCCAAGCCTCTCGTCCTTATGCTTCCCGAAGTAGAGTTCGAGCGCCACACCGCCCAGGATGAGAGGCAGCGCTGACGGAAGTATCTCAGGGTGCTGGTAGGGTGCGTACAGTATCTCTTTCAGGTACTGAATCGTCGTGGGGGCTGTACCGGTTTCGGTTATCATAGTCAATCTTCGAATGCATCAGGTGTTCCGCCAGCGTGCCAGGACTTTCTGGGCCGCATCTGTACGGGATATATCCGCTCCGAGTTGTCATCGAGTATCAGTCCTGTGCCGGTCCTGTCTGGAAGTGCGTCGAGGTAGTGCTCGATGTCGTGCCTCATGTAGGTCTGCATAATCTCTCCGAGCGCGTCGATGTCCTGTTTCGCCGTCAACCGGTGGGAAAGCACGATGTCGCACTGGGAGAGGGCGTCAGGATCCAGCTTCGCCGGCTGCTGTGTTGCCATGACCAGCGACACGCCGGGCTCTCTCCCGATCTTGACCCACCTCATCAGCGGATCAGAGGCAGGAGTTTTTCCATCCGCGGGAAGGAACTGGTGCGCCTCGTCGATCATCATCCAGACGATCGGCATCTCGTTTTTCTCCAGTCCCTCCATCTCGTCGACCTCTTCCACCCGCCGGGCGGTCATCCTCTTTTTGAGTATTCTTTTTGCGAGAAGCCCTACCAGCAGCGAACGTACTGACCAGCCCGAGGAAAGTTCGCCGAAGGAGGAAACGTCAATTATTGATAGCTCGCCTCTTTTCGTGAACTGTTCTATGGAGGATTCATCTCCGAATACACCCCAGTCCTTCGCGGCGTCGAAACGGTTGACGAGAGATTTCACGGTTTCCTCGTCGAATTCGAAGTGCTGCAGAGCTTCGGTGATGGTGTCGATACTGTAGTCGCTGCCCGCTTCTTCTTTGAGCTTGGAGATGGCTCTCTCAAGCAGTATCCCGCGTTCCGAATCCATCTCGATCCCGAACGCCATAGCCCATTCGCTGGCGGTGAAATCGCCCGGGTTGAGTGTAAACGTCCCGTCAAAAGGTATTTCGTCCTCCTCAAACTCCCGGGTCTTTCCCTCCGGGATGTAAACTTTTGCGTCGAAAGCTTCCGCGTCCAGTCCCCAGTTGTCAAGCAGCGTGTTCCCACGGTCGTTCGGCCGCTTCATCGACCAGTAAATCCCCATCGAGTCGATTATGATCGAGGAAAGGTTGTCCGCGATATCTGTGTCTTGAAGCTCCTCGGCGATTGTTCCCATCGAGTACGACTTTCCGGTGCCTCTCTTTCCGAAGATTCCCATGACGTGCGGCCGTGCAAGGTCGAAGTAGACCGGGTTTGCCTTGTGAGCCTCTTTGTTTTCGCCGACCAGGTGCTTGCCTATCATTCCTGTGCCTTTCAGCCCGTATTCTTCACGGTCTTCCTTGTCGCGGCCGACGCTTATCTTCGGCATAGAAGTTTTTACGCGATACCGGAATAAAAAGTCATTCAGACCAGTGCCAGTGCGAACAGGGTCGACGCGGAGATCAGGAGCCAGTATATCACGTTCTGCCGCAGGATGTAGACTCCGTCCAGGAGCCCTGCAGGGATGTCCTCGTGGTCAAGGGGGATCAGCTGGAACGCTGCAAATATCAGGAAGTAATCGGGGAGGTTCCCGAGCCTGAGGATCGAGGCGGTGACACCCGAGAGGAAAAGCGCGGCGATTCCGCCGGTAGCTATCCAGAAGTCTCTCCGCATCTTGACACCTCTAACTGTTTTTCCCCATTCGGTGTACTCCACTGATTCAAAGGATGAGGTCAGTGGCAGCAGTAGTATGATCGGGAGGCCGCTTAAAGCAGATACGATGCCGCCGAAGACTGTGGCGAGCACTCCTTCACGGGAAAGCTCCACGCGAACCTTTGAATCAGTGTACTCCGCAACCAGCCGCTGTCCAAGTTCACGGGCGAGGACGACCAGTGCCGCCACCCCGAGGAAGTGAAGGAGGTTTCCAAGGACTACGAGGCCGCTGAAAGCCTGGTAGGCGAACGCTGTTACGATTATAGCCACAAGCAGTGCGTTTCGCTCTTCTTCCGTGGTCTGGAAAGCTGATTCCACGGAAAAGATTTGCACGCAGTGGTTTAAACTATATGGCGAGCCGCTCGCAGACATCTGCGATGGAGTAGCTCTCGGAATCGCGCAGGATCTCAGGATAATCCTTTAGCTCGTCCAGGTGTATTCCTGCCTCTCCCTCGTTATAGCGTTGCCTGACAACGCTCCATGGCACCATGAAGGCCTTTCTAGCCCTTCCCCTGCCACGCTTAAGTTCAACGGCGAGGAAGCCTTTTCTCCCGGAGCGGTCTAAAAACTCGGAGATTCGCTCCACCTGGTGTCCGTTCTTCGACTCGGAGAAGTGCTGTGAAAAGTAAAGCTTGTTGGTCGCGCTGGTCTTCACCGACTTGTTCTCGATGGCGAGGTAGAACATCTCGTGCTCTGAGTCGACGAGGACGTCGCACAGCTGGCTCGAGAACCGGTGCTGCTTCTTCCTGTGCGCTATACCGTTGATGTCTTCCTCCTCGAAGAAGCTGTTGAACGCGTTCACAAGCGACCGCTCGAAGTCAGTCATGGAAAAATAATGGGGTTGACTCACATATTAAGTCTTTCAAAAATCGGAGAGGCCTCGCTGCCTCGGCTTCCGCAGAATTCTTCCCGAGCCCATCGCCAGCCACATCCTGCCGTTTGAAACTATTTGGCCTTTCACTGACCTGATTTCTCCTTCGATCCGGCCGGAACGCCTGAACTCGAGACCTCTCAGCCTGGGGTATACGGTCTTCGACTGTACGTCAATGACCTCGTTTGCCATCGAGCGCTCCGCCAGTATTCTTTCCAGCCGCGTCGCATCCTCTGCACCGGGCACCTTCAGCGACTTTGACACCCGCTGAGAGATGTCTCCATATGTAAGTTCTTCCTCGCGCTGAAGCGCTTCCGGCGCCTCCAGCCCGGATTCAAGTTCGGCGGCGTAGTCCGCGCCCTGTTCAACCCAGCGCCTCTCCACTTTCTCGCTGCGGGTCACACCGACTTTTACCTTTTCTCCAATCTGCGCCATATAGACCGAGAACTCGCCATCGAGCGATGTGCTTCTGTCGCCGCGCACGTAGCCGGTGTAGATGTCCCTGCTGCGGCATTCGCTGCACTGCGAACCCGAGTCAATTTTCCTGAACTCAGGGCACGGCTCCCTCTCCCCCTTCTCAGGCGCGTAGCCGGTGCATCGCCTTTCCTCTCCGACTTCAAAACTGATCTCTCTTCCGGTCTCAAGTTCGATGCTTTCGAAACCGTTCTCTGTAGCGGTGAACAGGTTGGCGAGCCATTTACCCTTCTCGTTCTTCTGCCACCGCACCTTAACTATCGACTTCATCGAGCATCTCCTTCAACGCGTCGCGGTGGGCCGCTCCTACAAACGCGACCACGTCGCCCTTGACGTCCGCGTGTGTCTGGCGTAACGCCTCTGCCATGTACGCGTTTCTCTCTTCTACGAGTACTGTGTAAAGGCCGGGGAACTCGTCCTTCATCTCTTCAAGTATCTCATCTATGAACTCCTCGCCAGGAATCTCCGAGAAATCGAAGCTGCCCGGCAGGAAAGGTGCAAGTAAAAGCTGGAAAGCTGCCCTGACCTTTTCCTTTCTCCTGACGTCCTTGAGGCGGTGCACTGTAACGCGTATATCCTGGTCGATGAGCGCCACATCCATGCCCTTCTCCGCGGCCAGATCGTAGGCGTACATCATTTCTTCGCCGGGCATAACCCCGGTCTTCGAGCCGATGTAACGCTGGAACTTCTGCACAAGCTTGAGAAATATCGGGCCCTGGTTCCTCTGTTCGTCGCTGATTAATGCGTTGAAACGTGTCGCGTCCAGTTCAAGCGCCACTACTTCCGGGCCGTGCTCCTCAATCTTTTCCTTCATCAGTTCCATGCTTTCCCTGGAGACATGGGAGACGCCGTAGACGTGTATCAAAGCTGTTTCCTCCACGAAAAGTTTACTCGGAAAACGTTGTAAATCCGTCGAAAAACTAACAGAAAGTTCCCAGGGGTGGACGCCCAGCGCCGGCAGGGAAACCCTTGAACGACCTCAGATCCGCCACCCTCCGAACAGCTTACCCGATGCTTAGGGCTGCTCCCGTCAGGGCCTGGCCCGGTTCACACCGAGCAACCTCCCGGAGGACGGATCATCGACAGCCGTGTCAAGGACCTGTCAACGGTGGAACGCCGCCCCCTGGTTGACGGCACCGGCTTCACGAGGATTTCCGGTAAGAGGCGACCCCAAACCGCCCGGCCTACAGAGAAGTCATGGAGAGTGAAGGGTTAAAAGAGTGGCTCGGCTTCTGAGTCAAACTCTCGCTGCCGCAGAATCATTCAGTTCCAGCTTTTCCTCGACTTTTTCGCCGGCCTGGAAGTAGAGGCTGCCGGCGACCGTGGTCAGGACGGCCGCGTAGGATCCTGCGCGGAGCGGAGTTGCTGAGAGCTTCGTATTGAATATGGCTGTGGTGGCGACCATGAATTCTTCGAAGCTGTGTAGAAGCATCTTGAGGCTTGCGCTCATGTTGCGGTGTCCTCTAAAGACGCGGTTCGACCTGAAGTTTTAAATATGGAACTCTTGGCCTTTTTCGACGACCGAGAATCCGCGGCTTTCAAGTTCTTCGCGCTCTTCCGAGTCTTCTCTCAGCGCCGGGTTTGTGTGGTTGAGGTGTGTAAAGTGGACTTCGGTGTCGAGGTCTTCGAACCTGTCCATCGACTCCTTTATCGGCGGATGCGGTACTTCTTCGTACCGTTCGATCTCATCTTTTGTCCAGAACGTTCCGTCGATGATTGCGATGTCAGCGCTTTCAACCGCCTGTTCGGCGTTTTCCGTCCATTCGTCGATGTCGCTGAGGTAGAAAAGCTTCTTTTCCTCGCCGTGTATCATGAACGCTACGGTGTCAGTATTGACGTAGCGGTGCTCAACCTCTACAGGCTCTATGCAGCCGCCGAGTATGTCGATCTCTTCGCCGTCCTCTATCTGGTTGACGTCGACCTGTCCCCGGTCAATCAGAAGTCTCCAGGGGTCGTTGTTTCTCAGAAAGTGCTCCGTTTTCTCGGTGCAGTAAACCGGCAGGTCGGAGGAGTCAAGCGCTTCCATTCCGAAGAACAGCAGACCTGCGATGTGGCCCAAGTGGCCGTGAGAAGTGAATATTCCGTCGAGGTAGTCGCCCTTGATCTGGAACCGGACATCGGGCGTGGCGTCGATCAGGTATCGTACCGAGTCTTCCTCCGAGTTCTGTTTGAGCATCAGGGAGCCGACGTACTTGGCTTCTTTCGGGTCTTCTCGTGCTTTCTCGCAGACCTCGCAGCTGCATCCGAGGTGCGGTACTCCGCCGTCCTGTACGTTTCCAAGTACTTCCACTTTCATTTTCTCCCCTCGTTACCCTTTCTAATCCGGTAGTCCTCGATGAGTATTATAAAGGCTTCCGGATTTGGGCTTTCGCGAACAAGTATTTTAAGCGTTGTCTGTGTAGTCTGGTATATGAGTAGTGGTCGTTTTTGTCCACGGTTCCGGTAATCCGGCAGCGGTCACTGCTTTTTCTGTCCAAACTCCGTCAATGATTTACATGCCGGGATGGCAGAGTAGTTATGCAGCCGCCTGCAGCGACACACAATGGAGGCTTTCATCTCCCGCGAGCGGAGACTCGCAGAGAGCGGCGTACCTGGGTGCAAATCCCAGTCCCGGCTTTAGAGGTGTTCCGGCGTGGTAAAAAGATATAATACCCGGGATAGGATGGTCGAAGGTGCGATAGTGGGCAGTCTGGCGGGAGGAGTAACTGGCGGTCCCGGAGGCGCCATAATTGGGGGAGCTATCGGAGCAGCTCTGGGCTCCCGGTCTTACAGGGATCCTCTTCCGCGTGAGCAGAGGCAGCTCGCTGATTATTCCCTGGTAGAGGACGATTCTATGTTAAGTGTCGAAAACGTAAAGAAGAAACTGGAGGGTGTTATGTGATGTCGGAGCCGACAGATACAGCGGTCGCAGTGGTTTACCATCCGGGCAAGCACCGGTTTCTCGTGATGCAGCGTTCCGACTCCAGGGAGAGGTTTCCGGGCTACTGGGAGTTCCCTGCCGGCATAATCGAGGAAGGTGAGAGCGCGAAGCGAGCGGCGCGCCGCGAACTGAAGGAGGAGACAGGGCTTTCGGGAGAGATAATACGCTCCGGTGAGCCACATGTCCAGGAGACCGATTACGGCGACTGGAAGGTTCATCCGTTTCTGTTCATGGTTGAATCCGGCGGCGTTGAAGTGACGGAGGAGCACCAGGATTACATGTGGGTGCGTCACGACGAAGTAGCCGATCTAAAAGCAGTTGACGGGATAGTACAGGATCTCCGCTCAGTCGAGGTGAAGTAGATGTCGAAAGACGATCTACATGAGTTCAGAACAGTGGTTAAGGCTCTGATAACTTACAAGGGCAAAGTGCTTCTGGGCAAGAAAGAGGAGGACGAAAACCATCCTATCGGCGGGGAGTGGCATTTCCTGGGCGGACACCTCGAAAAAGACGAGCAGATGGAGGAGGCGGTTGAACGCGAAGTAGAGGAAGAGACCGGGCTCGAAGTCGAGGTTCACCAGATAATCGACGTGATGACCTTCTCGTGGGATAAAGACGGTGAGAAAGACAGCCTACAGGTTCTGTACCACTGCGAGGCCGAGAGCAGCGATGCTGAGCCGGACGAGGATCTTGAAGAAGTTGAATGGGTAGAGCCCTCAGAGCTTGAAGAGCAGCTCGCTGATGTCGAGGCTGAAAGGCTTGAAAACCGGGGGAATCAGAGGATGTTCCTGGAAAAACTGAAGCAGATGCCGGTGATATGATGTCGATCACCTTCCTGAGACACTTCAGCACCGAGGTTGATCCTGAGACGCCTCAGGCAGAGTGGGGGCTTTCCGAGGAGGGAAGAAAACAGCAGCAGGAGTTCGTCGAGAATAATGATTTTGAACACGACGTGGTCTATTCAAGCCCGGAGAAAAAGGCGCTTGAGACCGCGCAAAAGATATCTGAAAAAGAGGATGTTCCGTTGATAGTCTCCTCAGACCTGAAAGAGGTGGATAGAAGCGAAGAAGGTTTCATTGAAGAACACGAAGAGTACGTTGAAATGGTGAAGGAGTTTTTGAACGGCTCTCCAGGGTTTGCCTGGGAGGAGTTCGAAGAGGTTCGTTTGCGCCTGAAGTCGTTCGCAGAAACGGTGGAGGATGAAAAAGATGTTTTGGCCGTTACGCACGGAATGATACTTTCGACTTTCCTGCCTGAACTGTTCGGAAGGGACAGGTTCGAGTTCTGGCAGGGGCTTGAGTTCGGCGAAACCTTCGAGGTCGCGCCGGCCGACGTTCACGAGGTGGTCAAATGACTCTGAAACTGTTCAACACTTTGACACGTGAGAAAGAAGAGTTCAAACCTGCGGAAGAAGGAAGGGTAAAGTTCTACAGCTGTGGACAGACAATCTACGATGACCTCCACGTCGGCAACTCCCGGGCCTACGTGTTCTGGGACACGCTCAGGCGCTACCTCGAATACAAAGGCTACACGGTGCGACACGTCCAGAACATTACCGATGTCGGCCACCTGACGGATGACGGCGACCAGGGCGAGGACAAGGTCGAGAAACGCGCGAAAGAGCTGGGTCTGGAGCCGATGGAGCTGGTCGAGGATCAGATAGAGCGCTACTTCGAGGATACAGGCGCATTGAACATCGAGCGGCAGGACATCGTTCCCCGCGCAACAGGTCACATCCATGAGATGGTGAACTATGTCCAGCGTATCATTGACAACGGCTACGCGTATGAACGCGGTGGCAACGTCTACTTTGACGTGGAGAAGTTCGCGGAAGACTATCCCTACGGCGAGATGGCGAACAAGGATCTTGAACAGCTGAAGGAGGAGGCGAAAAGCCGCGTGGAGCCGGACGAGCGGAAGAAGAACCAGTACGACTTCGCGCTCTGGCTGAACGCGGATGAGTCACACCTGATGAAGTGGGATGCCGAGTTTGATGTTGACGGAGAGAGGGTCGAGTCAAGAGGTTATCCGGGCTGGCACCTCGAGTGTACTGTCATGGGTCAGAAGTATCTCGGCGACGAGTTCGATATTCACGCCGGTGGAAAAGATCACATCTTCCCGCACCATCCCAACGAGCGGGCGCAGGCTTTCGCGGCTTCGGACGAGGGACTGGCGCGTTACTGGCTCCACAACGAGTTCATAACGGTCGAGGGCGAGAAGATGTCGAAAAGCGAGGGCAACTTTTACACTGTCCGGGAACTGCTCGAAGACGGTTACAGCGGCAACGCTATCAGGCTGTACATTCTTTCGTCGCACTACCGCAGCGAGACCGACTTCTCCCGTGAAGGCTTGGAGAAAGCGGAGAAAGAGCTGAAGCGTGTCAGACGTACAGTTGAGCGTTTGAAGCGTGGCGAGGAGGGAACCGCGCTTGGTGAAGAAGTCTCCGGGTTCCGGAGGGATTTCGAGTCGGAGATGGATGATGATCTCGGCACCGCGAGAGCGAAACAGCGTTTGATGGAGTTCGTTAACGAGGTCAATGCGGCGCTGGACAAGGGTGAAGAAGTCTCAGAGGAAGCGCTCCCGGCTATCCGTGAAGCTCTCGACGTGTTCGGGATCGAGTTCGAAGAACGGGAGGTTGAAGAAGGGCTAGTGGAGTCGATGGTCGAGCTGCGTGAGGAGGCGCGTGAACGTGAAGACTATGATACTTCGGACTTCATCCGTGAGAAACTTGAGCGGCTCGGCTTCGAGGTAGAGGATACGGATTCGGGCACTATCTGTTTCCGGTAAGGATTCAGTGAACCTGTGATGCGTGGCTCTTGAGTCCGCGTTCGGAGTCGAAGGATTGGCCGCATTCTTCGCATACGTGTTCTTCCTGGTCGCCAGCGGCGTCGTCTTCCCCGCCGGCCTCTTCTTCGGCATCACCTTCAAGCTCTTTCTTCTTCTGTTGCTTCCTGTCAGGTTGTTCCTTGAAGATTTCCTTTGCTCTTTCGTCGTCGATTCCAAGAAGTTCTTTCGCCTTCTGTTTTTGCTTCTCAGCCTTGCCTCTTGCCATTGTAGGGAAAAGTTGGCGTCCCTGTTTTAAACAGGTTGTGGGTTAGCTCGGGCTTTCAAACCCGAACGCGACCTTCTTTTGCTGGAACTCTACTGAGCCTTTCTCACTTCTCGGTTCTTCATAGATGATACCGGAGACGTTCACTCTTTCTCTTATCTCTTCTTCGTGTTCTTTCAGAGCTTCGGTATCGCCGTCAAGGTAGAGTTCGACCTTCTGCTCGACTTCAAGTCCTGCTTCCTTTCTCTCCTGTTGTATTGCCCTCACGACCTCGCTGACCAAGGATTCCCTGACTATCTCTTCGGTTCTTTCATCGTCTATGTAGACTGTGCCGGATGAGAACTCTTCTCCGTCTT
>JBDGSK010000081.1:0-14831 GCA_042217575.1 Candidatus Nanohaloarchaea archaeon | reverse complement strand
CCTTGATAGGAGTAGTTACCACGGCTATAGTCGTGACAGGCTACATTATCGCAGCTGTGCCAGGCCTCTGAAGGCTAGCAGTACGTCTAGACCCTCATTCTCTCTTTTCTCTTACTTCAGGATTGCTCTATCACTTTATAACCAAGCTAGGCCAAAAACTGGTTATGGAAAAGAACGTAGGCGACACTGACCGGAAGATAAGAATGGCTCTGGGAACCGTCCTGGTTGCGCTGGGAGCAGCAGGTTACGCGGGTTTAATCCCCGTAGCAAACATTGCACCGCAGGCACTGACTTCGGTAGCTGTCGCGGCTGTAGGAGCTATATTGTTCGCGACAGGGTACTTCAGGAGATGCGTGCTCTACAGGGCTTTCGGGGTTGACACCTCCGGGGAACGGTAAAGGCCGGGCTGTCAGGTATTTCAGGCCAGTTTTGATATCTCCCTGAGAGCGTTCAGAAACCTGTTGATGTCCTGCCTGTCATTGTAGAGGTGTAGCGACGCTCTTACAGTCGGTCTTTCATCGTAACTGTTGAACCATGAGTGGACACAGTGCATCCCGGCACGGACGGCTATGTCGCGTTGATCCAGCATCAATGCAACCTGGTTCGCTTCCAGGTCTCCGATCCGGAACGAGACAACTCCCGGCGCCCGCGACCCGACGTTTTCTACAGCTTCGATGCTGTCAAGACCGTTGTACAGGATATTGGTAAGATCCCTTTCATGCTCCTCCACGGTCTCCATACCGATGTCCTCCAGGTAGTCCACTGCTGCTCCAAGCCCTATGACGCCGGCAACGTTCGGAAGGCCGGGCTCGTGGCCGTGAGGAAAATTCTTGCTTTCATGAGAGGAGTACGTGGAATCGGTCACAGCTCCTCCGCCCGTCTTCAGGGGTTCAAGCTGGTCCTGGACCCGGTCGCTGACGTAGAGAGCTCCCGTACCTGAAGGCCCAAGCATCTTGTGGCCCGAGAAGGCCACGAAGTCTGCGCGTACTTCTTCGACGGAGAACGGTCTGTGAGGTATTGACTGCGCCGCATCGACCATGAGGTAGGCGTCGTTCTCCCTTGCTATATTGGCCGCTTCGCTGACCGGATGTTCCCGGCCGTCAAGGTTGGATACGTGGACGAGCGAGATCAGGTCTCCTGGCTGCACCTCGTTTTCAAGCCGGTCAAGGAGGCTGTCACCGGCAATAGTTACTACCTGGCTCTGGGAGCGCTGCCACGGTGCAAGGTTGGAGTTATGCTCTATATCGGACAGCAGTACTCTCTCAGGGTCGAAACCTCTGGCGACAGTGTTTATGCCCTCCGTTGTCCCGGAGGTCAGTATTATGTTATCCTTTCCGGCGTCGATGAACCCGGCTATTTTTTCGCGGGCCTCCTCCATCTTTCCAGTGGCTTTCTCTGACAGCCGGTGGTTGCCTCTTCCCGGGCACGCAGGATAACCGGTGTAGTACTCCTGCACAGCTTCAATCACCTGTTCCGGCCTCAGCGACATGCATGCGCTGTCAAGATAAACTTCCTCCAATTCCGGAAAGTCCTGTTTTTTCATCTTACCGACTCTATAGCGGATTCACAGAGGTTTAGAAACCTGTCGACCAGGTCCACGCCCGTCCCTATGCTGCAGCCTTTCTGGGCGGCTGCCCCGGCACAGTTGCCGTATACAGCGTAGTTGTACAGGCTGAACGCCGAGTAGGCCCCGGTCGCAAGCAGGATCAGTGTCAGGATCCAGCTGAGGAGTTCGAAGTGGTCGCTGAGAAACTTTGCCAGGCGCGGATCGTAGTCGAGTGTCTTGCCCACTACAGAGGCGCGCAGCCTGTCCTCCAGGTCAGTTTCGCAGGGCTGGTTCCTGGCCTTGCTGGTGACACAGTCAAACGCTTCTCTCGCAAGCTCTCTATGGGTTGCGGAGAAGATGCCCATGACGCTGAAGACGAGGAGGGAGAGTAAACATATCATCAGGAGATCTCCATCGTGACAGGGGTTTCGTGGCTGATGTTGTCTCTTACGGGGCAGCGCCGCTCCACTTCTTCGAAGAGTTCTTTGAGCGTTTCCTGGTCGGCGTCGGACTCTGTATCGATATCAAGGCTTACCTCCTGGAAGCCGGCGCGGTCTTCAGTCTCTTCGCCCTGGAACTTTGCCGGGTTCAGATCGCCTTCTGCTCTGATCTCAAGCGACTCTATCTCTACATCCATCTCTCCGGCGACAAGGTGCGCTACAACATTAAAGCAGCCTGTTAGCGCTGCGAGTTCATACTCCACAGGGTTCGGTGCATCACCTGTTCCTCCATTTTCTTCCGGCTCGTCAATTTCGAACTTGTAGCCTCTAACGTTTACCTCGACTTTTGTAGAATTCTTGCTTTCAGCGTGTACCTCAGCCTTCATGTAGGGAATAGAGGCCGCGACTCAACTTAATCTTTCTGGTACAGTTCTCCAAAAAATCATGGCTGTACCTTCTCAGCCTTGTACCCGAGCTGTCCGTCATAGCCGTTCGTAGACATCAAAACAGGGTAGAAGTCTTCCTCGGCCACAAGCTCTCTGTCGCCTTTCCTGGCGTAGACCTCTCCTTCCTCAACTCTTTCGAAGTTTTCGGCCAGAAACTCCCAGTCGCCCTCCACGGTCTCGTAGTACCGGTAGACTTCAGGGTCTGAGAGCCGGTAGTCTGCTTCGATCGCGCCGTGGGCGGCAAGGAAGTTCTCCACAACCTCTACAGCGTTCTCCACCGCTTTCACTGTGCCCTGGAGCCCGGTCTCCACAAGTGTGCCGTCGACGTGCTCCATCATTGCCCCGGAACTACCCGGGAAATGGATGACGTATTCGGCTCCTGTCTTCCTGGCCTCTTCAAGATCTTCGAGATCCTTAATCGTCGAGAAAGGTTCAGGGTATGAGTGCGTGGTGTGGAGATCCAGGACCGTTTTCCCGCGAACCTGCTCCAGGATCTCTGAGGCAAGCCTCTCCTCGTGGGAACTGCTTCCTGCGTCCCCGGGAAAGCTCCTGTTGAGGTCGCTGTCAAGGTACCTGACGTCTTCTTCCAGCGCTTTTTCGTTGGCTACTATGAACCTGACCGGCTTCCTGAACCTGTGCCGGGATATGATCTTTTCGATCGCCTTCTTTCCCGCGGGTTCGTCCCCGTGGATCGAGCCGACGACCGCGAGCTGCGGCTCACCGGTTCCTCTGTCTGTTACCTGCATAGTATGTAGTTTTCCACAGTGGTTCACTAAAAAATGTTCTTCAGCCTGTCCACGAGACCCGGGTTGCTGAGAGCTTCCCTGTCTTTCTCTCCTTTCGCCACTTCTATCGCTGTCTCAAGACGCTCCTTCGAGGTGATCCCCCTGAAGCCGGTCTTGGAGTCAAGTGCCGGGCCGTCAACCACAGTGGTGGGAACTGCCCGGACGCCATGCTCTTCCGCTCTCCCGTTCTTCACTGCGACATCGGTCAGGCGCGGCTTCACGTCCTCACGTTCTCCTAACTCCTTCACAAGCTCTTTCTGCGGCGGACAGTTCGGACATGTCCTGGAGTAGAAGACCTCTACAGTGACTTCTTTCATGACTGAGACTCTATAGCTTCCTCAATCTTTTCGGGTTGGAAACCTATGATAGCCTCTTCGCCGACAAAGGTCTGCGGAACTCCTCTTCTACCGGTCTTCTTCACCATCTCCATCGCTTTCTCCTGGTTCTCAGCTACATTGTGTTCCTCGTAGTCGTAGCCGTTGTCATCGAGCCACTGCTTGACCTTTGTGCAGTAAGGGCATGTAGGGGTCGTGAATACCTGGATGTCTGCGCTCATAGTCTGTGCAGAGTGTTGAACATTTAAACACTTTCGGGTTACTCCAGGGTTACAGCCGCTCAAGTGCGGAAAGTCGCTCATCGCTCCATTCCTCCATCCTGCGCCGGACGCGCTGCTTCATCTTCTGCTTGTCAGGCACAGAGTAAACGTAGTAGCGGCCGCGCTTCCCTTCCTCGTTGACAGTCTCGCGCTCCACCAGCCCGGCGGTCCTCAGTTTGGAGAGGTAGCGCTGGATGGTAGAACGATCCTTTCCCAGTTCTCCAGCTATCTCAGAGGCGCGCGCCTTGTTGTCACAGAGATAGTACATGACCTCGGTTTCGGAGCCGGAAAGGTTGTAGAGCACCTCCAGAAGCTCTTTTATCTCGGTTGGACAGTTCACACCTGGAGATTGTGCATCAAAATGTAAAAAACTTCCTTTCCGAGAAGAAAAAAGAACGAGCGGGAGGCTACTGACTGCTCTCCGGCGAGTCCGGGTCGTCCTTCGGATCCTTCTCCATGTTTCTCCGGGCCTCGGCCTCCTTTTCCTGACGCTTTGCTCTTTCCTCGCGGTCGCGATCCATAGTACCTAGTGTATGGGCCTCAAGACTCAAGAAGTTTAGGCATACCTCAAATTCAAAAGCACGTTTCTCCCATGCATAGCCATGAGTCACGGATGCGAGGAATGCGATAAAGATTTCTCCTCTGAACTTGAAAAGTTGGAACATGAGCTTGAAGAGCACGATGAAGAGCTTTCAAGCCACTCAGAGTCAAAGAAAAAGAAGCGCCGCAACAAGCTCCAGCAGAAGAAGCAGTCAGACAGAGCGGCGAAGAAGCAGAAGATAAAGTACGCCGCCGTAGGAGTCTTCCTCGTCGGACTTGTGGCAGGAGGAGGATTCTACGCTTCCCAGAACATGGATTTTTCGAGGACGACGAACGCATCTATCGGACTCGGAGAACCCGTCCACTGGCACGCGGACTACAACCTCAGAGTCTGCGGGGAATCAAAGACGTTGCGTGGAGGACCTCTGCTGGCTCACACGCACGGTGAGACCAGGTTCCACCTGGAGGGTGTGAGAACGAGCAGGAAGCAGACGAGACTTGACTGGATCATGGATCAGCTCGGCGGACAGTTCTCAAACAAAGGCGTCCTCGGCTACACAGAGCCTGAAAGCTGTCCGGGAAGCGACGAGCCAGGAAACCTTACGGTGAAGGTTAACGGCAATGTCATCGAGACGCCTGAAGATTACATAGTCCGGGATGGCGATGAGATAAAGATCACGTACAGCTGAGCTATTCAAGCACGTAGCTTACCGCGGCGCCTCCCCAGCTCAGGCCGACACCTATCCCGAGGCAGATGCCGATGGCGGCGAGTGCCTGCCAGTCCTGTGGGAGACCAGCGTACCAGTTGACACCGTTTGCAAGAGCTTCGCCTCCAGGGATTCCTGCTGCAGCGTAACCTGGAACGGCTGTACTGCCCGCGACCGGCAGAGTATCGTTTCCAGAAACTTCAGATTGATAGCCGTAGAGAGCCTTTCTTGTCTCCGGGCTGCTGCCGGCTTCCTGCTGGAGCGCCGTCTCCACCGGTTCGCCTTCCTCAAGTATAGCGTCGACCGTGGAACTCTGGATTGCGTCCATGTTTCCAGCAGTATTCTCAGTCTTTAAATCGGCACCGGGTCTAAAAGCTTCGTGGAGGAAAAAGTTTCTCATGGAAAAGCCACGGAAAAAATTTCTGGGCGCGGCCGCCGCAGTTCTGCTTGTCGTGGCATGGCTGGCAGTGCCTATCCTTGCGCAGAAACTTTATGGCTTCCCTGCCGTCAATGTAGCGTTCGCTGTAACCGTAGTATACTTCCTGGGCCTGAAGCTGTACCAGCGTTACGGTTAAATCACTGGAAGCCGCGCAGATCCTCATCTTCTTCCGACTCGAACTCCGGCAGTTCAGGGCTGTCGCGGATCTTGCCCTGGAACTCAAGATCCTCCGTGAACCTGTCGATGAACACCCCGTTCGGTATCTCCACGAATTCCTCCTCGTCTTCCAGGTAGAGATACGCTGTGGTCGCGAATCCTTTGACCTCCTGGCTTCTCCCCGGGTCAGCCGGGTTGGAGATGTCGCCCTCCGAGATCTCCGAGATCTGGGCGTAGAGCGTGGCCTCCATGTCCTCCTTCTCCAGTATCTCCGAGATCCATGAGGAAAGATCGTGCGTCCTGTTGGACTCGACCCCGTTCTCCAGCAGCGTATCCATGCCGTAGCCGGTCTGCCGCCTGAAGAATTTTTCCGCACTCTCCGACCCCAGTACACCGGGAACGAACTCGCGGTCATATCCCTCCAGGTTGACTATCATCGGTGCGGAGGGATGTATGCCCTCCCTGAACTCCGTGGATTCTATGGACTCCGCCATCTCCTCGTCCATGGAGTCGAAACGCATCGTCTCATACTCCGAAGGATCGACACCGGGTTCCTCCGCCTCGAACAGGCTGCTGTCAAATTCGACGGTTCGACGTGCCTCCGGAGGGTAGCGGGCGACCTCTTCAAAGTCTTCCTGTATGGTTTCAAGCTCGGAAACGTTCTCGTTGATCGTTTCAAAGACTCCTCCTGTCAAAAGCGCCGCGACAAAGCCGCGATCCATTCTTGCGTTCCAGACTACCTCGGTGTCGCCGTTGCGGTACAGGACCCTGCCTTCCGGCATCTGCTGGACGCCTTCGCCTATCGGTTCATCAAGTTCAAAGCGTATCTCGTCAGCGTAGTCGCCCAGCCTGTGAACGACAGGGTAGAAATCCCTGTCCAGAGTAGCTCCGTGTCCATCGTACGCTTCACGCAGGAACTCCGCCTCGTCTCCCGGCATCGCAAAGCTGCTGTAGTCTCCATCATCGTTCTCCAGTAAGAAGTTGTACGGGTGCTTCTCCCCGCTGAGATAGCTGTCGAACGCCAGGTAGGAATCGAAAGAAGTGGTTTGGTGTTCCTCCATGGGAAGTCATAACAAACGCAAGCGATTTGAAGTTACCGGGAGCGCAACCTCTTTTACCCGAAAACGCTGCAGATCAGACAGGGATCTGCTTTTCGGAGCTCTCCCAGACCTGTTCGCGGCCGGACACAGCCTCGGCGAACGCTTTCACTGCGACGGCGCCATAGGCCGGCATCACGAAAGGCGTAAACAGCAGAGCAAACCAGTTCGGCGAGAGGTTGTACCGCATCGAATCCCTGAGTCCGAACAGCCCGGAAAGCAACGCCACGGTAAGCAGCGGAAGGAAGAAGAAAATCTCCGCATCCAGCAGGAACAGCAGTGCAAACTTCGCCGCTATAGCGGTCAGAAGGAACACCCCTGCCAGCGTCCCCAGCGATATCAGGAAGGCCAGGACTTCCCTGCGGCCACGCCGGCGCCTCAGGGACTTTGAAAGCCTGAAAAACACCTGGAAGTAGCCTCTCATCCATCTCTTCCTCTGCTTCCACCACATGCCCGGGCTGTGAGGCGCGTTGATCGTCGAGGGAAATACATAGGTTTCGACCACATCCAGACCATTGATGTAAGCCCTGAAAGAGAACTCATAGTCCTCGGTCAGAACCTCAGGGCTGTAACCCCCGGCCTCTTCAAAGGCGTCCTTCCTCATCACGGTCGTCCGGCTGCCGGCCCACCGGTAACCTGTCAGAAGCTGGGGCAGCTGGAAGCCGAAGTAGTTGAAATAATGCTCAAACAGGAAGACTACAGATTCAAGGAAGCCGTCAGGCCTCATCATCGCCCGGCCCTGAACCACGTCACGTTCTTCCAAAAGCTCTGCAGCCCTCGAGACAAAATCAGGGTTTACTTCCTCGTCGACATCGAAGACGCCGAAGAAATCGTTCTCAACCTCTTTGACCGCGTGGTTGACTGCGCCCGCCTTTGAGCCCGGGGAACTGCCGTTAACAGTAAAATCGATTCTTTCATGCTTCTCTGCTAGCTGTTCCGCTCTTTCAAGGGTCTCCATGTCTCCTTCCTCACATGAGAACAGGACTCTGTCAGTGGCATCGGATTCAAGCAAGCTCTCGCCGCTGATATGCATCAGTTCTGCATCCTCGTAGACCGGAACGACCGCGGTAATCTTTCTCCTGACCTTCCCTGTCTCCGTTTCATCGTCCCGGAACAGCTTGTAGCCGAATAAGCCGGCGGAGGCCAGGAGCACAGAACTGAAGGCCATGCTGGATATAACAGCGTCCGTGGCAGCGACCACGATAACAGTGGAAAAGACGCTGAAAGTCGCTCTAAGACCGAAAAGCCCTCTCCCCACGCCATAGGCCGCCAGAAAGATAACTGCGGCAGCGAAAACAGGTTTCTCCAGTTTTTCTCTCACAGCAAGATTCGGTTGACGGATTCTTAAGAAACCAGTCACAAGAAGGGCCCTCAGACTATTTCCGAGACCCTGACGACCTGTAAACGCCCGTCCTCGCTCCCGGAACCGTCGAAGTAACTGAAGTAGATCCTGTAACTCTTTCCCCTGAGAGTCAGGATCTCGCTCGTGGTTCCCTCCCCAGAGGTGATGTTCAGCTCACGATCCGATCCTCCGTCCTGGTCGATGTCAATATACGCACTCATCCTCCCTCGGTCGGAGAACAGCAGGTCAACCGACCGGTTGTCAAAATGTAGCGTCCGGATGTTGTGCGAAGAATTGACCTCGAAGCTGAAGGACGCGGAATAACCTTCAGGCAGCGAAGGCCCGAAGTAAGTCGAACCCGTCAGGTAACCTGCAGAGAGCGCAACCAGGAAAGCGACAGCAGCCAAAACTGTTTCACGCCTCTCCATGGAAACACACACTTCCTCGTACATTTTTACTTCCTATCCCCGACTTAATAACTCGCCGGGGGTAAACAGGAATTATGTCAAGGATCGAGATCGAGGATGTCGAGAAAAAGTACCAGCTCGGCGAGACCGAAGTCAAGGCTTTGAGAGGCAGCGATCTCGACATCAAGGAAGGAGAGTTCGTGGCAATAATGGGGCCTTCAGGCAGCGGCAAGTCGACGCTGATGAACATGGTCGGTGCGCTTGACGTCCCGACTTCGGGAAAAGTAAGCATCGGCGGAACCGATATCTCGACGCTGGAAGAGCATGAACTCGCGGCTCTGAGAAGCGAAAAAGTCGGCTTCGTATTCCAGCAGTTCAACCTTATCCCGAGCATGACCGCCATGGAAAATGTAGCACTCCCCATGATATTCAGGAACATCCCGAAGAAGCAGCGCCGGAAACGCGCCTCGGAACTGCTGGAAAAAGTCGGACTGGGCGACAGGAAAGATTTCAGCCCGACCGAGCTTTCGGGCGGACAGCGGCAGAGAGTCTCAATCGCCCGCTCCCTCGCCAATGACCCGGACATAATACTCGCGGACGAACCGACAGGCAACCTTGACACCGAGACAGGAGAAAAGATAATGAAACTGCTGAAAGAACTTAATGAAGAAGGGAAGACTATAGTCATGGTAACCCACGACCCGAACGACGCGGAGTACGCCGACCGCATCGTGGAGATCGTAGACGGCGTGACATCACCAGGTGAACAGGATGAAGACTAAGCTCGCATTACTTCTCGGCGCATTGATCGCGCTGAACGGACTTGCAACAGCACAGAACTCTGTAAACATCGACGCCCAGCTTGTCAAGACTGAGCCGACCCCGCTGAAGACTTCGGAGTACGCAGACGTGTGGATCGAGTTCACGAACAAGGGCGGCTCTACCGCACAGGACCTGAAAGTAAGCTACAGGCCCAGCTACCCGTTCTCGGTCGATCCTGGTGAGAAGACCTCCTGGGACTTCGGCAAAGTGCTTCCGGGCGAAGAGTACCAGGTTCACCTCAAGGTCAAGGTTGACGAAAACGCAGTGCAGGGAACCAACAGACTCAGGTTCGCCATCTCGACCGGCGGAGTAACGGTCGTGGAAGAAGTACCGGTAGAGGTACGATCGGACAACAATATACTTTCCGTACAGCAGGTCAGCTTCCCGGAAAAAGTCTCACCGGGATCCAGTCACATGATGGGTGTAGAGCTGGAAAACCTTGCGGATTCCACACTGAAGAACGTACAGGTCTCCCTCGACCTCTCACAGACCCCGATTGCGGCCGAAACCACTACAGCCACTGTAACCTCGATAAAACCCGGGGGAGGAGCCAACGTATCATTCAGGCTGGCCGTCGACGGAGAGGCAGAGAATGGAGTCCACAGGATACCGATAACACTGAGCTACGAGAACGAGGCCGGCACCGAGTTCACACGGAAGACCACTACAGGCGTCAGGATCGGAGGAGAACCGATGCTGGAGGCAGGAGTCAACGATGCCGGCATACTTGAGCCCGGAAAGGCCTCGACCGTGACTTTCCGGATAGTGAACCGGGGCTACGGTACCGCCAACTTTGTACAGTTCTCACTGGGAGAAACGGACAATTTCAAACTCGCATCGAACGAGAAAGTGTACATCGGCAACATGGAGTCGGATGATTACCAGACCGCCGAGTACACGCTTACACCTACAGCAGATCCGGGAACCTATACACTGCCGGTCAAGCTCAGCTACAGAGGTTCAAACGGAGAGATCAAGACCGTGGAGCGCAATGTCACCCTTGAAGTGTACTCCGCGGCAGAGGCACGAAAACTTAAGGGTGGCGGCAGCAACCCACTGATCTTTATCGTGATCCTCCTCGCGCTGGGTGCCGGAGGATTCTACTACTGGAAGAAGCGGGGTTAAGATGCTTCTCGACCTTGGAGAGCTCGCACTGAAGAACATAGCGCATAGAAAGAGGCGCTCCTGGCTCACGATCGTCGGGATAATGATAGGAATAGCCGCAGTGGTAGGCCTCGTGTCCCTGAGCCAGGGCCTGCAGAACTCGATCAAGCAGGAGTTCGAAAGCATCGGCAGCGACAAGATATTCATCCAGCCCGGCGGCGGATCCAACTCGCAAAGATTCGCAGGCACTACCGCCAAGCTTACTGAAGACGATCTCAGAGCAATCAGTAGATCCCGGGGGGTCCAGTCCGACGCAGGAGTCGTTGTAAGCACCACACAGGCAGAGCACCAGGATCAGGCCGCGTTCGTATCAGTGATCGGGATACCTACAGGAGAGAAGATGGATCTGGTGCTGGATAGCTGGGCCATGGAGATAGACGAGGGAAGACTGCTCCGATCCACGGACACTTCCGGGATAGTCGTCGGAAGCGAGTTCAAAACCGGCAAAGTTTTCAAGGAGAAAGTCAACCTCAGAAACAAGATAACTATCAACGGCCAGGAATTCCGGGTCGTCGGCATACTGAAGCCGACAGGAGATCCTTTCATCGACTCCGCAGTACTGATGCCGAGAGAGCCGGCCCGCGAAGTAACAGGTATAGAGAAAAGCTACGGCTACATCATCGCAAAGATGGCTGACGGATTTGACGCAGGAGATGTAAGCGAAAGAATTACGGAGAACCTGAGAGAGGAGAGAAACCTTGAGGAGAACCAGGAAGACTTCACCGTCCAGACCCCGCAGGATCTCATATCCTCCTTCAACAACATCCTCAGCGTGGTCAGAGCCGTAGTCATCGGCATCGCATCCATCTCCCTGCTTGTCGGCGGCGTCGGCATAATGAACACCATGTACACCTCGGTAACTGAAAGAACACAGGAGATAGGAGTCATGAAATCCATAGGCGCCACCAACCGCCAGATAATGGCCCTGTTCCTGCTGGAATCCGGGATTATCGGTTTGGTCGGAGGCCTGATAGGGGTAACGCTCGGAATATCTCTGAGCTACATCGCCTCCTACGCAGCCACACAGGCTATAAGCATCGAAATCCATCCTTTCATCGGCTGGGAACTGATAGCTGGCTCACTGCTCTTCGCGTTCGTAGTAGGAACCGCATCCGGAGTACTTCCAGCAAGAAAAGCCGCAAAACTCCAGCCCGCGGATGCTCTCCGATACGAGTAAAAAGGGCAGGAGCCAGAGAGGTATAAACCGTCATGAACCACGAAAAACCGGAGGAACTTGACTCAGAACTCGGAAAGATAGAAATCCACAACTCCTTCCTGCGGCGCCGGAGAACCAGGGACTCTCGCTGGGACATTATAACGGAGATTTTCGAAGCCGACGAACTGGCAGATCATGTAGCGTTCTCCGAACTTGAAGACCTTGAACTTGACCCGGAAAAGCCTCTCCCCAACATAGTACTCGACCTCGGCACCACCAGGAAGAGAATCTTTCTCAGTGCCGCGGACAACCCGCAGCAGATCTTCGACAGGATCAAGTACCGCTGGCAGGCACACCTGCAGAACAGGTGAGCTGTCAAAACTTCTTGAATAAGAAGTGCAAAGAATAGACGGTGAAAAAACCTCTTGACAGCAGAACAGCCGCCAAAATACTTCTATCCGCCATCATAATCGCTGCAGCGATCTCCACCAGTTATCCTTACAGGAGAACCACGAAAACCGTCGAAATAACAGGAGTTATGGACGGCGACACGTTCAAGGCAACCTTAGACGGGAAGACACCCTCAATCCGGCTGAAGCATGTCGACACACCTGAAACCTCAGGATACAACACGCCCCGAGAGTTCAAAGGCCTCGAACAGTCGGACTGGCGCTGCCTCGAAGACTACGGCCACAGGGCGAAAGAATTCACGGGAAAGATGCTTGGCGACAGAGTATCGATAACATACAGAGAAGGCCTTATAGTAGTCGAACGCGGCAGCTACGGCAGGATGCTGGCACAGGTCAAGCTGGGAAATACAACGCTGGGCGAAAAACTCGTAAGAAAAGGCCTTGCACGCTCCTACACCGACCGGTACACCGAACTCGAGAGCAGGGCCCGCCGCCACAACCGCGGACTCTGGAGCTGCAGCTAAACTCTCTCAAGCACCGCTCTCAGCGGCGCACCGTCCGCATCAAGTTTCAGCGGGAAGCCATAGAATATGTAGATACCGGGCTCAACGCCGCGCAAGTCCACTCCCTCGATGACTGTCATCTCCCGGTTCGCAAGTCTATGAACCTCAGACGCTTCTTCACCGCCGTCGAACTCGACAAGGCTCAGGTAATCGATGCATACTGTCTCTACTCCCTGATCGACGAGGTATTTCACCCCTGAGAGCTCGAGAAAGGTGAAGTCCTCACGGAACTCGGTGTAGCCGTGGTTCGAATTATCAGTCTTCAGCAAGACTATCTCGGCGTTGATCTGCCTGTTCTCAAGGTCACGCCTTTCAACAGATTTTTTACAGTCGACCAGATCAAGTACCTGGGCCTCGCCAGCAAAACTCTCGAGATCCATCTCTGCAACAGAGTCGCCATCCTCGAAGACATGCTGAGGTGCGTCGACATGCGTTCCTGTGTGGCTTCCGAGAGCTATTCTTGACTCGGTGGTCGAGTCCGCCGGTAGCTTCCTGTATCTCTCTATCTCAGGTCGAGGAATGCCTGGGTATACAACCATACCTTCCTCGATTTCAAGGGTGATGTCGAAAAATTCCATACCTATAGTTACTCAAGCCGGTTTAACAGCTCTGCTGTGCTAGAGGTAAGCAGGTCAATAAAAACAAGCAACGACCTTCCAGTAACATGGTCCGGCATCTGTCGCTCGGCAACGGTTCTCTGCTCGTGAACCTGGACGAATCTCTGAGGGTGAGAGACTTCTACTTCCCGTACGCCGGCCAGGAGAACCATGTGCTCGGCAAGAAACACAGGATAGGAGTCAAAGGAAGCGGTTTCTCGTGGCTGGAAGACTGGGATACACGGCCGGAATATAAGGAGGATACTATACTTGGGGAGTCAAAAGCTGTAAACGAGATAGAACAACTGGAGCTCAGGTTCAGGGACACGGTCGAATGCGAGAAAAACGTGTTCCTGAGAGAGGTAGAAGTTGTCAACAACAGCGATGAACGGCGTGAGGTCGAACTCTTTTTCCACCAGGACTTCGATCTCTACGGCACGGGAATGGCGGACACCTGCTTCTACCATCCAGACCATAGCGGTGTGATACATTACAAGCAGAAACGCTACGTTATGGCGGAGGTCAAGCGGCAGAACGGCAGCTGCGGAGACCTGAACCAGTACGGCATCTACCCCGAAGGAGAAGCCGCTGAAAGCATAGAGGCCGGGAGCCTGAACGGCAACCCGATTGCGCAGGGAAATGTAGAATCAGCTCTCAGCATCAGGATAGAGGTTGACAACAATAGCTCTGAAAAACTATACTACTGGCTCAACACCGGGGAAGACCTCGACGAGGTACTCGAACTCAACGAAGAAGTAGAGGAAAGGATAGAGGACTTCTTCGAGCAGACCGAGATGTGCTGGCGTGGCTTCATCGGCGAGGCAGGCACTCAACTCGACCATTTAGACCACCACATCCGGGAGCAGTTCAGGCGTTCGGTGCTCGTCGTCAGAGGACAGACCAACGACAACGGAGCCATAACCGCAGCTAACGACTCCTCCAACCTGGAGTACAACCAGGACAAGTACGGCTACATGTGGCCGAGAGACGGCGCACTTGTCGCGGAAGTGATGGCAGAGGCCAGCTATCCTGACCTGGTGAAGCCGTTCTTCGACTTCGCCGAGGATGTGATTCACTCCGATGGCTACATGATGCACAAGTACAACCCGGACAAGTCGCTGGGAAGTAGCTGGCATTCCTGGGTCGACGAGAATGGAGACAAGCGTCTGCCGATTCAGGAGGATGAGACCGCGCTCGTCATCTGGGCGCTTAAACGATACTACGAAGAAACAGGGGAAAAAGAAATACTGGAGGAAAAATGGAGCTCGCTCGTAGAACCGGCGGCCGAGTTCATGTACGAGTACTTCGATGAAGGGCTTTCGCTTCCGAAACCAAGCTACGACTTGTGGGAGGAAAAACACTACATCTCAACATTTACGGTCGCCTCAGTCTACGCCGGCCTGAAAGCAGCCGGAGAAATCGCGGGGGAAATCGGAGAAGACGGAGAGAAATACCTTGACAGAGCTCAGGAGATCAAAAAAGATGGACTTGAAAACCTGAAATCAGAGGAAACAAAGAGATATGTCAGAGGGATAGAGAACGGAGAAGAACTGGATGAGGTTTCTGCCCCTCTCTTCTTCCTTGAAAGGTTCGGGCTCGTGGACGAGGACGACGATTACT
>JBDGSK010000080.1:28503-34462 GCA_042217575.1 Candidatus Nanohaloarchaea archaeon | reverse complement strand
TTTCACGGCCAACGACACCAGTGCTCCCGTCAAATACTACAAGGAGATTTATGCGTACCAGCGCGGCAAGTACAATGCTTCTCTTTACTCCGTAACCGACGACTCCGGCAACCAGAAATCAGTCTTCGAGACCGACGCGGCCCGGATAGAGCCGATGATAAAGGATTTCAGCCTGTTCTCTAACGGAGATAACGTAAAGCTCAACATCTCTACTACCGATGACTTGAATACCATCAACGTTTCCGTTGGAGGTAACCTTTCCAAAACACTGACAGAAACCGACTTCCGGAAACGAAGCTCGACTTACACAGTTTATACTGCAAACCTCTCGACCTCTGTGAACGACGGCTACTTCAACGCCACGCTGTTGGAGGCGGTAAACACTACAGGGGCTGACGGTTCCTGGAACCAGACAACCGAGGGCAACTTTCAGGTCTCGCCTGACATCGAGAAGTTCGACATGTTTAACTCCGGCCAGGACGTAAATTTGACTGTCAGGACAGACGAGGACCTTGCCTCAATAGATGTCAGCCTCAGCGGAGACGTATCCGGCAGCCTGTCGCTTTCCAACTTCACGGAAACCGCTGACGGGAACTTCTACAACTACACAGCTGATGTTTCCTCCGGCAGCGACGGAACATTTAACGCCACTCTAAACTCCGCGAACGACAGCTCCGGCAACGATGGTGCGTCGGGCGAGAAGGACTCGGTAACGGTTGATACTACGGCACCGTCGATTACAGGTTTCAACGCTTCGCAGGACAGCAACTCGGATGTCCTTGTAACCTTTAACTCATCCGAGCAGCTCTCCAACATAGTTGTCCACGTCAACAAGTCGGAGTCGGCTGTCATGACGGAAGCCGACTTCTCCACCTCGGAGACTTCCTCACCATACAATTACACTGGAACTTACAACCCCGGCACTGACGGGGACTACAACTTTACTCTCAAGACGGCGGAGGACGACTTCGGCAACGACGGCGCTGCCGACCAGACGGACAATCTTAGCCTCGCGACCGCGCCCAAGATTAACGAGTACGCGCTTAACAACACGAACCAGGACGTGGATGTTTACCTTAACGTTACCCAGAACCTGACGACAATCGACATGGATATAGGTGGCGAGGTAAGCAAGACGCTGGCGAAAAGCGATTTCACTAACTCCACGGGTAGCGGCTGGACGCTCTATCTCGCTGATGTTTCAGGCGGGACGGACGGAACATTCAACGCCACTTTGAACAAGGCCGTGGACAGCGATGGATTGGATGCAGGCACCGGGCAGTTCAGGGAAATAGATGTTGACACCACTCCGCCGCAGGACCCTTCAGACACGACAATAGTTACTGAACCCCTGAACTCGAACAATGTAGGGTCGGTTGAGGTTGACGTCTCTTTCAGTTCCACCCCGGAGAGCGGGAGAGTCGATGTCAGGTTTTACGGCTCGGAAGGAGGTACCGCTATGGACAGCAACAGCGTCGACACCAGCACGACGACCCAGACGGTTACAGTTGACATCAGTTCATTGGCGGACGGGGAGGTATACGCAGAGGCCCGCATCAAGGATGACGCGGGTAACTTCAATCCCTCCGGGTACACGGCCAACAGTACCAACCAGACGAAAGATACTAAGGCGCCGACGTTCGAGGAAGTGGTGACTGGCGGCACGCTTTCAGCAGATACCGCGACTAAGACACTCACTGTTAATTATACTGAAGCAGGTACCGGGCTTGACTCGGCATCTCTCGACGCCACCGACTTCGAGGTCACCAGTCCCGGCTACAGCGTTTCTTCCGTCTCCAAGGACAACGGCAACCTCTCGGTCAAGCTAGCCTCCGAGCTGGGAACCGGGGAAAAACCTTACCTCGGGCTCTCCGACTCCGCAGTAGTTGAAGACAACCACGGAAACAATGTACCTACCACGACAAACATCAAGGCTTCCGACGGGCTCCAGCCAATCGTTGAATCTGCAGTAGTCAACTCCAGCCTGTCGAACAGCACACATACCTACCTCACTCTCAACCTTACCGAAGGAGTCTCGGAGTCAGGAGGGTCGGCAACGGTAAACAGCACGGCAGCCGCTGCAACCGCGGCGCCGGGAAGCAGCGTCAACCTCAGGTATCCCGGCGTATTCGAACCAGGGATGGCGGAGGTCTCCGCCGTCTCAAGCGTCACGGACTCTGCCGGCAACACAGCCGCGGTGAATAGCTCTGTCCCAATCGCCGCATTCAGGAAGAAGCTGGGTGCCGGACTGGAAACCTTCTCAGTGCCGGTGGAGAGATACCAGTCGTACAGCATCTCGTCTGTAATCGATACTTCAAAAGTCGACGCTATCTGGGCCTACTACAACGGCAACTGGCAGGTCTACGACCCTTCCCAGTCAAGCAACGATTTCAACAGCTTCAAGGGAGGATACGGCTACATAATCAAGTCTAACTCGGCACAGGTTGTTTCGCCAGTGGTAAATACTACGGAGTCCTCGAACAACGCCACCTACCCGGTTGAATCCGGCTGGAACTTGGTCGGCGCCGTAGAGGAATACAACCAGAAGGCAAGCACTTCAGGCGCCTTCAAGTCGCTCTCCTCAGTGAACTCTGTGCACGCCAAGAACTCCAGCGGCAGCTTCGAGGACATCACCGGCAGCGGCAACGTGACGCCAGGCGACGCGTACTGGCTGGACAGCGGTAGCAGCGACACACTGACCGGAAGCTTCGGCGCAAGAACATCCGGCTCGCCTGCAGAAATCGTGGCGCAGCTTTTCACACTGTTCGAGACTGCCTTCAACGCCTTGACGGGGTGGTTGACGTGAAAAGGAGACTCATCATAGCTGCCGTCGTCCTATGCTTTGTTGCTGCAGCCGCCGGTGTTCCCCAGCCTCCTCACAGGGTTTACGGCGACATCGATGACAGCGACGGACCGGTTGACGGCATAAACGTAGAGTTCAGGCACAACGGAAACGTAGAGGTCTCGGGAACCACGAACGCTTCCGGCTACTACGACCTGGAGATACCCTACGATTCCAGCTACGACGGCAAGGAGTTAGAGCTCTATCTCGAAGGTTCAGGCACCGGGAACAACGTGACGTTCTCCTCCGGCAGCTCGGAAAGGTTGGACTACTCCGGCACGAATATAATACAGGAGCCGTTCGACATCTCCGGAACCATCACCCTCAACGGTTCAACAGAAGCAGGCGTCGTGGTATCTATCTACCACAGCGGAAGCAACCTGAGCTCGACCACCACTTCCTCGGACGGAACCTACTCGTTGACACTCTCATTCTCCGACAGCTACGACGGCGAAAACCTTACGCTGTACGTTGACGGCAGCGACACCGGGAAGTCCACCACTTTCAAGACAGGCGGTAGCGCAACCCTTGACTACTCCGAGTCGACCTCAACTAACAACGACGAGACACAGAACCAGGACAGCGGCGGAACACAGGACACAAGCAATAATGACTCAACAGATTCGGATGACTCGGGAAGCTCTGACTCCGGCTCGGATACAGGAAGCGACAGCTCCGGCTCCGACCAGGACTCGGGCCAGCAAGCCGACTTCAACATCACCTCTGTAGAGGTCACGCCTAAAGAGGCCAGCGTCGGGGAAGAAGTCACCATCAAGGTCACGGTCAAGAACAACGGCGACAGCACACGCAACTACACGTTAAGCATCAATGCAGGCGGCGAAACCCTTGAGAAGACCGTGGAGGATGTGCCACCGGGCGCCTCGAAGACGGTAGAGTTCAAGGAGAGCTTCGACACCGCGGACGACTACAGCATAAAGGCCGGCAGCACCACAGCTGACCTGACGGTCAAGAAAGGTGGCGGGCTTTCCCTGTTCCAGATTATGGGACTGGCATCGCTGCTCATGTTCCTGCTGGTAGGCCTCTACAAGGGCGCGCAGATGGTTGACCTCGGCAGCGGAGGAGAGGAGGAAGGTGGAGAGAGCAGGGGTGCATGGGAGTCGTTCCGGAACAGCAAGACGGACGACGATGGCAACTTCAACTGGCGTTACGCGGACGACGAAGAGTAGAGTTCCTATTAAGTTCCGCGAGCATAATTCAATAGGCGGATGAAAGGACAGGCCATAAATATAGACTTCGCTGTCGCAGCAGGGCTGTTCGTCACCGGTCTCGTCACTGCTTTCAGCCTTGCTTTCGCCTTTTTCCAGCCCCAGCCAGGCTTTACCGAGACGCTCAGGGGTACGAGCTTCACGGTCGCGGACCAGTTCTCGGAAGAAGTAGACTGGTCGGTCCAGGAGGTAAGGCTTACCTACCCTGAAAACAACCTCAGCTTCCTCTCCGTGACCCGGGTCGGCAGCTCTTTTGACGCACTGGCAACAGTCAACGGCTCAAAATCAGGTTTTGACACGTTCGGTGGCAGCGTCGTTACCGAGGTAGACGGCAACGAGTCGGTCTCTATATACAGTTCTGGCAGCGAACTCGCGAACGTCACCGGTTCAACTTCCAAGACATTCAACTCCGGCTCGTTCACCAACAACCGGATAACCGTCAGCTACAGCAGCTCCGGCATCGACGGCTACTCAATAGACGGCAGGGAAGTAGTCAGCTCGGTCTCGATAGGACCCGGTATCTCTTCCCGGGTTGACGGCGACTTCGCGAGTATGGTAAACTACAGCGGTCAGGAAGTGTTCTTCTACGGCGACGACCAGCCCGGCGTCTTCCTGAGAACAGCAACGACTACTCTTACAGCCCCTAGCTCTCTTTCAACCGCCGAGACCGTTGACTCAAGCTACGACCTCCAGACCAGCCAGGACATCTCAGGAAGCGGACCTTTAATCCTGCACAACTCGTCCTACGGTGTAAGCATCGGGGGACCCGGCATATCCTGGCATCTTACAGACTCCGGCGGCTCCGACACCACGGTCGAAATCAACGGCTCCTACTATCTCGCGGGCTTCAGCGACGTCGCGGCCGGGAGGGACAGGGTGTCGCTCCGTTCAAGCTTCCCGGGGGAGGTCGAAACCGAGAAAAACGGTGCGCGTCGCTCAGAGCTCACGGAGCTTTTCTCCGAAACAGAAGAGACTTTCAGCAACAGGCTGGACATACCAGGCACCACGAGCTTCAACATCAGCTTTGACGGCAGGACCAGCGGAGACCTTCTACCGGCGTCTCAAAACGTGATAAGCAAGGAGTTCTCCAAGAACATACTTGAGAAAAACGGAAGCCTGACACAGAAAGAACTCAAGGTGAGGCTATGGAGATGAAAGGATTCGTCAACACTCTTGAAGCCGCTCTCGGCACAATAATAGTCATCGCGATGATAACAACCGTGTTCTCGGGCACGACGCCTGATAGTGACACCAAGTTCTCTACAGAAAGCGTCAACCAGCAGCTTGACACTTTACAGGCATCAGGAGAGCTCGCGGAAATCGTCCGGGAGAGAGACTACGAGAGATTAGAGCAGGAGATAGACGCCTCGCCGAGCAACATGAACACCTCTATAGTCGTCCACAAAAGCCTGAAAGGCCGCAACTCTTCGTCCGCCTTCAGCCAGAGCTTCACTTCTAACTCTAACGATACCGCAGTGACGCTGTACCTCTGGGGTAACGGCAGCGACGTCACTGTCGAACTCAACGGCGGAACGGTCTACTCCGGTAACCTGGAGTTCGCCAGCCCGGACCTGACATCGGAAGTTGTGGACGGTAGCAACAGCCTTGACTTCTCCAATCCTGCCGCTGAAAGAGTCGGATACATGGTAACCCGGAGCCAGCGGTTCGGCCCTTACCCGCCTAACAGGAGCAACCTCCAGGTAGTCAGCCGGGTCGTCGTGCCAGAAAAATCAGTTAACGTATCCAAGGTGTATGTATACCTGTGGCAGTGAGAAAAGGCCAGTTCTTCCTCGTCGGAATGATTGTAATAGGGTTGCTGATTGTAACGCTGAGCCTGACAATCTTCGACTTCAGCTCGCCGGAAACCGGGGAAAATATCTACCAGAACGTC
>JBDGSK010000080.1:0-28493 GCA_042217575.1 Candidatus Nanohaloarchaea archaeon | reverse complement strand
TCGTTCTCGACCGAGTACTCCGGCAGAAGCTTCATGGAGGCCTACCACGTGTTCACCCTCAAGCACCGCAGCCGGTCCGATTTCTCCGGAAACAACCTCAGCTTTGCGGTACTCGCAGGTTTCCAGGAAGGACGTCAGATGGTTGTCTACGCCGGGAACTTCCGCGACAGCTCGCAGACCGTCAACGTCACCGTGAACGGGCGGACCTGGGGCACGAAGCTCGCCAGCGAAGGTATAAAGCAGAAAAGCTTCCCGGTAGCGGAAAAGTACAGAGTCAATTTCTCGGGCCAGCAGTTCTCCACCTCCTTCGACGCGGTAGGGCATTCTTTCTACGCTGTCAGCTACCGCTACGAAACCGCGAACGCAGTCCGGCAAGATACTTATACAGGCTGAACGGATTCATAAACGTAGAAAAAAATGAAAGGAGCCAGCACGACAGTCTCCGCAGTTCTCGTCACCGCGGTCACACTCAGCGCAGTCGGCGTAGTACTCAACACAGCAGGACCGGCGATTGAAAGAGCTCAAGACGCGGCAGCTGTCGACAGAGCGGTCTCGTTCATGAACCAGCTTGACAACGACATAAAAGCCGTGGCGTCCGAGGGCGAAGGCTCCACGCGTTCAAGCACCCTGAACTTTGACCGCGGACAGTTTTTCCTTAACTCATCTTCAAACACTCTTTCCTACAATATTGAGACCAGTGCCAGACCGATATCGCCGCAGTCAAGAACCACCATAGGTGACGTGGCGCTGGCAAGCAATGCGGACCTGACGGTTTCCAAGACGACAGTTGATGGAAGGAGCTGTTACATGATGGAGAACGGGAAAGTAGAGGCCTGTATATCTGCAAACGGGAGCTCGAACTCGCTCGCACCGCTCAACACCTCGGAACTTGTGGTCCACTACAGGGTCAAGGGTGAGGGAGAAATCGACCTCGACCCCCGGATAAAACTGAACGGCGTGCCCAGCTCTTCATACGGCCAGGGATACGTTGAGGCACGGAAGCTTGGCGACCGGCTGACAAACGGGGAAATTATCGCACACGTAGAAGCTGACAACGGCTTCAACTATCGCGTACTGTACGAACTCTACTCCGGCTCCGACTTCCTCTCGATCCGGGTTCTACCGGAACAGTAGGAGAGTCCACCTTTCTTTAATAATATTAGATGCCGAGGGTTTGATGTGAGTCTCCATGTACTCGGATAAGATCAGAGAAATGATAGAAGACGCCGGCGCAGAGGTAGGCGACCGCGTAGAGGTAAACGGGAAGGAAGGACGACTGATGCCGAAACCGGAGAGCGGCGACCCTGAATCGCTCGTCCTGAAGCTGGACAGCGGCTACAACATCGGGCTTGACCCTGAAGAGGTAGAACTGGTTGAGAAGAGAGAGCAGGGAGAAAGGGAGAAGATTGAGGTCGAACACGACGAGGAGCGACCGGACATACTGATACTTCACACCGGCGGGACAATCGCCTCAAGAGTCTCTTACGAGGAAGGCGGAGTTAAACCCGCGTTCGACCCCGAAGACCTGCTTGAGATGTACCCCGAACTCGGGGAAGAAGTCAACGTCCACTCCGAAGTCGTGGCCCAGATGCTTTCCGAGGACATGGAGCCCGGCCACTGGCAGGATATAGCGGAAAAAATCGACGAGGTAAAAGATGAGTACGACGGGATAATAGTCGGTCACGGAACCGACACAATGGCGTTTACAGGCGCGGCGCTCAGCTTCATGCTGAAAGGTGTCGACACCGGCGTACTGCTGGTCGGCTCGCAGCGCTCCTCGGATCGGCCTTCAAGCGACGCCGCCATCAACCTGTACAGCGCCGCAAAGTTCCTCACTGAGACAGAGTTCAACGGCATCGGCGTCTGCATGCATGAAACGCCGAGCGACAGCATCTGCAGCATCCTGCCGGCGCACAAGGTGCGGAAGATGCACACCTCAAGGCGTGACGCGTTCTCGGCCATAAACGCGGAACCGCTCGGGGAAGTAGATTACGAAGATGATGAAGTAGCCCTGTTCGAGCAGCCAGAGAACGGCAGGGGAGAATACGAACTAAGGGAAGGACTCGACAGCAGCGTCGGCTACATCAAGGCAAGACCCGGGATGGAGACCAGCGAGGTTGAGTTCCTGGAATCACAAAACTACAGCGGTGTAGTAATAGAAGGCACAGGACTGGGGCACATGCCGGTCAACGCGTTCGACGACAAAACGCAGCACCACTCGGACATACTCGAAAAAATAGGCGAGATTGCGGACGACGCCGCAGTAGTGCTTGCATCGCAGTGCATCAACGGCAGGACGGACATGGACGTGTACGACGCCGGCATCAAGATTAAGGACGCCGGTGTAGTCGAGGCGGGGGATATGCACCCTGAGCTGGCGTACGTCAAGCTGATGTGGAGCCTGGGACAGGCGGAAGACGAGGAGGAAGCAAAGGAGATATTCAGTAAAAACATCGCAGGGGAGCTGCGCGAGAGGTCTGTCTACAGTGAGTGAAGCGGAGTTTGACTCCAGGGCGAAGAATTTTATAGAGGACGGTAAAAGCGACTGCCTGGAGGACTTGCTCAAGGAATACGCGCTCTACACCGCGTACGAGAAAGGAGACGAGCTGAAGAACCCGCGGAAGGCACTGAAAGTCGCGGGGGTAGAACCTGAGGACATCGGCGACTTCACCGAGTACCAGGTCGCGAAAAACCTGATTAAGGATGCAGTGAAGCAGAAGAAGGTGAGCCGGAGATGACACAGCTCTACGGCGTTACAGGTATGCCGCTGTCAGGGAAGACCACAGTCGCTGAAATGATGAAAGAAGAAGGATTCGTTGTCCTTGATATGGGCGACATCGTCCGGATTGAGATGGATAAACGCGGCATCGACCCGGAGAAAACAGGAGAGTTCGTGACGGGAGTCCGGGAAGAGAAAGGCATGGATGCCGTCGCCCAGCTATGCATCCCCTACCTCGAAGAGATGATGAACGAAAACGAAAGAATCGTAATCACAGGGATGCGTGGCTGGAGTGAGAAGAAAAAGTTCGAGGAAGAGACAGGTGAAGACATGACAGTCGTCGCCGTGTGGGCCTCGCGCGAGACCAGGAAGCAGCGGCGGGAGAAAAGACAGCGGGAAGAGGACTTGAAGGGTCAGGACTTCCACGAACGCGACCTCCGGGAAATAGAGAACGGGATGGCAAAGCTGATAGCTCTCAGCGACCGCTGCATCAAAAACGACGGTATAGGACTTGAAGAACTTGAGGAAAAGGTGAACAAACTTGTTAGCTGACAGCTACGACTACGAGACAGATGGAAGAGGTGTTTACAGGTTTGAAACACCTGAAGCAGCCTTCGAAGTGAAGACTCTTGCAACCCAGATACTTGAAAACGGCTCGACCCCGGCAGTCGAACTTTTGAACCCGTCGCCGCCGGCAATCGTAAGGACTAATGGTGACGAACTCAAAATAAATAACTATGAAGAAGCCCCGGAAGCTGTGGAGAAAGCTGCGGCAGTTCTTCAGGGAGACGACGACTTCAAGGAACTCGGAGAGTGGTACGATGAGTAAGTATGAAGAACTGGGATTCAAGTGCGGGATCGAGATACACCAGCAGTTGGACACCGAAACAAAACTTTTCTGCCAGTGCCCGGTAGAGCTCAGCGACGAGCAGCCGGACGCAAATGTGGAGAGATTCCTCCGCGCGGTGAAGGGAGAAAGCGGAGAAAGCGACGAAGCAGCAGAGGTAGAAGCAGAAAAGTCGAAGAAGTTTGTATACAACTACCACAGGAAGAACAACTGTCTCGTCGAACTCGATGAGGAGCCGCCTCACGCTCTCGACGAAGAAGCAATGGAGGTCGCGCTGACCTTCGCGCGGATGGTCGATGCAGAAATACCTGATGAAATCCAGGTGATGAGGAAGATTGTCGTCGACGGCAGCAACACCTCCGGGTTCCAGCGGACCGCGATGGTGGGACTGGACGGGGAACTCGAAACATCAGAGGGCAGCGTTTCAATCGAGGATATCGAACTTGAGGAAGAATCCGCCGGTATCAACCAGCGCGACGAAGAAAAAGCGGTCTACGACCTACAGAGGCTTGGCGTACCCCTGATTGAGATCGGGACCGACGCCTCGATCCAGAGCCCCGAACACGCCAGAGAAGTCGCGGAAAAACTGGGGATGCTGCTCAGGTCGACGAGAAAGGCCAGGCGCGGGCTCGGAACCATAAGACAGGATGTCAACGTCTCGATAGAAGAAGGCTCCCGGGTAGAAATCAAGGGATTCCAGGACGTCCACAACATCGACGAACTCATCGAAAAAGAAGTGGAGCGCCAGGAAAACCTTGTGGAACTCGGCGAAGAAGTCGAAACCGGTGAAGTAGAGGGAGACAACGTAACTCACGTCTTCGAGGAAACGGAAAACGAGCTGATCGAAACAGTAATCGGAAACGAGGGCGCAGTCTACGCCCTGAAGATTCCCAACCTTGACGGGAAGATGAAACAGAAGATTTCGGGCGACAGGTACGTTGCAGAAGAACTGGTCGACTACGCGAAAGCCCGCGGACTCCGTGGACTGATCCACACCGACGAGGACATAGAAGGCTACGAACTAGAAGAAGAGTTCGAAGAACTGGAAGAAATCTTCAACGCGGAAAAAGACGACGTGATAGCGATCCTCGCCGGGCCGGAGGCACAGGCGAAAAACGCTGCACAGGCCGTGCAAAAGCGGGCCCAGCAGCTAGTCGAGGGCGAGGTACCGGAAGAGACCCGGAACGCAGAGCAGGACTTCACCACCAGCTACTCACGTCCTCTGCCCGGCGCAGCCAGGATGTATCCGGAGACCGACATCCGGCCGATTAAAGTAACAGAAGAACAGGTCGAAGAAATCGACGAGAACCTCCCGGAAACACTTGAGGAAAGAGAAGAAGAACTGGCCGAGAAAATCGGGGAAGAACTCGCCTCACAGGTAGTCTACAGCGAGAACTTCCCTGTCTTTGAAAAGTTCGAGAACCGGGTCGACAGGAAGCTGCTCGCCAACATGTTCACGAACACGCTTTCACGCCTGGAATCGGAAGGAGTAGAAGTCGAAGAACTCGGGGAAAAAGACTTTGAAGCGGTGGTATCCTCCCTTGAAGATGAGGAAATCGAGAAAGGCGACATCGAGCCGGTGCTGAAAGAAATGGCAGAAGAGAAAGCTCCGGAGGAAGCAGTGGAAGAGGTCGTCTCAGGCAAGTCCTCCAAGGAAGAAATAGAGAAAGCTGTCGAAGAAGTCATGGAAGATAACTCTGAGATGGTTGAAGAACAGGGAATGAGGGCCCAGGGCGCGCTGATGGGAGAGGTCATGCAGAAGGTTAATGCTGACGGCGGAACCGTTTCGGAGATTCTGCAGAGGAAGTTATCCGAACGCACAGACTGAATCTCCGGCCGCCTCAACCGGCACAGCCGGAACCGGTCAGCTTTTAATGTTTTTACATACATCAATAAAACAGGTGAATCAAACTATGGCAGGACTAGGAGGACAACCGGTTTTCATCATGTCTGACGACGCTCAACGCCAGACAGGTGAAGACGCTCAAGAGAATAATATCGCAGCATGTAAAGCAGTAGCAAAATCCGTGCAGAGCACGCTCGGACCGAAAGGGATGGACAAGATGATGGTCGACTCCGTCGGCGATTTGGTCGTGACTAACGACGGCGTCACCATCCTCGAAGAGATGGATCTCGAGCATCCCGCAGCGCAGATGATGGTCGAAGTCGCCCAGACCCAGGAAGAAGAGGTCGGCGACGGGACCACGACCGCTGTCGTGCTCGCCGGAGAACTCCTGAAGCAGTCGGAAGAACTGCTCGACCAGGAGATACATCCTACGATAATCACACAGGGCTACAGGATGGCCCGGCAGAAATCCACAGAAGTTCTCGACGACATCGCGGAAGAAGTAGACCTTGAAGATCGTGACGTGCTTGAAAAAGTCGCCATGACAGCGATGACCGGAAAAAGCGCGGAAACAGCCCGTGAGTACCTCGCAGAGCTTGCACTCAATGCAGTAGACCACGTCGCAGAAGAAACCGACAGCGGCATGCTCATCGACCGCGACATGATAAAAGTCGAGAAGAACGAGGGCGGCTCCATCGAAGACACGGAACTCGTTGAGGGAGTCATCCTTGACAAGGAGAAAGTTCACGGCGGCATGCCGGAAAGCGTTGAAGACGCAAAAATCGCGCTGATCGACGCCGCAATCGAGGTCAAGGAGACCGAGACCGACGCCGAAATCAACATCAGCGACCCCTCACAGCTGAAGAGCTTCGTCGAGCAGGAGGAAGAACAGCTGAAGGAGATGGTAGAGCAGATTGACGCGGCCGGCGCAAACGTCGTCCTCTGCCAGAAAGGCATCGACGACATCGCCCAGCACTACCTCGCGAAGAAGGGAATCTTCGCAGTCAGGAGAGTAAGCTCCAAGGACATGGACAAGCTCGCAAAAGCAACGAACGGAAACATAGTGACAAGCGTTGAAGATATCGACTCCGGCGACCTCGGAACAGCAGGAGAAGTAGTCGAGAAAAGAGTGGGCGGAGACGCCATGACGTTCGTCCAGGACTGCCCTGAAGCAAGGTCTGTCTCCCTCCTCATCCGCGGCGGAACCGAACACGTCGTCGACGAAATCGAGCGCGCCATGGAAGACGCCATCGGTGGCGTCGCATCCGCACTCAGAAACGGAAGAGTAGTCGGCGGAGGAGGCGCAACAGAAGTAGAACTGGCGCAGGAACTCCGCGACTACGCCGACACTGTAGGAGGCCGCGAACAGCTCGCGATCAACGCTTTCGCAGACGCCCTCGAAGTAGTGCCGCGAACACTCGCAGAGAACGCAGGACTCGACCCGATCGACACGCTGGTTGACCTCCGCAACAAGCACGATTCAGGTGACGTGTGGAGCGGCATCGACGTCACGAGTGGAGAAAGCGAGAAGCTGTTTGATAAAGGAGTCGTCGAGCCCAAACAGATTAAGACCCAAGCAGTTCAGAGCGCCTCAGAGAGCGCAGAGATGATTCTCCGCATCGACGACGTAATCTCTGCCTCCGGCTTCTCCTCCGATAACGAGGATTCGGGCGGACCTCCCGGAGGCGCCGGCGGAGGAATGCCCGGCGGCATGCCAGGCGGGATGATGTGAAGGAGATTTTCTCCTGAACTCATTCCGACCTTCCAAGAAAATCCGCAAGGATTTTCTACCGCCACTTATTTCCTTTCTTCTATCTTTAGTTCATGTATGAACTGCGGCAGCGAGGAACTGACAGAGGACTTCTTCCACGGCCGCGTAACAGATATCGCGGAAGAGTTGATCGGGAAGCTGCTGGTCAACGAGGATAACGGCGCAGCAGGAGTGATAGTCGAGACGGAGGCATACCTCGGCGTGAGGGATCCTGCCTCACATCTCGTGAATGCGGGAGAGAAACGCAGGGAGACGTTCGAGAGAGGCGCGGGAACGGTCTACGTTTTCAAGATCTACCGGCACAGCAACCTGAACTTCCTGACCGAGAGAGAAGGCGTCACCGAGGGCGTGCTTGTGCGCGCCGCTGAACCAGTTGAAGGCATCGAGGAGATGAAGAAGAGGCGCAGGGTGGAAGAGGAAATAGAACTCTGCTCCGGGCCGGGAAAGCTGTGCGAGGCCTTCGGAATCACGAAGGACGAGTACAACAAGACGCCTGTCGGGGAAAGCCCTCTGTCGGTTTACAGGACAGGAAAGGATATAGAGGTGAAGAAGACAGGGCGGATAGGTATCTCAAGCGCAGAGAAGTGGCCGCTCCGCTTCGAGGCCGACAACCCTCACGTCTCCGAAAGGCGTGACAGCGAGACAGAAGGTCCGGACTTCGAGGAGTTCTACACCGGTTGAAGCCGGGAAGAGGCTCCGGTGGTTATAAATACCGGCAGAGAGAATACTGCCGTGTAAAGGTTTTTAGCCATGGCGAAGGACGAAGTGGAAATCGGTGATGATGCAGCGGGAGATGACTACGAGGTTGTTCCCGTCGGACCTATCAGGAAACTCGAAAGAAGAATCGACGAGATAGAAGCACAGAAGCAGGAAGGAAGCAGCAGCAACGATGAACTGATCCGTGACGTTCTCGACATAATGAAGTCCAACCAGAAGATCGTCAACGACATGACCGAGTCCACCCACGAGCTGAAGAACTCGGTCGAAGACCTTACGCACAAGATGGACAGCGTCATCGACAACATGAACCAGTTCATGGATCTTCTTGAGGAAGCATCCGAGGCCGATCTCGAAGGCGAAGTCATGGCGGACGTTCACTCAAGGATCGCCGACGCGGTTGGAAACGAGCTTGAGGGCGTCGCCCAGGACATCAAGAGCTCCAACAAGGAAGTCGTGGAAAACCTTGAGGAACTTAACAAGAGCATACAGCGTTCCTACACGGCGCAGAAAAAGGACGAGATACTTGATAACTCCTCCGGTCAAAGAAGCGGAGGGCAGGACAGAGGCCTCAACATCGACCGCGGGAACGATTCCCAGGAATCCCGATCCAGGAACAGCAGATCAAGCAACTCAGGCGCAAACGACGGCCAGGAAAAGATGAAGCGGCTGCGGCAGAGGTTTGAAAAGAAACAAGATGAGCAGTAAAGGTATCACGCCTGTAATCGCCACAGTACTGCTTATACTCGTCAGTGTTGCCGCGACAGTCTCAGCTTTCACGTTTCTCACAAGCATCCAGCAGCAGGCAAGACATTCCTGGGAACAGAAGTTCAACGAACAGCAACTCGCAAGCAAGTCCGAAATCGGGATCGAGTTCATGTACAACAAATCCACGTACTTCGTGATGAGCGTGAGGAACACAGGATCGATAACAGTCCCGGTCAAGGAGAAAGGCAACAGGCTGTGGGATCTCTACATCAACGGCCGGCCCGTAAACGGTGATGCCTCCAGCTGGAGCCTGACAGGCTCCAAAAAATCTGACAGGCAGGTTCTGCTCGATCCACAGGAAACTATCGTAGTGAACACCACCGCGAAATTCCCTGCAGAAGGCAAAAGCAAGTCAGTCAAGATCGCAGGCCCGTACGAGATATCTGCCTCCGCGGTCTGCTATAACTCCGGCGGATCCTCCTGTTAAGTTATTTAAACAAGCGAGAGGAATCTCGAAACACGGCTTACGAGGTAACTACGTAATGAAAAGAAAAGGTATCACGCCTGTCATCGCGGTCGTACTTCTACTACTCATAACAGTTGCAGCAGTCGGGCTTGTCTGGGGACTCTTCCAGCAGGTCACGGGAGACCAGGGCGCCCTGAACTCGCTCAACGATAGGCAGAAGGCGAGGAACACCGAGTTCACATTCAGATCAGTCTACAACAACACCACGACCAGCGGACAGGGCAACATAACGATAAACGTGGCCAATACAGGTTCACGAGCGGTCAACCTCAGCCAGGAGGTTTCGCTCTACGTCGTGCCTCCAGGATCGACCGGACAGATACCGTTCAACGTGTTCGCATCCCAGTACGCGAGCCAGGGCTGGGTAGCGTCAACGAGCACAGAGACGGACTGCTTTGACAGCAACTCGGGACTCTTGCAGACAGGTAAAACCTACACCTGCGACACCAACATAAAGTTCCCGAAGGCCACTCAGAGCATTGGACTGGTGATAAACTACAAGGACGTGGCGGGAACCCAGTGGAAGTACACCTGCAGCCCGCAGACGTCTTCAACCATAACGTGCTGAGAGGCACGTTCCCTCCTACCTTTCTATTCTTATCTACAGCCCAGCTTTAAATTGAAGCGTCAACCTTTCTGTACCATGAAGGGACAGACCCAGGCAGTGACCGCTACGCTCATCACAACGGTTATCGTTGGATCGGTGGCCACCGCCTACGTCTGGGGCGTTCCCCTGCTGGAAAAGCAGCAGAGCCAGGCCAACCTGCAGAATGTTGAACAGAAGGTTCTCTCGGTGTACGAAACCGTGACAAGCGTCAGCAACAGCGGCACCGGAACAGCAGAAAAAGTTACGGTAAAGCCTCCGAGCGGTGACACTGACAGTTTCCAGGTCAGCGTAAACGAGAGAAAAGACTATATAGAGATCACAACCAACTCGCAGAACCCTCCCTATCCACTGGACACATGGACTCTGATCAAGGGCAAGAGCCTTCAAAACCTTACCTTCGGCGCCGGAAACTACGCTCTGTCAGGAAGTGACCTGCCCGGAGTGGTCGGAGTAAGGCCGGTAGGCGGGCCCGGAGCCGCGGTGATCGCGTACAGGATAGAGTTCAGGAACATGCTGTCAGAGACCGCGACCGGCAGGAAACTCACCAAGATCGACCTGGAGGCCCGGGGAAAGAAAAGATCCACTGGCGAGACAACCCTTGTCTTCTCCAACCAGGGCATAGAGAAGGACACAGGAAGCGATGCCGTAGAGATAGGTACTGGCGAGGAGCTGGACAGGAGCAGGACCGTGATCTCGGTTGACCTGAGGTGATCACATGAAAGGACAGTACCTGGCGATCGAAACAACTCTCACGTTCGGCATGGGGATCGCCGTGGCTATCGGAAGCATCGCCGTGTTCAGCAATTACAGTAACAATATCGAGAACTCCGCGGTTTCACAGGAGGCGAAGATAGTGAAGTCAAGGATACAGAGCGCTCTCTTCACGCTCAAGGGTGTGGACTCGGGCTGGAAGACAGTGAAGCTGCCAGAAGATCTCGGCAGCACGGATTACAGGGTTGTTCTGGATAAGAACATAAGGATTATAACAGACGACCGGACGTACTCGGAGAGCTTCCCTGCACTCGGAACTGGCTACGAGCTATCAGGCACAGCAGACGGCGGCACGGTAAATATCTATAAAAACGGAGACAACTTTACATTGAGGGAAGGATAGATGGGATTCAACTTTCACAAACTCGCCGAGGGATTGAAACGCGCCAAGCACCCTGAACTCTTCGAAGAAGAGGAAGAGGAAGTCGAGAGGAACCCGGAAGGCGTTGAAGTGCCGGCGCCCGGGAAGTTCCGCCCGGAGATGATACAGGAAGAAGGAGAGGAAGAAGAGGGCATGAGCGATGTGGAAGTGACATACCCGCTCATACCTGAGGATCCTGACGAGGGCGAACTCGTGTACGCCTGGGCGCATATAACCTGGGACGAGGAACGCGGAGAGCTTATATACAATGTTATAGAGCCTGACATGGAGCCGAAGACCAGGAAGGTTCTTGAAAAGATAAGGGAGATACTTGAGAGAAGTCTTGACGTTGACTTCACTGATCTTGAAACCGAAGAGGCGGAGCAGTACCTGACCGAGGAGATCGACAACATCGTAGACAAGTACAACATTGCGCTGAGCGAAAGGCAGCGCGAGGTGATCCGTTACTACGCCAAGAGAGATTTTGCAGGTCTCGGCAAGCTTCAGCCCATCCTGAACGATACAGAGGTTGAGGACATCTCGTGCGACGGCCTGGACATCCCGGTCTATGTGTACCACAGGAACCCGAAGTTCGGGTCGATCCGCACCGACCTGGTCTGGGAGGACAAAGAGGAGCTTGACAGCTTCGTTATGACCCTGGCACAGCGCTGCGGCAAGTCCATATCTGTCTCCGAGCCGTTGCTTGACGGCTCGCTGCCCGACGGTTCGCGTGTACAGGCAACGCTCGCCACCGACATCGCACGGAAGGGCTCCAACTTCACGATCCGGCGTTTCACGGAGGATCCTCTGACCCCGATCCACATGATGGACTACGAAACCGAGAACGCGCAGATGATGAGCTATCTCTGGACTATAATCGAACACGAGAAATCTGTACTTGTCTGCGGAACGACAGGAGCGGGAAAGACTTCACAGCTGAACGCGCTGTCGCTTTTCATCCGGCCGGAAAAGAAGATAGTCTCGATCGAAGACACGCCCGAACTGCGGCTTCCCCACGATCACTGGGTGCCCGAAGTCGCGAGAAGCGGGTTCGGATCTTCTGTAGAGGAAGGCGGAGAAGTATCGATGGACGACCTCCTGAAGGAGTCGCTCCGCCAGCGCCCTGAATACATCATCGTCGGCGAGGTCAGGGGCGAGGAAGCCTACATCCTGTTCCAGCAGATGGCCACTGGCCACACCGGCCTCTCGACCATCCACGCCGACTCGCTTGACATGCTTATGGATCGCCTGACGACCAACCCGATCAATCTGTCACCATCACTCATCGAGACCCTGGACGCGATCATGCTTATCAAGAGGATAAGACGTGGAGACAAGTACATCAGACGGATCACAGGTATCTACGAGGTGGAAGAGTACAACAAGAGAAGCGGTTTAGAGGCCAACAAGGTTTTCGAGTGGGACCCCAAAACGGACGAGTACAACGTCGTCAACAATTCCATGCTGCTTAAAGACATAGTCGACCAGACCGGTGGAGACGAGGAAGAGCTCAAAGAGGAGCTGAAGAACAGGCAGTACGTCCTCAAATGGATGCAGGACGAACAGATCAAGCACTACAGGGATGTCGGCGACATCATCTCACGGTACTACTCCGAGCCACGCCAGATACTGGAAGACGTTGGGGAAAGCTTAAACTCCAGCGACGAAGAACTAGAAGTCAAGAGCTAGGATGCTAGAGGAGTACGCCGAGTTTTGTTACGACCAGATAGGCAACCTTGTCCTTGAATACACCGAGTACTTCGAGGATCTGCGGCCGCAGCTGGACAAGGCCAGCATAGACGTTTCACTGCCAGAGTACGTCAGTATGATATTCTTCACCGGCGGCACAGCTTTTATCTTCAGCCTATTCATACTGGGATCTCTCTTCGCCCTGATGATGGGGCTTCCCGGCGTAATAATAGGGCTTACAGTTTCTATAGTCGCATCCGTCGGAAGCGTCATGGGTTTCTACCTTTACCCTTCAGTCGTAATAAGCAGCCGGGCCTCCAAGATCAGGGACACACTGCCGTTCGCCGCGATGTACATGGCCACCCTCTCCGGCACCGGCACATCGACTTCAGAGATGTTCTCAATCCTGGCCAGGCAGGACGAGGAGTACGGAGAGGTTGCGAAAGAGGCGGAGAAGATCAGCAGGGACATCGAAACATTCGGCATGGATGTCAGTGAGGCTCTCAAGCGCGCCGCTGACCGAACCCCAAGCAAGGACTTCAAGGAGCTGATGTGGGGCATCAACCACACTATTACCTCCGGTGGCTCGCTCCGTGCGTTCCTCCAGGAACGCTCAAGGACTCTGATGAGCGACTACCAGCGCAGGGTCGAATCCTTCGCGGAAGAGCTCTCGCTCCTCGTAGAGATGTACATCACAGTAGTCATCGTCGGATCCATCGTCTTCACGTCCATAAGCGCGGTCATCAGCTCGTTTACAAGCTTCTCCGCCGACAAAATCGTTCTGATACAGGTAGTTGCGATCTTTATCGGGCTCCCGATGATCTCAGGGATGTTCATACTGCTTGTCAGGGGGATGGCTCCCGGAGGGATCCGCTGATGCTCGACTTCTTCCAGGAGGAGGAGATACAGGAAGGCTACACCATGGAACAAAAAATCCTGGCCGCCTCCGCCGGAGCAGGAGGCCTACTGATAATCGCCGGGATAGCTCTCTACTTCCTCCTGAACCCGCAGTTCGGCGGCTCGCTGCTTATACTCGGCCTGATCGTCGGCGTGCTACCCTTCGGAGTCATATCATTCCTGAAGAACAGGGCGGTGCGCGAGGTTGAGGATCAGTTCCCGTCCTTCCTCAAAGACCTCGCCGAGTCAAAAAGGGGAGGCATGACCATAATCCAGGCGTTCGAATCCGCCAAGGAGACCGACTACGGCAGACTGAACAGCGAGATCGAGACCATACACAACGAACTTACCTGGGGAATCCCCTTCCCAAAGGTCATGGAACGCTTCTCGCGGAGGATGAGCGAGTCACAGGTGATACAGGAATCGCTCTCGATCCTGCTCCAGAGCTTCCGCAGCGGCGGAGATATCACGAAAACGCTCGAATCGATAGCCGAGGACTCGTCCGACCTGAAGGAAGTTATACAGGAGAAACAGGCGAAGACGCGCCAGCAGATCATCATAATGTACATAATCTACTTCCTCTTCATCGGGATCACGATAGGAATCTACATGATGCTCGGAGAACTACTTGGACTGGGACAGCCCGGCAGCGGCGTCCTGCAAAACGTCGACTTCATGGGTGGCGGTGGAGGCGGAACCACCAACTACTGCAGCGGACAGATAATCTACGCAGAACCGCTTTGCACCACCGCCAAAATCTTCGGGTTCGTGCCCGGCAACGTGACCGATCTCGGAAGCAAGTACGCGGAGAGGTTCAAGTACGGGCAGATGGCGTACTACAAGTCGCTGCTGTTCACAATGCTCATGATACAGGGTATGTGCACAGGCGCAGTAGCCGGACAGATAGGCGAGGGAAGCCCCAGCGCAGGCATAAAACACGCGCTTGTGATGCTGCCGATCGCCTTCATCGCCTTCATGTACCTCGTCGGACTTTCGGGTGTATAACTTGAAAGGACAGATAAACCTTGAATTCCTGGCCTCGGCAATGCTCTACCTTCTCGCGCTCGGAGCAGTCGTGACCGCCAGCTCAGCCGTACTCCCTACTTACAGCCAGGAGACCCGGAAAGCCAAGCTCAACCTTGAGGCGCGGAGCATGACTTTCAGACTCCTCACCGAGGAGGGAAGACACTCCTTCGGCGGGGGAGGCACGAACTGGGAGTACAACAACACCACGAGAGCGGCCACAACAGAACTTGGACTTTCGAACGGCGAGGACTTTCACGTGGCCAGGGACAAGATTATGGCGCTGAAGACCGTGGGAGAGAACTACTTCAACTACACCCAGTTCAGGAAGGTGACGGCTGTCAGCAACCAGTACAGGTTCCGGTTCACATGGATGCCTGTAGTCCAGACAGACGGAAGCTTCACACGTAACTCTCCGCCTTCAGATCCTCCGATACAGGAGCCGAGAGATGAGGCCTACCGGTCAGCCGACAACGAGGTTCACTACGGCTCGACGGTTATGCGAGGCCTGAGATACCACTTCCTCGTAACTGCGAAAAACGGTATATACAACGCCACCTATGTCTCCAGCGACTGGGACTTCGAGAACGCGGTTCCCATAGGTGTCGGCGAAAAGTTCACCCTGACAGGCATAGAGTACGAGGTTGAAAGCCTGCAGAACCGGGAGGGCGACAGAGGTGCTGTAATAGTTCTGAAAAGGCGGCTTAACACCTTCGGCGCCAACCTTGCAAACGAGTCTACTGTCGTAAAACTGAACCGTTACGCGGTACTTGAAGGAGAACCGCTGAGGATAGGTGTATGGACATGGTAAAGAGAAAGGGGATCGGCTACGTCATCGAGGCCATAGCCGCCATAATGACGCTGCTGCTTTTCGCCGTGGGCAACTCGCCCACACCCCCTGTACAGGACTGGAGCACGTTCCAGAAGGAGGTGGCAGCCAACGACATGAGCTACATCCTCAAGGAGACCGGAGACATCGAGGACTTCATGCGCGACCGGGAAGGAGGAAGCCTTAGAACCGTCGTGGAAGAGCTTAGCTCAGGGCAGCTCGAGGTCGCTGGAACCGTGCAGAACCTGCCCAGGGATAACAGCTTCATAGGCTTCCACGTGATCCCGAAACAGCACCACGTCGAAGACGTAAAAGTAGCGGGTGACAGCAGCTGCGATGGAGACCTTTCCGACGACATCCAGAACCAGACAGGAACTGACATCCTTACAACAGAGAAAAGGCCGCCTAGACACAGCACAAAGCTTTACTTCGCCGACACCGACCCGAAGATATCCAACGGCTTTTCAAGCGAGACCGACTACGACACCCTCTACGTCGACAATGGGACTCCGTGCCAGTTCTCCTCCGCTGAAGGCCCTTTCTACCGGAACGACTTCTTCAAATGGGGTAACTCCTCCGACCCGGCGAAGTACGAATTCTACCAGTTCAAGAATATCTCATCCAGCGCCTTCACCTTCAACAACGCCACACAGGTCGTAAAGCTGAAAAAGACGATGAAAGGCCGGCTGAACGGTATTGAGGTCGACCAGAGCTTTAACACTTTCAGGGTTTCGGAGACGAAGCTGGAAAACTATGACGCTATCGTGTTCAAGCAGAGCGAAGCTCTCGACCAGATAGACGCCAACCTGAAAGCTGTAAAGGAGTACGCTGAGGATGGCTCTATACTGCTTCTTATGAACCTCCAGAAATCCCACTTCACCTCCTCGACCTTCCTCCAGCAGACCGGGCTGCGGTGGATAGACCTCAGTTACGACAACCCGCCCTCCGGAATAAGGTTCGACGACAGCAAGACCGCGGAGACAGTACAGACCTACCTCAGGGGCTTCGGAAGCCGCTCCACGGACGTGGATGTTCCACAGGGCGGGAAGATAAGCTCCTCGAACTCGGAGACCATCATAGGCGAGGACACCATCGCTTACGGACGTTCAGGCACCTACGCGGTCAAGGAGTGGAACGTGACAAACTACAGCATGCAGCAAAAAGATCCGGACGGCTATCCTTCGGCGCCTGAAAGCAAGTGCTACGAGTCTTCAAAGACCGGGAACTTCACGCTGGGAGAGTTCAACTTTAGAACCCGGGATGACGTGAAAGTTCTCAACGTCAAGCTGGGCGATACACAGGATTACTGCGGGAAAAACGTCAGAGCTCTCAAGTTCATCGATGATCCTGATCCCTCCGACAGTACAGACGAGACTCAGGATCCCTACCTGAACGGGGAGGAAGTCAGGATCGGCAACAGATCATTCATTGTCAAGACTTACACAAAAGCGGGCAACAACCCTTTCTCAAACGGAGAAGCCGCGGAATTCATCTACGCCGGTGAGGACGACACGGAGATGGTGAACTATCGATCCAGTTTCAGGGGCTTCAACGGGGACAGACTGGCAAGGATGGGCTATGAACCTTCTTACTCCTTCCACGACAGGAGGATGATAGGTTCCATCCTTTACTGGCTGGTCGGCGACCAGAGCACGTTCGGCTCAGTAAGTAACTCGAAGACGACCACACACGTTTTAGGCGGAATCAAGGAAAACACTTACATGCCGTACAAGCTCTCGCTGAGGTGGAAGTAGTGAAGGGCCAGTTCATGATGATATCATCCGTCATAATCGGTCTTATAGTAATGTCAGCAGCCGGCACTATCTCCGATCTTCAGGCGGCAAAGTTTGACACGGATCAGACAGGCTACACTGTAAAAATGATAAAAAGCGAGGCCGCCAAGATTGACACCAGTTCAGTCAGGGAGAGGCAGAACTTCGTCAAGATGGTCGAGATGATTGACAGCTACCATACAAGGGTCTCCTACAGCCCGTCAAAGAGCTGTTTCAACGTCACCCTGAGACGTACAGACGAAGTGCTGAGGCTGCGATGCATCAGCTGACAAACTTCTCGATGAACTCGACATCATCCTCGTCCAGTTCCAGCTGTTCCGCAATCCCTTCATCCTCCTCGATCAGCTTCGCCAGGAACGGCATGGTTTCCACCGATGTGCTTAGCGAGATGTGTAGCTTCTCACCAATCTTCTCCGAGACCTCGTCCCGCTTCTTCCTGTTTGCGCGGGAGCGCCCCATCTTCTTCAGCTTGGACGGGTACTGGTAGCGCGTCCAGCCCGAGTACTTCTCATCCTTCGCCAGGGCCACGCCTATAGTTGAGAAGTGGTAGACATACTTCAGCAGCTTCCAGTTCATGGAACGGCGAATCCTACCGTTGAAGACGTCAGCCTTTGAGAGCCAGTCGAAACCGCGCTTCCTGTCACCGGTCTTCTTGTATTCGCGGGGAATGTTTTCACGAACCCACTGCACAAACGTGTCCGGGTCCTCGTCAAGATTGTCAGTGGAGCGTCTCGCGGTATCGGCGCTTTCCGTCTTGAAAATCATCTTCAGGGCCTCGAAGACCTCCTGCTCGGAGTCCCGGACGCCGACCGCCTTTACGTCCTCATCTGTCAGCTTTTTCCTTCCCTGGGCCGCTGCCTGTAAATCGTTTATCGCGGAGCGCATCTGTCCATCGGCCTGTCTTGCGATACGCTTCACAGCAGAATCCTCGTATTCAATGCCCTCGTTTTCAAGTATCTGTTTCAGGTGCGCCACGATCGAGTTGGTGTGAACCGAGCCGAGCTCTATAAGCTCCGCCCTGTTCCGCAGCGACTTAATCTTGGAGTCGTAGGCATCGTTCGCAGTCATAACCAGCGGAAACCGCGTCTCATCTACAATCTCCGCAAGCTCTGAAGTCCCTCCCCTGTCCGTGGAGCTCATGCCGTCAACCTCGTCCACAAGTATCAGCTTCTTCCCGCCGTAGAAAGACTGCTGGCGGGTCGCCTCCTTCAGCTCGGATTTGAGCTTTGACTTGGTGCGGACGTCGCTGGCGTTCGTCTCCACAAGCTCGTACCCGAGGTCGTTGGCCAGCGCCTCCACGAGCGATGTCTTGCCCGTGCCGGCCTGGCCGTGGAGGAGAACCGGTTTATCTCCCTGCTCCCAGTTCTCGGCCCACTCCTTCAGCTTTTCCTTCTCCTTGGAGGCGCCCCTGTACTCGGAAAGCGACTCAGGCCGGTACTTGTGAACCCACATGGCGTTACTCTTCTCCTATCTCCGCGATTTTTGCCAGCAGCGACTCTACCTGGATATCGCTTGTCCCGCCTTCAGCTATGCGGAACTCGGTCTCTCCCAGTTCTTCGATTATCTCGAGCTTCTGCCTGTCAGTAACGTCAAGGTCAAGTACCTCGCGGTGGATCGCAGCCACTACGTCCTGGCCGTCGAGTCCACGCTCAATCATCAGGTCGGAGAGCGTGTCACGCGCATCCATGAAGTCGCCGCTGAGAGAGTCGTCAAGAATCTCCCGGATTTCCTCCGGCCTCAGAGAGGCTGCGGCACCGTATATGTCGTCCTCCTCAACTTTTTCGTTCGACAGCGAGGCAGTCTGCAGAACATTGGTTACACGCCGCAGATCTCCGTCAGATACCCGCATCACCGCCTCGATTGCCTCCTTCGAAATCTTGAATTCTTCAGCCTCTGCAATCCTCTTGATGTATTTCTCGACATCCTCTTCCTCTAGACGGTTGAAGCGGAAGACCGCACACCTGGACTGGATGGGATCGATGATTTTTGAGGAGTAGTTGCAGGAAAGGATGAAACGACAGTTCTCAGAGAACTGCTCCATAGTCCTTCTCAGCGCCTGCTGGGCATCGCTGGTGAGTGCGTCTGCCTCGTCGAGGAAGATTATCTTGAAATCCGCGCCGACCGACTTGGTTCTCGCGAAGTCCTTAATCTGCTCCCTGACCACGTCAATGCCCCTGTCGTCGCTGGCATTGGTCTCCATAAAGTTCTGGCGCCACTCGTCGCCGTAGAGATCCTTGGCGAGCGCAATGGCGCTCGTGGTTTTGCCTGTCCCGGCCGGCCCCGCAAACATCAGGTGTGGAACGCTTTCCTCCTCTACGAAAGATTTCAGCCGGTCAACTATCTCCTCCTGCCCGACCACTTCCTCAAGCGTGTCCGGCCTGTACTTCTCCGTCCAGACTTCTAACATTGTTATCCTCCCAGTTAGATTTCCGGAAACTAACCTTTTATTCTTTCACAGGCCTACTTGAAACGATGAAGATAGCGCTCACCGGCACGCCAGGAACAGGGAAAACATCGGTCTCAGAGCTGTTCGACTGCCGGGTCATCCACATCACAGAGTTCGTGAAGCAGAGAGAACTCGGCAGCGAGGGCGACGATTTTAAGGTCGACGTAGGTGCGATGGTTGACGAGCTGGAGGAAGAACTCGACGGAGAGAGCGCCGATGTAATCATCGAGGGACACCTCGCGCATCACTTCCCCGCGGACGTCTGCGTGGTGCTGCGCTGCGAGCCCTCCGAGCTGAAGCAGAGGCTCTCGGAACGCGATTACTCTGAAGAAAAGATCCAGGAAAACGTGGAGTCAGAGGCGCTTGATGTTATACTTTCCGAGGCAGTTGCGAGGCAAGAAAAAATCGTCGAGGTCGACACTACAGAGAAAACGGTTGAGGAAACCTTTGAGGAGGTAAAGAAGAGGGTAGAGAATGAAGATGCCGGGTACGGGGACGTTGACTGGAGCGACTACTTCTAGGCGTTCTCCTGCACCCACTGCTTCAGGTCCGACTTGCTCATTGCTCCGGACTGCCGCGCAACTTCTTCGCCATCGCTGTAGATGACAAGGGTTGGCAGGGCGCGGACGCCCTCGTTTGTTCCGATGTCGCCGTGTTCCTCCATGTCGACTTTTCCGAAGTTGACGTCTTCGACTTCTTCCGAGACCTCTTCGAAACGGGGCGCTAGCTTCTTGCAGGGGCCGCACCATTCAGCCCAGAAATCGACAACCCAGGTATCGCCTGAGTCCTTGATCTCCTGCATGCGTTCCGGGTCAAGATGTTCTGGCATGCAGAAACAGTGACTCCCGAGACTTAAGAATAGAGGGGAGAGCCGGGGGTAACCCGACTTACTCCTCCATGTAAACAGTCCGGATTGGGTACGGGATGTCTATTCCCTCCGCATCGTATTTCTGCTTCACCAGCTGCGTGACCTCTGACGCCGACTTCACCATGTTGGCCTTTGAAGGCTTCGTCCAGCCTCTCAGCTTGAGGTTGACAGAGGAGCCGCCAAGCTCGTTGACAAGCACTTCCGGGCCTGGCTCGGCTTCAACTCCTTCCGCTTCTTCAAGCGTATCCATCGCTAACTCCTTTGCCTTTTCGATGTCGTCATCGTAGCCGACGCCTACAATCACCTCGAACCGCCGTTCATCGTAAGCCGTGTTGTTGACAACGGTTCCGCTGTAAAGCTTCGAGTTCGGGACAATAACCTTCCTGCCGTCGTAGGTCTTTATGGCGGTGGCGCGAATCCGGATATCCTTTACTGTCCCCTCTTCTCCCTCGACCTTGATCTGGTCGCCTATCTTGAACGGCCGGTTTACCATGATAAAGATTCCAGAGATAAAGTTCGCGATTATATCCTTCAACGCGAAAGAGATTCCCAGGCCTATGAGGCCGACAACTGTTCCGAGCGCGGTCAGCGGTACGCCGAAAACGCCGAGAACCGCGACCAGTCCAAGCGAGTAGATGACGTACGCGGAGAGCTTCTTCGCTGTCGCGGACGCGTGCTCGCTGCCTTCTCTTCTCTCAACAGCACGCTCAATGCCTCGATCCGAAAGTTTGTTGGCGATGTAAGCGACCGCAAAAACCGCGGCAGCCATCAGGAGAGTCATAGCCTGGATTTCGATCCCGAGAGAGGACAGCAGCTGATTCATCGGAGTCGTGAGTTGCTCCAAAACCATACTGAAGAAACAGGGCTCGATATTAAAAAAGCTCGAAGGCGAATCCGCGGCTATGTACAGCCGGTTCACGTCACTCGAAAAATTCGGGGAAGAAGAGCTGCGGAAGCTGCAGGAGTCAAAGGTGGCGGTTATCGGCCTTGGAGCGACTGGTTCGGCTGTGGCGGAGAACCTTGCACGACACGGCGCTGAACTCATACTGGTCGACCGCGACTACCTTGAACAGAAAGATGTCTACAGCTCGTCGCTTTACACACCCGGGCAGTGCAGCAGTTCACTGCCGAAGGCGAAGGCTGCAGAGCAGAAGCTTTCAGAGGTTACACCTGTAGAAGCGCATGTAGAGAGCCTGAATCCCGGCAATCTCGACCTTCTTGAGGGCGCAGACCTGATAGTTGACGGCACTGACAACATGGAGACACGCTTTCTCCTGAACGAGTACTCGAAGAAGAACAATGTCCCGTGGATCTATACAGCGGCACTTGCTGAACAGGGATACTCCATGCTGTTCGACGAAAAATGCTTCAACTGTGTTTTCGAAACAGTGGTGCCGGGAGAGCTTGAAACATGCGAATCCGCCGGCATAATGAGGGAAGCTGCCATTATGGCTGCCTCAAGGTCGGCCGAGACCGCGGTCAGATACCTTTCCGGGAAAGACCCCGATGAGGAACTCTGGCGGATTGACGGCGAAGTATTCGAGGTCGAAACACCTGGATGCGAGGTGTGCCGCGGAGAGAACTTTCCCGCGATGGAAAAGAACGGCAGAACAGGGGCTGTCTGCGGCGAGAACAAGTACCAGGTAGAGGTTGAAACAACAGAGGCGGCATTCAGCTCCCTTCAACGAAACGCGGAGGTCGAAGCCGAGAACGAGTACCTTACAAGGGCAGACTATGACGGCCACGATATAGTTCTATTCCGTTCCGGCCGGGCAATAGTACAGGCAAAAGACAGCGGGCACGCCGAATCACTCCTTTCCGAGACGTTAGGGCTTTAAAGTGATCAACGCAAATCTTGTCTCATGGATCTGGAAGGCGGCTACATCGAGTTCATACTGCAGTTTTCACTGGCGATGTTTGCCGGTGCCGCAGCCTACTTCTTCGACCCCGGGAACGCCGCCACAGCAGCCTCTCTGCTGCCTGTAACGGTACTTTTCGGTTACACTGCGTATCTGTCAAGCGAACGTTTCCACAGATCGTCACTGCTCGGATTCATAGCACTGATTTTCGTGCCGCTCGGAACTCTCAACGCACTTATATCCATAGTCATCGCCGTAGGCAACGTCATGGTCTCCTTCTTCGCCAGCGGAGAAAGCTTCAAGGATTACTACACAGCCACATCGGTGCCGCTGCTGCTCACCGGGTTAATAATAGGTGCTGCGGTATTCGGCCTATCCGCGTCCAGCTCAGGATTCCAGAGACAGGTCGAGAACACTACAGCCACAGCTCTGTCCGGCGCGGTAGAGGAGAGCCTTCAGCAGACCAGGATCATCGAGATGCAGGAGGAAGCCAACAGGGCGTTCCTCAAAAAGTCTAGCGCCGCCACTGTACAGGCGACGAGGATCTACGTGGTGAACAGGACAAAGGACAGCCTGAACAGCCAGCAGCTCCGCGAGCTTAACACGGCCTTTGACTCGGCATCTGAGAAGATACCTTCAAGGCTCGCAGAGAGATCGCCCTCAGGGCCGAAAGCTCTACAGATCTCTGAAAGGGTTGAGGAAGCCGTACGGAACCTTCTGAAACCTGCCTTCATGGTCGCCTTCATTCCGGTAGTCGCACTGTTCTTCTACGCGCTGCAGCCCCTGACAGGTCTGCTGACAGCAATCGCTGCGAAGCTCTTCGAGGTAGCGGAAAGGTAAGGTACCCGCCTTTAAATCTTGTCGCGGAATCCCAAGGCATGAGCGAGATAAAATTTGTAGAGGATGAAAACGCCTCTGAAGACCTGCCGGAAGACTTCGAGCCGTACGTCAAGGACTGGTTTAACTCGGAGTTCGAGAGCCTGAGTCCTCCGCAGCAGTTCGCGTTCGACCTTATACACAGGGGAGAGAACTCCCTGATTTCAGCTCCGACCGGCAGCGGCAAGACGTTGAGCGCCTTTCTATCCGCGTTGAACGAGCTTTTCGCCATGGGTAGAAAGGGAGAGCTCGATGACCAGGTCTACGTTCTATACGTTTCGCCGCTGAGAGCGTTGAACAATGACATCCAGCGCAACCTGAAAGACCCGCTTGAGGGTATCATGGAGAAAGCTGAGGAGCAGGGCCACGAAGTGCCCGAAGTCAGGAGCGCGGTCAGGACCGGTGACACGACGGACGCAGAGAAGACGGAGATGCGGGAGAACCCGCCGCACATACTGATAACCACACCTGAATCCCTTGGAATCATACTGAACTCGCCGAAGTTCGGGCAGAGCCTGAAGAACGTAAAGTACGTTATAACGGACGAAATCCACTCGCTGAGCGAGAACAAGCGCGGAACACATCTTTCCCTGTCGCTCGAAAGACTTGAGGAGATGGCGAACACCTCGCCGACACGCATAGGACTTTCGGCGACCCAGGCTCCGATTGACGAGATTGCGAAGTACCTTGTCGGCTACGAGAACCAGGCGGAACCGCAGGAAGAGGTTACAGAGCGTGGCGACGAGGTAAAGTACTCGGAGCAGCAGGAAAGAGAAGATTACAGGACACGGGGCTGCACGATTGTCGATGTCGCATCCTCGAAGGAAATCGATATCGAAACTGTTGCGCCTGTCGACGACCTGATCCACACCGACCCGGAGCTCATCAACGAGGCGATGTACGACCAGATGCACGAACTTATACAGGAGCATGACTCGACCATCATATTCACCAACACGAGGAGCGCGACGGAAAGAGTCGTCAACAACCTGAAGGAGCGGTTCCCTGATTCCTACGATGAGAACATCGGCGCCCACCACTCAAGCATGTCACGAGAAAAAAGACTTGAAGTCGAGGAGAAGCTGAAGAAGGGTGAGATGAAGGTCGGCGTGACCTCTACCTCGCTCGAACTAGGGGTTGACATCGGCACAGTCGAACTTGTGCTGCAGCTAGGGTCGCCAAAAGGAGTCGCGCGTGGAATCCAGCGCATAGGACGTTCAGGACACAAGATAGGCGAGAAAGCCAAGGGAAAGATGATAGTCGTGGACCGGGACGACGCCATGGAATGCAGCGTGTTGACAAAATGCGCGAAGGAGGACGACCTCGACCGCATCCAGATACCAACCAACGCGCTCGACGTGTTAGCCCAGCACATCGTAGGAATGGCGTGCAACCACAAGTGGAGCATCGAGCATGCCTTCAACGTTGTGAGGAAGAGCTACAGCTACGTAAACCTGGAGCGAGAAGACTTTGACGCGGTTCTGAAATACCTGGGCGGCGAGTACGAGCTTGAGGATCAGAACGTCTACAGGAAGATATGGCTCGACCGCGAGGAAGGCCTGTTCGGCCGCAGCGGAAAGATGACCCGTGTCATCTACATGACCAACATCGGGACTATCCCGGACGAAACCGGCTACGAGGTCCTGACGCGAGGGAACAAGGAGTTTGTCGGCCAGCTCGACGAGGAGTTCCTGGACCGGCTGACAAAGGGCGACATCTTCACGCTCGGCGGAAGCACTTACGAGTTCAAGTACGCGAAGGGGATGAAGGTCTACGTTGACCCGAAGCCCAATGCATCGCCGACCGTTCCTTCCTGGTACTCTGAACGCCTCCCGCTCAGCTACGACCTTGGAGTAAAGATCGGAAAGTTCAGGAGGGATGTCGCCCAGCAGATTGAAATGGGTGCGACCGACGACGATATCATCGAGTGGATGATGCACGAATACTACCTGAACGAAAACACCGCGAATGCCATCTACAGCTACATCAAGGAGCAGAAACAGTTCCTCGGCAAGGTCTCGACCCACGAGGATATCACCGTAGAACGCTACATCGACGAGGAGAAGCGCCAGAACCTCATATTCCACACGATCTACGGCAGGAGGACGCACGACGCGATGGCGCGAATCCTGGCGCATCTGCTCCAGAAGAAGATGGACAGCAACATCGGCATGGTAATCGACGACAACGGTTTCATCCTCGTGACGCCTCGAAGACCTATCGACGTGGAAAAACTGATGCAGGAAATGGCTGACTGCGACCTGGAGGAAGAGCTGAAGGACGCGGTCGCGAAGACGGAGCTGATGAAGAGGCGGTTCAGGCATGTCGGCGGCCGTTCGCTCATGATTCTGCGGAACTACGCCGGCAACTCGAAGAGTGTCGGACAGCAGCAGATGAAGGGCCACTTCCTGCTCTCGGCGACGCGGAACGAGTACGGCGAGGACTTCCCGATGATCAAGGAGACGTACAGGGAAATCATGGAGGATGCGATGGACATACGCCACACGGAGGAAGTGGTGGAGAAGATCGGCGAAGGCGAGATTGGCTTCGAAGTGTTTGACTCGAACATTCCCTCGCCTTTCAGCCACAACCTGCTGCTCCAGGGCTCTACCGACGTGGTCAGGATGGAGGACAAGAAGGAGCGGCTCCAGCAGCTGCACCAGCAGGTGCTTGACAGCATCGATGACTGAACATCAACGAAATAAAAATAGCTGCCGAAGAACTCTTTAGACATGGCCGCGTTAAGCAACTACTTCCTCCAGCCGAAGGGACTCCTGGGGCTTGCAGGGCTTCTGGCGCTTGCAGCCTTCTACATGGTTAAACGGAAGCCCGAGGAACAGGTCATGCCATCCATGACCTTCTTCATGCAGCGGAAGAAGCAGGGAAAGCTTCAGCACGCCCTGAGGAAACTTTTCCACAACCTGACACTTTTACTTCACATCCTCCTGGTAATCGGCTTTGCGGCAGCGCTCGCACATCCTTTCCTGACACAGCCGACCCAGGCGGAGAAAACCGTTGTCATACTTGACAATTCAGCCAGTATGGCGAACAATCTTGAGGAAGCCAAGACTTTTGCGAAGAAGAATCTCGGGGAATCAAACACACTGATAGTGGCGAACAGCGAAACCCGGCTGATACTTCAGGACGCGGAGGCCTCCATCGTGAAAAACGCGATAGAAAGAGTCAGGGCAAGGGACACAGAAACAGATCTTTCCTCGGCACTCCAGCTGGCACGGAACTTTAAAGGAACTATAGTCGTCGCATCAGACCTTGACTCCACGACCGGGACAGAAGTGAAACAGTCGCTGCTGGAGAGCGACCGTGAATTCAAGACCATGAAGACCCGGCCGGAAAACGCCTGGGGTGTAACAGCAGTAGATGTAAGCAGGGAAAACGTCTCGGTCAACATCAAGAACTTCCTGGAGAACCGGAAAAGTATAAGCTACACTGTAAACGGCGACCAGGAAAGCGTGGAAGTACCCGGCAACGCAGTCAGGACTGTCCGCTTCCGACCGGAACAGGGAAGGAACACACTCTCACTCGAAAAAGACGCTCTGAAACCGGACAACACCGCCTACGCCTATCTGCCAAGAGAAGACGATTACAGGGCTGTTATAATAACTGACTCCGGCAACCGCTATCTGGAGAAAGCGCTGGAACTCATAGACTTCATAGACGTGGAAACAGTCAAACCACCGCTCCAGGAGACACCGGAGGCGGATGTGTACATAATCGGCAAAACCGACAGAGTGCTATCAGAAACCCTGAACAGGATAGAGCGAAAGGTCAAGAAAGGAGACTCCCTCGTAGTCATGGCACAGAGGAACATGAACGATCTCGGCCTGAAATCGCTGCCAGTGAAGATAAAAGGCGGATGGAACACAACAACAGTCCAGATCCAGAAACCGGTGAAGACCTCCTTCACCACTGAAACGATTAACGCGGAAAAAATCTCCGGAACCTCCTACGCCAGACCCGCGGAGGCGCTTGTAAGATCAGATTACGGCAGCGGCGAGGTATTCCTCTACAACCTGAAAAACACCGATTTCCGGAGCAACTTCCTCTACCCTGTCTTCTGGAAGAAGATACTGGCAGATCTCACTGAAAGACCTGCCGTCGAAGAACTCAATATTCGGACAGGCACCACTATCAACGCCTCCAGGGTCGTGAAGCCTTCCGGAAAGAAAGCAAGCTTTGTCCAGGTCAACGAGGCAGGTTTCTACAACGCCTCCGGCAAGGTGTACGCCGCCAACCTTGCCAGCGAAGACGAGTCCTCGGAAGAACCCTCTGAAGCATATTCAAGCACAGGAGCCGGAGAAAAGAAGAAGGACTACCAAAGCCTTGTAGCGGTACTGCTCCTCCTTACCCTTCTTGGAGAGACCGCATACCTGCGACGCCTGGGTGAACTGTGATGGCCGGACTTGAAAACCCTGCGCTCCTTGGACTGGCTCTCGCCGCACTCCCCGCACTCTACTACGCATACACTGCGGACGAAACCGAGAAGAAAGTAGTCGGAGCCGCCAAGACAGCCTCGATACTTTTACTTGCTGTGGGCGCGGCCTCACCCTACTACCTTGTCGCCTCACAACAGCTGTCAGAAGAGGCAACCGTGACCGTCCTCAAAGACAGCTCCCGGTCAACGAAGCTGATGGAGGACTACAGCCTTGACCTGGAGGGCGTTGAAGTCGTCACGAAAACGATAGCAACAGGTAACAGCTCCAATCTCCGGCAGGGAATCCTCCGCAATCTCAGACCAGACACACCCTACCTCCTGGTCAGCGACGGACAGTCCACGAAACCGCTCCAGGGCCTAGCCCAGAAGTTCAGGCGCAAAAACTCGACCCTCCACCTCCTGAAACCTGATATGGCCCGGGAAGCCGCGGTCAGCATCAAAGGCCCCTCTTCAACTGTCATCGGAGCAGAAAACCGCTTCACAGTAAAGATCAGCTCGACCAACGGAACAGAGGTTCCTGAACCGGTTGTAACTGTCGACGGCGAAAAAATAGATGTGAAAAAACTGGAAGACAAGCGGTACAGCTTCACGGAAAAGTTCTCAACAGAGCAAGACCATACCATCAAGGCCTCCATCAACATACAGGACCGCTTCGAAGCTAACAACCAGTACTTCAAAACAGTCGAGGTCACGGAAAAACCGGAAATCCTTGTCCTCGGAAACCGGGGAGGGCTCAAAAACGATCTGGAAGAATTCTACGACCTCACCTACCGCAACAGCATACCCGAAGACCTTTCAAGCTACTACGCAGTCATCGCCAAGAAACAGTTCAAAGAAGAACAGCTCGCCGGCTACATAACAAAAGGCAACGGCCTCATCTACACCGG
>JBDGSK010000008.1:0-2943 GCA_042217575.1 Candidatus Nanohaloarchaea archaeon | reverse complement strand
CCAGTCTTCGAATTTGATAAAATAGAGATAGAAGGCCTAGAATTTGAAGGAAATAGATCTTCTGGTTGATTTCTTTCAGAAATAACTAAAAGTTTGTAGCTTTCATTTGTCACTAGGGGATATAGAATGTCTTTGGAGGGGTACAATATGAACGAAGAGGTGAAATCTGAAGTTCAAAGCTATAGTTGGAAAGAAGAGAGGTTTAACGATCTTGTTCAGATATTTGATGGGGAAAATATGTCCTCTAAAAGCAAGGAGAATAAACTGAAGTTTCTAGTTAAGAGATACGAAGATGATCTAAAGGACTTCATTTCTGATTGGCAAGAGACTAACAAGGGAAATAACTTCAGCGTTCAGAGAGCTAAAAATCATCTAAATACCCAGTATGAAGTACCTAATTCTAGATTAAGTGATATTAGCGGTCCGTTAGATCTTATCATAGATCTCTATAAACTAGAGTCAGAAGGCAAAATTGAGGAAAAGGATATACGAAAAGTTAAGGCCTATGCAGAGTTCAGCAAGAGTAAAACAAAGTATCTCTACAGGATTGATTATGAACTTGATGAGAACGCTTTAGAAGGATCTAAATCCTTTGAAGGTCGGCTAAGAAACTGGGCTCACCAGTATAATAAAGATAAGAAAAATGCAGTGGGATTCGAGATCATTGAAGAAGAGGATAAAACTCGAATAAAATTCTACAAGGAGACTGGAAAAAGCATCTATAGAACATTCAAGGATAGAAACACCGAAGATGATGAACTAGAAGGCAATCCTGATCGATCAATGCAGAAATATTTCCCGCTGAAAACATTGGGGCTATCTATCAGAGAAAGAGATGGATACACCTTAATTCAGTTCCAAACAAGTCCTTACGATGGGTGGAGTAAACCGTTAGAAGACCTGTTTGAAAACGTATTTGGCATTGAAGACCTACTAGATGAAATGTATCCACAGCGGTCAAAAGTAGCCCAAGATGTACATACAGAATTTATTGAGTCAGAAGGCGACGGAAGAGAAATCATGAAAGATGTTAGCAATACAGTCGCTGAATACGCTGAGGAAACAATTGAAATATATGAAGAAGATCTGAGCAGGCAGGAAGAAGAACTTCTCAAAGATATTGAATTTGCAGGATTCCTCATCAAACAGGACCAAAATACACAGACTTCCGAATTCAGATGGGTATCAAATGAAGTGGAGGACACACAGAAGATAATTGACGGAATTGATAGCGTTCTAAAGTCTTATACCAAAGAGGCGGAAGGAGAAAAAGTTGAAGTAGTTCTTAATGTCCATGGGGATCAAATTAGAGTTAACGAGAATACATGGACTCCTTTAGAGTCAAGAATAAGTCAAGAAACACTTTCAGCAATGAGAAAATTATTCAGAGAAGATGAGTGAGTTAGAAATAAATCCTAATGGCTTGAAGAAATTTATAGAGCGAGGGCACAGATTAAAGGAATCAGAAGTGCCTAAGGAAATTAGTAATGATGTAATTGAAAAAGAAATAACTCCTCCGTCCATATGTCCAGAATGTGGTTCTCAAGGCAAAGTGTACGAGGACGCAGAGAATGAAGAGGATGAATTTCTTTTCAAATGCTACGAGTCCAACGACTTGAAAACTATATCTGCAGAGACAAGAAAGAGATACAAGCTTAATTTTGAAGACATTTTCGAGAGATTAAGCGAATACTTAGGATATGACAAAAGCAGCTTGAAATCTGAAGAAAAACTTCCCAACTACATAGAATCTGAAATTGCAGAGAATGTTGACCTCACTCTAATATGCGACCAGAAAGCGTACAAAAACACAATAAAAGAACTTGTAGACAGGTCTGTTAGAGAAGAAAGAATAAAACTAGTTTTAACGCCTAGAGATAAAATAGAAGAAATCTTCAATATAATTGAAACTTTTGCAGTAACATCTTTCTTCCATCCTTTCCCAATTGAGAAACTTGAGGAAAAAGAATTGATGTTAGATGCTGTCAAGATGTCCGAGAATACGAGGAAAATAATAGAAGATACCAGAGATAAGAGAGGCTTAGAAGGTAAAGAATTAATTCGAAGAGCAGATAAAAACCCTGCTTTGATAGCATCTACTCTACTCTATTTGAGAACATTAAGATCAACAAATGAAATAAGTGAAACAGATGGCAGTCCATTGGAAAACGCCTGTTCAGCAGCTTTCCAAAGAATTGCAAATGTAAAACCAAACTTTGGTGGAGAGGACAATACAGACCAATCTGTGCCAGATCTTTTATCTAGACTACCTTCTAATTCAAATTACAAACAGCTTTTCCTTGTCATAGATGCTAAGTCTGGGGATACAGCGAAATTCGGGAAAGAAGAAGTCAAAGCAAAACACGAGGATTATGTCGGAGCCTTCTTAGAAAATGAGAATTACGAAGGCAAACACATGAGCCATGTTTTCACAGTTTTTAACTTCGATGGACACCAGGAACTGAAGTTCTATGACAAGATGGAAGAATACTACGATAAGAACCGCTGCACACTATCAATCATTAAGACTTCGGCACTTGCAATGATGTTGCTTGCATATGACTCAATTATTCTCAAAAATGAAATAGAGCTATCGGAAGGAGAATTTACTGAACTTATCAGACCTTTCTTCGACAAGGAGGCCTTTAACAACGAATTAAAATCGGAGACGAAGAATCTAACTCGCTTCGAAAACATGCCGGAATATCCGGAGCACTTGAAGGAGAAATACCGGGAAAATCTAAGGCCTCAAGAACGCCTGATCATAGTAACTCCAGAAATGGTCAAAAACCGAATAGAGAACGCTATAGAAGGAAAAGGATCTCTGGAACACCTCTTTGACGCATACGGCCTATAATTTCAGATGAGGAAGAAAAAGGTAGAGCGAAAATCAGACACTCTCCGCTTTATCCAGCCGGGCCTTCACCAACTCGGCAACACTCC
>JBDGSK010000079.1:0-8334 GCA_042217575.1 Candidatus Nanohaloarchaea archaeon | reverse complement strand
TTTTCGGGAGCAAATAGGTGCAGATCCAGGGTTCAAATCCCTGTGCGGGCGTTTTCGAGTCTATGAACTAATTCGGGCAATAATATGGGCGGATGGAGAAACTATTACCCATGACACAAGGAGATATACACGCTCGAGACTCAACATTCAAACGACTCAAAAACCAGATAGAGGCCTCTCCAGACATAGAAGAGAGGGATAAGGAGATTCTTCTTTCAGGAGTTTCAGAAACACCCGGTTTCCTTTCCTACATGCAGAACCAGGGGCTTTCTCAGAGCAGGATAAACAGATACCTGAGAACGTGGAAGAGAACCCTGGAAAGAGAAGATTGGAGTATAGAAGAGGCTGACAAGAAGAAAATAACCAGTTACGTCGGTAAGCTGAATACAGATCAGTACTGCAAGAAGAACGGAGAACCTTATTCTGAGTCAACTAAGAGAGAAATAAAGAAAGGAATCAGAAAGATGTATATTGACTACGTGGACGAACACAAGAGTTCTCTGAACTTCAATGAAGACTTCGATCCTGAAAACCTGATAACGTTTACGCTCACTATAGAGAGAACCTTTACAGATCCTGACCGCCTACCCACACCCTACACGGTGAAAACCTTGGTCGAACAGGCATCTAGACCTAGAGATAAGGCCTATATAATGCTTCTATGGAGTACAGGAGGAAGAAACGGAGAGATTCTAGGATTAAAATGGAGGGACGTAGATTTCACAGGTAACATCGGCAAGGTAACTTTCAGAGATACCAAAACAGGCGGAGACCATTCAGTTCCTATGGCCGAGGCCTTACCTTTCATGCGCCAACATAAGAAGTCCGATCCTCGAAGCGATGAACCGGGAGCTTATGTTTTCAGAAGCAGTCAAAACGATGAACAGTATTCCAGTAACGGAGCTGCGGAGATAATCAACAGAGCGAGGAAAGATATTCCTCAGAAGATCAAAACCAACCCTCACGCTTTCAGGAAAGGCAGAACCAGTTATTGGGCGAGACAAGGACAAAACGAGACCTGGATATGCAAGCACATGAACTGGGCACCAGGAAGCAAGATCGTAAGGCACTACTGCCGGATAGCCCAGGAAAACATAGAGGAAGGAGTAAGCAAGCACCTAGGCCTATACGAACAAGAAGACGAGAAAGACGAGTCCAAGATCCTCACACCGTCAGAATGCCACTCATGCGGAAGAATCAACGGATTCGACACCGACACATGCATAGAATGTGGAGAAGTCCTCAAGGCCTCAGACCTCTACAACGAAGCCAAGATCCAAGAAATGAAAGAAGAAGTCAAATCAGAAATGATCGAACAAGGCCTCGGAAAAAGCCGCGAAGACGTAAGAAACATAGCAGAACAGGTGGTAGAAGAAGAATTCTAGTTTTCCTGATAGAATAGAACTTCTTCGGGAACCTCTAATTCCTCTTTTTCTATTTCTCTACACTCACAGACAATGCCTCCATCTTTAGGTTTGAACTTTGATCCACATCGGGCACAGGAAGGTTCGAAAACATGGCCTGATAGTTCCTGTAATTCAATCTCATCCTTACTAGCTTCCTGATAAATCACATCAGTCAAAGAATCTTCAATAGCCCGAAGATAAAATTCTTCTAACTGCAATTCAGAAATTAGAAAGTCATAGTACCCGGAAATAGACTCAAATTCATCTGTTTCAAGCACTACGCTCCAATCCTGTTTTTCATACTCCATAAAAGTTCGAAACTTATCAAAGAAAACCTTTGTAAGCTCAGAATATAGGTTTGAAGCCCTCATAAACTTTAAACGCTTAAAATAGCTTCTTAAAAACGCATTCAGAACATCATCTTTTCTATACTTCTTTGGAATTTCTTTACCAATCTCATTTTCCCATAAACCAAATGATAGCTCGGTTAACCCCTCATAATCTGGCTTATAGTATTGAGCCTTTGTTCTTTTACCTTTTTCCAGCACCCCAACCTCTACTAACTCAGATAGTATCTTAGAAACCAGTGTTCTATCTCTACTTAACTCTTCTGCAATTTCAGTTGAATAAGATTGACCCTTGCTGATTATTACCGAAAATACTTGTCCTGCTACTTCCGAAGTTACGATACTATCCTCATCATAGGGCATGGTTTTACCCTTATGTCACACGTTTACAAGTCTTCTTGGTGTGAACTATAATTCACACCTTTATTAATGAGTTTTCACAATCTAATGGTGTGACATCTATGACAAACCAACGATATAGTTTTGACATCCCAGAAAACCTCAACCAAAACCTAGAGGAAAAAATGAAAGAAAAAGGCTATCAGAGCAAAGCAGCATATCTCAGGAATCTAATTAGAGAAGATACAGGCGAATAAGATGAATAAAGACATTGATAAGATGATAAAAGAGGAATTAAAAGAAGCTATAGAAGAGAAAGAGACAGAACTACCAGAACAAGATCTTGCAGGAGTTAAATCATGATAAATATGGCAATGAGTCCTAACTGGGATGAGCCAGATCCGACTATGTCTCATCAACGACAACATTTACTCCGACCCTGTCTAGTAGGACCCTCAGATCTGAGGAAACACCGGTTTCAGCAGAGGTCTTCTAATTGGAGGCCTTTGCTTTTCCACTATGTTAACTACAAACGAACAATCCGAGGTGCGTATTGAAGAATGAAAAGTAGAGCAGGCTCTGGAGAGCCCACTCAACACAGCCCAGGTAAAAATATGTACTCTGAGCTTAATAATGGCCGAAGCGCCACCTTCGTAGGAGAAGAAGATCTTGGAGAGCATGGAAGTAAGATGAAGCAAACCACAGCTCGATTCACTGAAGATACCTGGGAACTAATCGAGAAACTCTCAGAGAAGAAAGATCAATCCTTTGCCGATTCTATCAGAGAACTCACCAGAGAAGGAATAATAGGAGCAAGAAAGAGCAAGGCCTTCCTCTTAGAAGTTATACAGAACCTTCAGAACAGAGAAGATGAAGAAGTTAAGAAAGCGGCTGAATTAATTGAGGAAGTAATTAGAGATAGTTGTGAGCCTCCAGTATTCCAAAAAGGAGGTGAAGTAAGTGAAGAGTGAATTAGTTGAGAGGATCAACGAAATAAGAAAAGAACACTCTGAGATACTGAGAGATGAAGGATATAACAGTCTAGCGGAGACTATTGAGTCAGCTACAGCAGAGCAACTCACCTCAGACGGCTTTTTCAGCTCACTGAAAATGGAGTACAACAGCCTCTCAGGAGAGTTAGGCGATATAGAGAATGAAATAGAAGAAGCTCAAGACGAAAAATCATACAACCCAGAGAGATACTTTGACGAGGATGAAAACTTCAAGGCCTCTTGGCTAGCTGATGATATACGTAGAGACTACACATTTAAGAAATTAAGAGATAGTGAGCAACTTTACGTTTACAAAGATGGATATTACCAAGACAAAGGAGAACAGGTAATAGAAGAAGAATGCAACAAGAGGTTAGGAGACAAATGGACAAGTTTCTTCCAGAATGAAGTAAAAGAGAAGATAAGAAGTAGTTGCTATGTAGATAGGCATGAATTTAGGCCTCCAAAGAGAAAAATAAATCTGAAGAATGGCGTTTATGACCTTGAAGAGGAGGAATTATTAGATCATAGTCCCGAATTCTTCTTTACCCATAAGATCCCAGTGAATTATAACCAGGATGCGGAATGCCCTAATATTCACGAGTTCCTGAATGAAATCGTAGAGACTGAAGAAGACGTAAAAACTTTGAGAGAAATAGCCGGCTATTTGTTATTGCCAGATTATGCGATTAGTAAAGCTTTCATGTTGATAGGAAAAGGAAGTAATGGAAAAAGCCTGTATTTAGAACTTCTAAAGAAGTTGGTAGGAGCCAGGAATTATACAAATAAATCTCTCCAAGAGCTTGAAGAACAAAGATTTGCAACCCACCAACTTTACGGAAAATTAGCTTGTTTTGACGATGATCTGCCATCAGATAAGCTCAAGAGAACAAGCAAACTTAAGAAACTTACCGGAGGGAGCGATATAGCAGCTGAAGTTAAGTACGGAGATAGTTATGACTTCAAGAACTTCGCAAAGCTTGTTTACGCATGTAATGAACTACCACGTACTGAAGACGATAGCGACGGATTTTATAGAAGGTGGATATTGGTAGAATTCCCATACAAGTTCACTGATGATCCAGAAGACGAACATAAAGACGCAGAACCACGACTAGAGAAGATGCAAAAGTTAACACAACAGGAGGAACTTGAAGGTTTTCTTTGGTGGGCTATTGAGGCTTTGAAAGACGTTTTAGAGAACAACGAGTTTACTTATGCACCTACCAGCGATGAAGCCAGGAAAAAATGGAGAAAATACAGTAAACCTCTCGTACGCTTTATAGAAAAGTTTGTAGTTCAGGGAACCACACTTTCAGAGGCTGAACAGAAACAAGAATCAGGCAATCTAAGTCCTTTCATGTTTGACTATGTAAGAAAAGACTTTTTCGCTGAGATAGTAGGAGATTACTGTGAGGCCCATAGCCAATCTAGACCTTCTAAGAAAGCTATCTTGAAAGCACTAGATAATAGTAATCTCCAATATGGAAATAGTAGAACCAGCCACGAACCTGATAACAAGCAAGTTCCAATTTATTCAGGTTTGAAATTAAGGTATAATCCAGATCAGGTTGCAGGCTTGCGGGGTTATTCTGATACCTTTACGTCTGTGTGCGCACATGATGTTGAAAGTAGCAAACAAAGTGTGCAAGTGCTCAAGCAAGATAATTCTGACACACTTAGTGCTGAAATAGAGTCGAAAGTCAAGGAACTAGCTCAAGATAATCTAGGTGTTGATGTTGAAACGCTTCTTGAAGGAATGTCTTACAACGAGGACGAAATAGAGGCAAAAATCGAGGAAATGAAGAAAGAAGGCCAGCTTTTCGAACCTCAGTCAGGCCAAATAGCAAAAGTCTAAAGGAGCTGAAACGAATGAATGACCTGGTTTATTGCGGATTCATGTTAAACTCAGTATGGACTCAGTTTAGGAGTCCAATAAATCATGTTACCGGATCTTAGGTGATTACCCTACATGACACGAAAAAGAGTAGAATTGAAAGAACAGATCGTTGACGGTCTTGAAAAATTCCCGATGACTACACATGGAGTCTCCAACCATGTGAACTGTCATTACGAAACTGCGAAAAACCGCTTAGAAGAGCTTCAGGAGGATGGTGTAGTCGTTAAGAGCAACGACAAATGGAGGTTGAATGACTGATGCCGGAAGATGCAGATCTTTCCTACCTCAAGAAGGATTATATCCCCGAGGAGTTAGTAGGTAGAGAGGATGAGGAAGCCAAGCTGAAGAACCTGATTGAGTACAAGGCTGAAGAAGGCCTTAGTACGTCAGTTATTGTCAAAGGAGGCTCAGGAACAGGTAAAACCACTATTGCGAAGAAGGTTCTGGAAGAAGTAGAAATTTCTTCCGCTTACGTTAATGCCTGGAAGAACCGGAAAAGGCGAAAAATCTTCTCCAAAATTGGAGGCAAGTTATTCAGCCCTGTGAAGTTTCAGCCTGAAAGTAAATCCGCCGAGAAGATATTTGAGGATCTGGAGGACTCTATAGAGGAGACCTCAGTAGTAGTGTTGGATGAGGCCGATAAAATCGAGAGGAACGAGGCTCTCTATGACCTAGAAGACATTGATAACCTTATCTTAGTGATTATCACTTCAGATCCTGAACAGATTGGTGCGAATGATGGAAGGCTTGAAAGCCGGTTTAGCTCTCTCCTTAAACTCGAGTTGGATGATTATGACCGGAAAACCTTGAGAAAGATACTGAGGAAACGTGCCGAAAAAGCCTTGCAGAAAAGCCAGTGGAGAGAATACAATCTCCGATTAATAGCTAATTCTTCAGATGGAGATGCTCGTAAGGCAATTAAAGCCCTTCAGCAGGCCTTTATCAGCTCGAAAGCTCAAGGAAAGGAAAAAATCAGCAATCGTACCGTTAAGGAGCTTACCGCAAGTTCTAGTGATGTAGATGTTGAGACGTACGATATAGATCTGAATGAACATCAGAAGGCCTTGAAACGGATTATTGATGAGAGAGGGAAGGTTGAACCTGGAGAACTGTACGAAGAGTACAGGCAAGAGATTGCGGAAGATCCTTTATCGAATAGGATGCTGCGTAAACACCTGAAAGAGATGAACAGAGCTAACCTGATAGAGTCAGAAGGCGAGGGGAGATGGAGAGAGTACCACTCTATGGAGGCCTGAGATAAGGCCTCTCCTTCAATACTGTTGACATTGCTACTGTGTTGAAAGGCCTGACAATGTCAACAATGTTGATGGCCGACAATTGATGGCATTGTTAGCAATGGTTGGAAACCAGTGTTACTAATGAAAGCAATGTCGCCTTTGGCAACAACCATTGAACCCAATGCTTCCTATAGAAAACCATTACAAGGGCCTGAACTAGGAAAGACTCATAGAAAAAACCAAATATTTTACGCCAAAACTGTTGAAGAACCTACTATTTTGTTAGTAATCTGCTCATCTCCTTTGTAGAATTCTTCATTTCTCTCAAAAATACCTGCCTCATCAAGATCATAAAGCCTATCAATGATTTTGCCTTCACTAGTTCTCTTTCCATGCAACTTATCATGGTTTCTCCTAATTTGAGAAATAGTCAATTCAATATCATCTTTTGTATTCATAGCAACGAAATAATACGTTTCAAGTATTCTGATGTACGGAAGGACGTTTGTTAGATTAAACTTCTTTAGATGATGCATCTTATTAGTTAAGATGTCCTCAACCACTGCGTTAAATGCATTCTCCCCTTCATCTTCATAGAGTTGCTTCAGTTTACCGCTTTCAGTATAGAAACTATCTTCTTTTTCAATATAGCTCATTGAGACTAGCAAATCAATATATTTCTGGAATTCTTCTTCATCGACTTCGTCAAAGTATAGTTCATTTTTTTCCCTTAAGAGCCTGAGTAACCTTCTTACTCTGGCAAAATCATTTCTTACACTAGGTATATCTGCTAGTTTCTTTCCTACAACCGAAGCCAGTCTTTTCTCAATACTTCTCTTTATAGATTCTATATTGTCGTCTATTCTATCTGAAACTTCAGAAGGCTCTGGCATTTCAATTCTCAGTTCCTTACTCAATTCAGAATTATAGTCAGCAGTAACTGTGACCACGTCTTCTAACTCAAGATGGTGGTAATAGACCTTGCCCAACTTCTTATCGTTGAATGTACGGGGCAACCTGAAACCGACCTTTACCGTATACAAACCTTCTTCTGAATCATCAATATCTTGAATATAGCTATATCTCCCGTAGTTTGCTTCAACCTGACGTTCTATTTCTTTTCTAGGTTCTTCAACTTCTTTAATATCCTTTTCCATGTACTATAACCTCGTCTGGCCCGGTTGAGTGTCTCTGACTTCTAACCAGGTTAAGTCTTTCGGAATAGGATCTCTAATCTTTCCATCTACTATATCTGCCCAAAGCTCTTTGAAAGTGGTTTTCGGCATTTCTGTCTTAAATGGCGCATCAGGATACATGCCCTGCATAGGGGCATGGAAGACAACCGAATCATCTTTCAGCTCTTTAACCACTATTGCATGCCTGTAATGGGCTTTACCATCATTATGGAGTTCCTGCCATTTAAAGTAATCTGGATGCAAGCTCACTATTGGCAACGATTTATCTTCATCTGAAAGTATATCTTCCAGATCATCGAAGGGGTTATTCTGCGTGTTTTTTGCGTATACAGAAAAATCCTTTAATACTCTTTGATTGAGCCTGTCACAATAATTATCTACATGTGGTGGAGAGTAAGCTGGAGGATCAATGTGCTCATCCGGAGATATAGCTTGATTTACATCCCCATATCCAATATTTTCCAGACGACTACTCAAATCATCTCTCTGCTCAACTAAGTGGCTCAAAGCCCCATGAAGGCACGAAGTTAAACATTCATCTACCTCATGCTGAGGATGCATGTGCTCCTCAAGATCCGCCATAACGTACTTGTTTTTACTAAAAGGTATAAATGTAGCCATCAGGAAGAAGACTGAGAAGTTAGAACCAAGGATTCAGAGCCATTAACGGAGAAAAACAGTTTTTCTCCTTTCTTCCAGCCCATAGCTTTTGCAAGTTCCCGCGGAACAGTTACCATTTTCTGACCATTAGATCCTTCTTGTAGTTTAACCATATTAATAATCTGCGTAATCAATATACTTATAAAATCGAATTACAAGGCCTAATTATCCGCTTATTGCCCGATTAAATTCATAGATTCGACAAATCCCTGTGCGGGCGTTTGAACAGACTGTAACTTTACCAGTTCAGAGACAT
>JBDGSK010000078.1:3599-8410 GCA_042217575.1 Candidatus Nanohaloarchaea archaeon | reverse complement strand
ATGAGCATGGCGGCGAGGAGAGGGATACCGAAGCCCTCTCTGAGGAGACCCAGCTGCTCCTGACAGATTGACCTTGGGTAAGATGGAAACAGGCCACCGGGAACCGGATCGGTCACACCTGGGCCCGCTTCTACGGTAACACTTCCTACCTTTTCTCCAGATCTGGATCGCCGGAGATCTCTCGAGCCTCGAGAAACTCAACCTCTAAACACCTGTTTTTTCCGGTTATCGCTAAGAACGATTTCCTGCATGACAGGATATAAAGGAATCCGGTCACACTTCTTCTATATGGCTCCAGAAGCCCGTGAAGGCATGGAAAAACCCACAATCCATGTCTCAAACGACGATGCTGAAAGAGCAGAAAAACTCGGAGTAGGAAGAGAAAGCCCTTCCACAGTCTATACCATGGCCCTGGAAGAATGGGAGAAGTTCGAAGATATCAAGGAGAAGGCTCGACAGCTGCAGGAGAAGTACCCTGATATCGGTCTCGGAGAGCTCCTGGATCTCATGGAAGATATAGAAAAACCAAATCGCTAAAATTCGTACTCTCCACCGTCTTTCTCGAGGTATTCTGCTTGTAGTGCGGCGTGGTAGTGCCGTTCCATCTGCTCGAGCTCGTACTGTGCCTCCGGATCTTCAAATTCATCGTCGAGTTCCTCGAGGAGAGACTCCACGAGCTCAAAGTCCACCGTGGACCACCCCGGCGAGGATCTTCACGGCGTGCGGCCCGTATTCGAGGATTGAGAAGGATGCGAGGCCGTATCCGAGTTCTTTTTTCAGGTCGTAGAGGTGTCCGAACCCTTTCTTGACTCCGAGAGCCGTACCCAGGATGCCGCCGAAGAGGGCTGGACCGCCTATTATCGCTGAGGCGGCTCCTATCGCGATGCTGTGCCATTCAGGGATTGATAGGCCGAAGTATTTCTTCAGTGATTCTTTGAACTTGGTGAAGAGGTTCATTTTTGGAGACCTTTCAGGAGGGCGATTACAGGGGGTTCGTCGAGCTGGACCTGCTGGCTTTCCCTTAGTGCCTGCTTCATGTTCGCGACTTCCACCAGGAGGAGTAGAGTGATTGCCAGATTTGAAACCTCGAGGACCGGGACCATCATTTTTTTCCACCTCCGTTGTCTGGATTCCAGTCCAGGCCCCAGATCGATGCTATCAGGCCGGCTCCTACCAGTTCGGAGAAAGGTCCGGGCTCGAATACGAGGCCGGGAACCATCAGGACTACCACAACCAGGGTCAGGAAGCCTTTGACGATTACGTTCACTTTTTCATCACCTGGTAGAGTGTGAAGGCGGCGACTCCGAATATTCCGAGCTTGATTAGGCTCCAGAGTTTGTCGTCCCAGGGACCGGCCACTTGATCCACCACGGCTCCTCCCACTTCCAGGGGGAGTTCAGGGGAATCCACGAAGGTGGGCTTGTCTGCGGGATAGTCTGAGAAGCTGCGGGCCAGGTCTGCTGCACCCATCAGTCCGAGGCTCATGTAGCCCGCGATATCACTGGATATCTGTCCCATCTGTTTCAGAGAACCGTTCGGGACTATTTTCCCGATTGAGGAGAATAGGCTCATGAAACCACCTTATTCAGGAGGAGGCCGGCTGCAGCTGCTCCGACTGCCACCAGTCCAGCTTTTTCCAGGGAGATGTCCGAACCACCTCCGCCGCCGCTTTGAGAAGGATCGATATATCCATCACCTCCCTGACTCGGGTCATTCGGACCTCCAGGCATGAAAGCGGGAAGACCCAGCATATGGTCTTTCGCCTTCTGACTGGTCACGAAGTTCCCCACGATGTCCGCGGTCTCTCCTGCAGGATCTTCCAGGAAGTCCTCCGCCTGCTTCACACTTTCCGGAACAGAAGACTGGTCCTGCGAACTCCCTGAAGGGATGTTTCCCAGTTTCTGCAGGGTCTCGTTGATTTTTTTCTGGATGTCAGGCGGTGCGAACGACATCATCACTCACCTATCAGGTAGTAGAGGAGGCCAGCCGCTGCAGCTGCAGGGACTGCGTACTTCCCGTATTTTTTCACCAGGTTTTTCGCGTTTTCAGAGCCTGAACCGTTGGAATTGTTGTTTGACATGTTAGAGATTACTTGAGCAGCATTTGAAACCGTCTCCACCAGCTTCTTGTCGTACACGAGCCTGTTGCCGGCGTTGACCCGGGCACCGTAACCGACCGCGGTATACCGGCTTTTCTTCGCGTTCTTGAGAACTCCCTTGATAGTGTCGCTGAAGCTGTTGTCCTTGAGATACGAGCCGATAATCTTCTTCGTGCCGCCCTTCGGTCCTTCTATCTCTATCGTATCGAAATTCTCGGCGTTCCGAATCTTGAAAGGAACATCCGCCCCCTTCTTGAACTTGTCAGGGATGGAAAAACTGAGAGGAACAGCCATCAGTTTCCAGCCTCCTCGACCTATATATTAAGGTTCAGGGCTTCCGAGACCGCATCAATCCTGCTGTTAAGGGCCTCAAGAGCCTTTTTCGTATCCGGGTTTCCGTTGTAGTTTTGAAGAGCTGTATCGACCTTTTTCCTTTGGTTCTCCAGCTCTTTAGACAGCCGTTCACGCTTCTCGCGATTCATACGAACATCACCCCGTATTCGTGGAGCTTAGGCGTGTCAGCTCCATCAGACGACGACAACTTTGGAACGACGTAAAACGTCGTGTCCGAAGTATTTATAGCAACACCAGAGCCTACCTCCGTCTGGTCTACCGTCGTCACCAACGTGTCAGAGCTATCGTAGAGCTCGTAGATTATGTCTTCATCTGCCGGAATGTCCGCATCCTGCTGTACCATAATTTTTGAAGGAGTAAAGGACAGAGATTTGGTTACAGTAGTGAATTGTCCAGAGGTAAGCGGTTACGCTTACGAAATTCACTCCATCTCCCCCAGAGAATGATGAACCACCTGATAATAGGATACCGCTATCAACTATATCAATATCTGTGGAACTAAACGGGAAACTAATATTATTATTAACTCCTTTTGTGTAAGAAGAACCGTCTGCTTTCCTACCATACACAAAATAGGTCGTTCCAGCACTCAAGGATTTAGATATATCAACTGTCTTTCCCGCCGTCCAAGAACCGGTCTTATTAGTTAGGACATTATAATTACTGTCCATTATTCCTACTTCAGTAAGAGTACCCGTATTAGCAGAAACCTTGACTCTTATACCTGCTAAATTAGTATTGGGATTTACCTTTAACCCACCATGCCTATCATCACTGCTACTATTATCATCGGCAGTTCTACTTGCTGTTGTTCCTGCCGCTCCTAAAGCTAAATCCATATTTCCGTTCTGCCCTGTCTTTACATTCAGGCTTGAGCTTGAAGCTATCTTCGAGGAGTCCACGAACACATCGAACAGCACCGAGTCATAGTTCTCCTGTGCGAGACTGTTCGCATACCTGTTTTCGGCAATATCTGCCAGGAGTTCGAGGTCCCGCTGTCGAAGACCTGAAAGGTCCACAGTTCCTCCGACCAGAGAGGACCCGTCAAACCGGAGGAACTCGCCCGAAGCCATCGTCCCGGGGTCCAATCCTGTGACCGCGGGGACATCGGACGCTGGAAGAGGGAATCCTGAGAGACTGGTGACATCTGGGAGCTGGCTGGCAGGGACCACGCCCTGGCTGCTGTCCCAGACAACGGTCCCGGCATCGACAAGATCGTTGCCGTCGAGGTCCAGGTCCTCGAGCTCGACAAGCCGGCCCATCGCCTCGATGTTTCCATCTCCATCGGAGTCGTACGCCGGGTTCTCGTGGTCTCGAGGCAGTCCTCCCTGACTTCCCATTTATGAGTCCACCTCCACGACTGCCTGAGCAGAGTCCCCTGAATCTGTGAACTTGATATCAGGGACCTGCATGTTGCTAACCGGCGTGCTGTAAGATGGATCGACCAGGAACTCTCCGTTGATCAGGATATCTCCAGAGTTCTGGGGGTCAGGCTTGATAGTCATCTTGGCCCCCTGAGGAATATCCTGGTCCTTGAATGAGAGAGTTTGTCCAGCTGAGGAAGAAGTGATGGTATCTGTCTCGAGACCAGGGTAAACTTTGTCGGTGACCTCGAGCTTCGAGTTCGGGAAAAACTCTATCTGCAGGCCCTGACGATTGAACTCAACCTTGGCCTCATTCAGGCCGACATTCTTCACCCAGAGCTGATCGCCGCGCTCCAGCTCCACACGGCCACGATCTCCAGGAACCCCGAGATCACCATTCCGGACCTCGTTCCTGTTATCATTCATTCGCATCTGTCCCTGCTTCACCTGAAAACGGTAGATCCCTGAGGACCGGGGAGCAAACTGCTGAGTATCCCCCGGCTTAATCGTCTTGGTTACGGCTTCTCCAGCCATAAAAATTAAAGAGAAGAGAGAGGCGGAAGTGGTTACCTTTCGTGGTGGTAACCGTCCGCCTTGAGGGAGTTTGCACCGTCGTAGTCGAACGTCGCCGCGGAGTCAGCCCTCATCTCCAGGTGCAGGACATACGGATCCGCAATCTTCGCGGAACCGTTCACACGCTGGATGCTGAACGGGACGCGCTCACTGCGGTTAGAGGCCCCGGCATCAATCTCATCCAGGTCCTTCTTCGTGACGTACCCGACCAGATTCCCGGACTTCGTACGGACTGTAATCCGCAGATTCCCGGAAATCCTGTTTCCGGCGGAATCCACGAATTTGCCGTAGATGAAGCCCTGGGCCTGAAGCGGGTTCTCCGAAGTGCCGCGGCCGAAGGTCACGGCCTCACCGTCCTCCAGCTTCAGAGTCGCGATGGTCCTGAACTCGTCAGGAACCACGTCAGTGTTGCCAGAAGCGAT
>JBDGSK010000078.1:3019-3589 GCA_042217575.1 Candidatus Nanohaloarchaea archaeon | reverse complement strand
CTCAGCACCTACTCCAGATTTTATCTGATTGTACGTCCAGGCGGCCACGCCCGAAACCGCGATGAGGCCCAGAGTCCCGACAAACAGGGAGCCTACGCCGGATACAGAAGTCATATCGACCTCTCCGACGCCTGGAACCTCCGCGTCTTCGACAACTTTGCCGAGTTTCATACCCCTGTCTGCGGTCTGCACACTACATAAACAGTTTCCCCACCCATGAGCCACCCATGGGCAGAACTACGCCTTCAGCTTGAACGGTTCGCTGAACTCTCCGCTCGCATACCTCACCCCGGCATAATCCACACCGTTGATCTCTTTCTTCATCTCCTGCCACGGGAAGTTGTAGTAACGATAGAAGCCCTTCGCCATGTCGTCGATCTGGAGGAATATCTGCATCTGGCAGTTCCCCAGGACAGTCCTCCCGGTCTTATTCGAGAACCTGTTCAGGCTTTGAGAAGCCACCATAAACCGGACTCCATGGCCTCTGGCATCCGTAATGATGTCTCCGAACGCCATCTGGTCATCGCTGGAGTTGGCAAATACGATCCTGTGGACCTCATCCACAAAAAT
>JBDGSK010000078.1:1200-2934 GCA_042217575.1 Candidatus Nanohaloarchaea archaeon | reverse complement strand
ATCCGTTTTACTCGTGGTCTTCGCGCCGTAGAGCTCGTAGTCGTCGTCATCCTTCGGCTGTGCTATCAAGATGCTCGGACCCTCACAGTCCTTGTGGACCTCGTTCATCAGGAAGGTCTTCCCGGCTCCGGTCTCCGCCCAGATCCCGATGTGGAGGAAGTTGTCGTCCGGCGCCAGGTCACGGGCCCTGGTCACCGATTTCTCTACTGGCTTCACCCCTGGTTCACCTCGTCGATGAAGGGGTCGCCCTGGGAGTCCTGGCCAGCTGCACTTGATCCCAGATCCGCAACCTTCTGAACCAGTCCGACGATGATGTCGACGACCGCATAATTCAAGTCGTCAAACAAGCCTTCCAAGCCCCTGATAAGTCTTCTCGTGGAGTCGCTGTTGTCAAAGTCCAGCGCATGCCCCTCATATTGTCCAAGGTCTTTGTCAGGGCTCCGAGACTTCAAGAAATCCAAGATACTCTGCCCGTTTTCACCCCTTTCTTCCCCTGTTGGGGTAGGGTTCGCGCCCTGTTCAAGGCCATCAAAATCGACCTCCGGAGTGTTCGAGCTTTCAGAGCCTTCGGTAATCGAATCCGTCACCGTACATCACGCTCCTCGAGATCTTTCTCCGGCGCAACCTCTATCTCGCTATATCCCTCTTCCAGAGCTGCCAGAAGATACTTCTTTTCCTTCTCGGTCAGGTTTTCCGTATCCTTGTCTCTTATGCTCTCGTACTCCGGCTCATCAGCCGGTTTGTCGGCGGTCTCGACCAGCTGGACATCGCTCTCGTTCTCATCCTGGGCTTTCTCCTTCATCTCCTCCAGCTTGTCCTGATGCTCCTCTCCATCAGCATCTTCCTCCGTCCGATTCAAGAGAGCCTGATGCTCCTCATCCCCATGCCGGGCCTTCTGCCTGATATGGCTCCAGAGAGCATTCGGGTCAGAAGCATTATAGTTGCAGATCCCGCAGCCGATATCATCCTTCGCCATTCAATTCTCCCCTATCAGAAAGTCTGTAAACTCGGATTTGAGGGTTCTTACCTTGGCTCCAGCCATCTTCAGGACGATCCTCCACAGCACGATAGCCCAGAATACCAGGGCAACCGGCAAAGCTACCGTGGTCAGGAAGATCATGCCCGCCATGTCGACCATGCACATGCCCCGGTCTGCGAGCTGCACTCTATATCAAGGTTACCCATGGGTGGCATCTCTCTCAACCCTTCACATACACACAGTTCTAACCCAGGGGGGTATCCCTAATAACCATGTTATACACATTCTTGCAGCAGATAGGGTACATGGGTGGTTTCTGAAGGGTATCAAAACTTCTACGACCGGAAAAATGCTTTATGACAAGTTCAAGGAGAAAAAAGAAGAAAGGGACCAACGCGTGCACGCGTGTGTACACGCGCACGGTCAGACTGTGTGTATGTGAAGGGTTCAGGAGGACTTCCTGCAGATCCGGGCCGACTTATTCCCCTTCCCCTCGACATACTTCAAATCAGGATGCTTCTCACCGAGCTCCTGCATGATATCCAGGGCACGCCGATTCGATCTCTCCAGGAACCCGGCGACCTCCCGCGTCTTCACACCGCGGACAGGCGGCCTCTTCAACGCCTTCTTCACCAACTGGGCAACCTTCTTAGAGCCTGGGCCGCCGTTCTTCCACACAGTCAACTGGTTCCCGGGCTGATTCCCGCCCTTGATTTCCTGGACATCTTCCTCGAGGCCGGCGAGCCGGTCCTGGA
>JBDGSK010000078.1:0-1139 GCA_042217575.1 Candidatus Nanohaloarchaea archaeon | reverse complement strand
TCGGCAACGGCTGTATGCCCTCGTCTCTTCCCCATCAAGTCTCCACCTCGAAGACATGGCCCCAGACGGGTTGGTCGTCGTGCGCGGCCTCGTGACATGGAGGACAGAGAACCTCGAGCTCGACCTCGTTCTCCAGGTCCTCCTCGACTTTTAGGAGGTGCTGTTTTCCTCCGATTCCGGAGCCGTGCCGGTCCTCAGGGTTGGGGTGGTGGATGTCAAGGCGGTCGATGTCGACCTTGTAGAGGCGGCCGCACCACTCGCACATCGGGACGGGTTCTCCGCAGATCCGTTGGAGAGCCTTCCAACGCCGCCGATGATATTTCTGGACTGCTTTCATAGGCGGCCGACCTCCTCGAGCTCGGGGTCGTTCCGGCCGTGGTCGTGCATCTGGGAGATGACGACTCTCTTCTCCTTTTTCGGGGAGAAGATGATGTTCATCCAGGAGTCCAGGCGGTCCGAGAAGAACACGAGATGGAAGACGTTCTTCCCGTCGACCTTGTACAGCCGGCCTTTCAGGGTTTTCACGCGTTCCCTTATTTCTTCCTCCGAAAGGAGGCGGCCCGTCTTCCCACGGGCCGTATCCGTCAAGGCTACCTCCATCAAGCCTCAACCTTCTTCTCTACTACGCGCTGAATGGTTTTCTCAGATTTCCACTGTGAGGGTAGGAAGCCGAGAGGAACCCACTCATCGTGGCCAGTCTCGCGCCGGTGCTTCTTGGCACTCCTCAAGCTGGTATAAGCCTCTTCCTGACATGAAGCACAGGCGTAGAGCTTGTGGTTATCCAGGTCGTCCAGGCTGGCTGGCAACTCTTCATCCCGGTCCTTGTCTCTACCTCCTTCTGTTTCCGCGGCGTCTTCTCCACATTTCTTGGACTTGGAGCGATGTACCGCAAGAGGCTGATTGCCGTCAAATTCCTTGCCACAGTCCTCACAAACAAATTCCTGTTCTCCCTCATCAGCTTCTTCATCTTCCACTGAGTCTTCGGAATCGGGCTGTTCACGGTCCTGTGAACAGTGGTCCTGATTGATGAACTGTTTGAAGTCTTTGTGGCAACGAGGACAGAGGTCTTTCTCCCCGGAGTCATTCTGGAGCTTGAGCCACATCGAGGGGATATCTACCTCAGAAGCTGGACCGTCATG
>JBDGSK010000077.1:0-6795 GCA_042217575.1 Candidatus Nanohaloarchaea archaeon | reverse complement strand
CTCTTAAAGCAAAAGACGACCTCAAAGTAACCCCGTCCAACCTCCGAGTATTTTAAGAAGCTAACACCGGAAACACTCAATACTCGAAAGCCGCTGAAGCATCTGCGGAACGCGGTTTGATCGCTGAAACGGATCTCCGTTTCGCGGCGTTTGAAAACCCTCTCGGGTTTTCGGCGACACCAGCATCTCTAATCGAGATGCGGCGTTGGTCCAGTGGCTAAGACACGTGCTTGCCATGCACGTAACCCGGGTTCAAATCCCGGACGCCGCATCCTTTCAGGTTGCTCGGGTCGGAATTTGTGTTCAACTGAAGAACTCGTCAGAGTTCTGAGGAGAAGAAAATCTATGATTTTCGAATCCCTGGACGCCGCATCGACCTCTTTGAGGTCGCATGCTTGGAGCAGCATTCGGGTTCAAATGCTGCGCGCCGCAACCTGCTCTCAGTTGCTAAGCATTGATTTGTTGAATACAAGTTTTGAGCTGTTCTCGCTGAGCCATTTATTTGCTTCTTTGTACTCTGGGTAGAGTTCTCTGACGCGTTTCCAGAAGTTCTCGTTGTGGCTCTTTATCTCGAGATGGACAAGTTCATGGACTACTACGTACTCTAAGACTTTTTCAGGCCCCAAAACAAGCCTCCAGTTGAAGTTTAGGTTTCCCTTGGTAGAGCAGCTACCCCACTTTGTCTGCTGGTCTCTGATAAATATCTTGTCGTAATCCTGTGAGATTTGGCCGGAGTAATGAGAAATCTTTTTCTCTATCACTTTCCGTGCTTTAGCTCTCAGCACTTTTTCTAACTGGTCTCTAAGAGATGTCCTCTCAACTAAATGTTTCGCCAGTAAAACATCTTCATCTATCTGATTTGAACGTCTACTTTCAACCTTTATGCGTTTCTCATCTCCTAAAATGGATATTTTGCCATCTTCTTCCAAGTTTCTCTCTGGGATTTTTCTCTTGAAGCGAAGGAACTCTCTTTTTTTCTTAGAGACCCAGTTCCTCTTTCTCAAAAGTAGCTCTTCAGGCTCATAGGACGCTCCTTCAGGGATGACTACAGTAAAGTCTCCTAACTTGTGGTCTATTCGAGGCCTTGAAGCTTCTTCACTTCTTCTGACCTCGTAGTTAATCTTCAGGCCTTCAATCTTTGTCTCCATGGTCTACCTGTTCTTCAGGATAAGGTTGACGGTTTTGGTCAGGAAGTCGTCTTCCCGCTTGATTACCTCGACTTTTCCTCTGTCGGAGAGCTCCCGTATAACTTCCCTCCTAACATCTTTCCTAAGAACTCTCTCAACTGAGTTGAAGTCTAAAGAGTCCATCCGTTCGCCTATAGCTCTGGCTGTTTGCTCAGCTTCTTCCTTACTGAAGCTGTCGCTGTAAGTATTGAGAAGGAGCTGGTAGAGAGCAAAGGTTGAGTCAGACATTTCCCGCTCTTCTTTTTCCGATTCAATCTCTTCCATCTTCTCTTTTACTTCTTCATACTCTTTAACCGCTTCCTCAGAGCTTATCTCATCTTTTTTCCAATCCTGTATTACCTCTTTTACTCTCTCGCTGAGCGATTCATAGGCCGGGTTTTTGTCTGCTCGTATCTCTGTGTTCTCCTCTAAAACTGCTCCTTCTGCAGCGGCATCGTAGACAGGAGACTGGTCCTTAAATTCTTTTACTTCAGGAGTTCCGATCTCGTAGTAGACATCCTCGTCTTCTGTCTCGATATCTTCAACCTCTAAGTGATCCTCAAGTATCTCTCTTGTCTTCTCCCTGACGTCTCCGGAGATTCTGTTCTCTTGAGGTTTCTGACCTCGCTCCATCTCCTTGAACTCGAAGTAAATCTGGTTGAGGATTTTCCACTTCGTGATTACCTCGTTTTCCCCCAACTTTCTATGCGGCTGAACTGACTCGTAGATATCTTCTGCCTCTGAGAACATCTCAAGGAACCTTGAAGCCTTGCTATCGTTCTTCCTCAGGTTGGCGACGGCTTCGCGAATTGTCTCAGGATCGTCTTTGAACTCGACTTCAAACATCTCCAATAGCTGGTCTAAAAGACTCAAGAACTCTTCAGCCAACTCATCTGTCTCCTTCAGACCGTCCTGTATCACTTCGAATTCTTCGTACTGCAGCGCTTCCTCAGGGTCGTCAAACACTCCTGCGAAGTCAACTATTTCGCCGTTCCGCTTTCCAATTCTCGGTCTATTGGTTCGTGCTATGGCTTGGAGCAAGGTGTGGTTTGTAAGTGACTTGTCGAGGTAGAGCGTCTTCAAGATTGGTGCATCGAAGCCTGTTAAGAGCTTGTCGCAGACAACGAGTATCTTGGGATTGCCTTGCTGGTCTTTGAAGCCTTCTACGATTTTTCGCTCCTCTTCTTCAGACCTCACGTACTTCTGCATGAAGTCCTCATCATTTCCGTCTCCGGAAATTACAGCTTCTACCTCTTCCTCGTCTCGATACTTCCGCAGTTCGTCGCAGTAGATAGCCGCTGCTCTGCGTGAAGGAGTAACAACCATCCCCTTAAGATTGATGGGCTCTACCTTCTCCTCAAAGTGCTCAAGTATCTTTTCTACAACCTTCTCCATTCTAGGTCTCAGTTCAGCCAACTCTGACTCGTTAACGTACTCCCGAAGGATCTTCTGCTGTTTCGGCAGAGGAAGATCACCGAACTCGCCCTCGAACTCTTGGTCGAGCAAGTCTTCCGGTATGTCGTCCCATTCAACCTTTTCAGTCGTGAAGGTAACCTCTGTAATAACGCCGTCCCTCTGCCCGTCTTCAATCGAGTAACGGTGGAGGTAGTGCTCTCCTTCCGGTGAGAACTCTCTGAAGGTGTTCCTGCCTTCTTTTCCTTCCTCAACTACAGGCGTTCCTGTAAAACCGAAGTAGAAGGCGTCGGGCAGCGCGTTCATCAGCTTGCTTCCGAGCTTGCCTTCTGTGAACCTGTGAGCCTCGTCTACGTAAACTACGGACTCGCCTTCCGGATCGGCCTCGATATCGGAGTCAACATCTTCAAACTTCTGGATAGTAGTGAGAACAAGCTGGTTCTTGTCTTCCTCCAAGATGTCTTCTAGGTCACCTATAGTATCAGCTACCTCGAACATCGGGAAGCCTATATCGTGCAGATCGTCGCTCATCTGACCCTCCAACTTCTTCCTGTCGACAACGAGAATTTGCTGTCGGTCTTTCACCTTCGGGGATTTCTTGGCCTTGTTGGCGGCAAACATCATGGTGAAGGACTTTCCTGATCCCTGCGTGTGCCAGACAAGGCCTTTCCTGGGCTCTCCTTCCCTGAGTCTGTCTATTATCCTGTTGGCGGCCTGGAACTGCATGTAACGCGGAATAATTTTTCCTTTGTCCGAGTAGAAGATGTAGTACTTGAACAGATCCATCAGTTTCCCGGGCTGGAACAGGTCTGTGACTGCGTCTCTGACCTCTGAGTCGCCTTCTTCAAATGATTCGGACCGCCACGGGAAGTAGAACTTCTGCGGTGCATCTGTAGCCGCGTACCGGAACCTCATACCGTCGCTGACAACGTTGAGCAGGTTGGGCGCAAACATCCTCGAAGCGTTTTCCTGGTACTGGTCCATATCGTTCATCGCTTTCTGGATGGTCGAGTTCGGCCCCACGTTCTTCAGCTCGAACTGGACAATTGGAATACCGTTGATTAGAAGGGTTACATCCGGTCTGACGGATTCCTTCCTCTCAAACTGGAACTGGTTGATTGCGGTGAAGTCATTCTTCTCCAACAGTTCTTCGACATTTCTCTCGTCTTCCGGGAAGTGTATCAGGTCGATGTACTTGTCCTCTCTTCTCCCTTCTTCATCGACAACTGTGTGAGGCACGCCGTTCCGCATTTCCTCGTAGAACTCTTCGTTGGCGTCGACAAGGTTCTCCGCGCCCATGTTCCGCTTCAGGTTGTCAACTATCTCTTTTGCGCCTTCCTCCCCTACTTCCGGGTTCAGCTCGACAATTTTCTCTTTCAGAAGGTTCCAGTAGACCGCTTCATCCCTACTTCTTCCGTATTCCTTGTCGAGCTCGGTGGCACCCCATTCATTGTTCCTCGGGTCGCCGTGAACGTCCCAGCCAGCTTCTTGTAGGTAGTCAAGAACTTTGGCTTCAACGCCGCCTTCTGTCGTCTTTTTCATCTTCAAATCCTCTCCCCGATTTCGTCTTTGTCGTATCCTTTGTCTCTATGGAAAACACTGTAGACCCGTATTTTCCCGTCTTCTATGTCGAATACCGCTCTATGATCTAAATCCTCTCCTCTCCCCTCACTAATCTTTAACCTGTAGACCTGTTTTCCGTCGATCTGAACCAGTTTGGCGTCTGCATGGTTTGTCGGATTGTTTTTTAGTTCTTCAATCCCGGACATTATTTTCTGTCTTACATCTTCAGGTAGGCTTCTAATTTCCTCCACGGCTTCAGGAGAGAAAACTATCTCCATTGACTACTCCTCGACTTCTTCCCACACTTCTTCCGCAGGAACCCATTCCATATCTCCCTTCTTCTCTTTCTCCCAAATCTTCAAAATTCTCTCAACTTCCTCGGGATACAGAACGGTTTCCTCCTTCAACTTGTCACGGATAGCCTCTCTAACCCATTCAGAAGGAGACGGATAATTACCTCTCTCCGCAGCCTCTTCCACCTGCTCCTTCTGCTCATCCGGCAACCGCACATTAATCGAAGCCATATCCACTCACTTGTGTTGTCCTTGTGGGACAAGTGTTATACATCTTTCGGATTTTAAATAACTCAAGAATTCAGGCCTCTGCGACAGGATAAAGGCTGGAGATAACGTTTTTCCTACTTTCAATAGTAAGAACTAGTTGAACCTTGACAGCTTCTTCAGACCTGGTGAAATTGACCTCAGCATCTTCTATACTTCCAAGCTCTTCCTTTGAGAGCTGAGTCTTCTGAGAAGCATCGATGATTTCAAGGCCCAGGAATTCTCCCTCAGAATCTAAATCCAGAACAAAGCCATCAAGCTCTAAATTAGACCCAAAGCCCTCAAAATTTTCTTTCTCAACCACCAAAACATCAATATCAGGCTTGTAATTAATTCTCATTTTAATCACGCTCTCCAAATACTCTTCACTAGTATTTTAGGCCCAGGAACATTAAAATATATCGGCACTTCAATTAGCGCATCCTCTAACCTGATTTTAACACGGAAACTGTATTCAAAATTAGGATCACTCTGATTATTCTCTCTAACCTCCACAAACTCACAGTTCAAGATTTTCTGTTTAAGTTCGGTAACATCGACATTCCTCCTACTGGCTCTCTCAAAAACATGCTGAACCAGATCAACTCTTTCCGGATCACACTCTTCGATTAAATCACAGAGTTCCTCAGGATTCATTATAATACAGGCCTCTTGACCAGCTTCATCGGTTTTTCAGAATGTTCTCTGAACGAAATTGTTAGATAGTCCTCATCTAAACTTTCCGCACGCATACTTTTCGACAAAATCTGGCGAACCTGGGAATCATCCTCAACAAGGTACTCGCCGTCATCTGCTCGTTCATCGTTCTCCAGAGAACTTATCACAGGCTTAACCAAGTTGTCGACATCCAAGGCCTGATTCTCATCAGTATAATGGTAGACTATAGCAACATCGATATTCTTGTCCTTGTAATCTTCGAAATTCTCGTTCTTCATCCAATTCGCTAAACCCTTCCTGAGCTTCTCAATATTCTCGAAATTTTCCCTTCCACGAACAACTTTGTTGAAACCGCCGTGATACCCTATGGAATCAATCAGAACATCGCCTTCTTGATTCGCGAGAGGCGACATATCCTTCAAGACCTCGATCTTGTCATTGTTGATAACGAAAACACCGGCCTTGTTCCTCAGGTAGTGGAAATTCTCATTGACTCTAAAAAGGGTTCCATAATATTCATCATCTTCAGTTTGAATAAAAACAGATCCCTCCTCCTTCTTCATTTGACTGTAAAGGTCAGCAGTGGCTGTCGAAAAAATCACGAAACAGATTAAACCAAATCCTCCGCCCCAAACTCCGAAACTGAAAAATCCAAGAGAAGCCGTAAAACTCAGTATAATTGCGAAAAACAGAATCTTCCATATTTCCCGATCTTCGTTAATCCTCTCACAATCTGTATTTTTGTAATAATCAAGTTTTTTACTCATCCACAGAATTGCAGGGCCTAAAACCAGAAATGACAGACCAAACAAAACCTGCATGATCGAATCGCTGAATTTCAGTCTCAAGGGCACGCTTAGAAGAAAACTCATGGTGAGAGGAATAATCATGAAAAGAATCACAAAAGCTACGCCATGACCATACCGATCAGTATCATCCTTCAGATCAAGATCCCTATCAGAAATTTTCTTACCATAAAAATAAACTGCAGCAGCTATCATGGCTCCGATAAACGAAAAATTAAGAACCAAACGAACCTCAGGAACAGCCATCTAATATCTACCTCCAGAATTGGACCTCAAATAGAAAACTAACAGAATCAGAAAAATTACTCCGAACCCGAAGATTACTTTTCCGGGATTTAGTAGAAAAGACGCAGTCATCGGCATTGAAGCATCAACCGACTGACGAACAGTAGAATTAACAAATGAAGTAGACCAGCTCAAGGTTTCCTGAGTACTGGCATCTGGCCCGGGCATTCTAAGCAAACCTTCCATAACTGTCAAGGACAAAACTACAACTGGGATAGCAATTAAAATCTTCCAGGAAATTCTACCCAGTTGGATAATATCCTCAACAGGATATTACTCACTCTCAGCCCTCCACCTCCACAACTTCATCCAAAACCCGTACATCCTCACCGGTACGGACACTCC
>JBDGSK010000076.1:0-27956 GCA_042217575.1 Candidatus Nanohaloarchaea archaeon | reverse complement strand
GTCTCTGCTTCCTCCCGGGTGTACCAGCGTGTCATCAGGTGACACCTAGCATTTTGCGGAAGATGTATGTCAGCGGCATCGCGAGTACTATGTAGAAGCCGAGCCAGTTGAGTTCGTTGCCTGCAAAGGGTATGCTGAACGGCAGTTCTATGAACTCAGCGTTTAGCTTGAGTACTTTACCTTCGTGGATCGAGAAGATACCGCTCTTGGATTCTCCTATGCGGGTTACCTGCCATTCGATTCCGTGGACTTTTACTGTTTCTCCTACTGCGACTTCTTTTCCGCCTACTTTTATCTGCGGGGTTCCTGTAGTGTTGTCGACGTTTACAGGTACAGAACTGTTGGCGAACGTGAACTCGCCTGTGTATGTGGCGTTGCCGTTTTGTAGTGGTACGGCGGGCGCGTATGTTGCGCCGAGCCATGGGAAGAACAGTGCGACGAATACCATCGTTCCGATCATCGGTTTGAAGTTGAGGAGCATCATCTTCTGGTTGAGCTCCATCGTCTTCTGCATGTGGTCGGACGCGTCCTCGGCTTTCCCGTCTTTTCTTGCCTGTTTCATCTTGTCCTGGTACTTGTTTATCTTCTCCTTGAGTTCGTTCTGCTTTTCTATGTCAAGGAAGTACCAGTAGATTATTGAGAACGCTGCTGCAAGGCCGGCCGAGAAGATGCCGAGTGAGATGTAGGGGCCGAGCGCCAGTACCGGCTGGAAGACTGTGCTGTAGAAGCTGTAGAGCGTTGTTACAAAGGCTGCTAATGTTCCGGCCATGTCTACAGGTTACCCGAGGAAGTCTTTTAAAGCAGGGTGTAGTTCTTCCATGTGCTTCTGGGCGAGCTGTTCGTACATCCTGTAGAGTATCATTACTGTGAGAAGGATGCCTGTTCCGCCGCCGGCGGCTCGTGTCATGTTTGCAAGGCCGGCTAAGAGGCCGACCGCGACACCTGACATGACTGTGAGGCCGGGGATGTAACGGTTGAGAACTTTCTTGATGACGCGCTTGTCCTTCCTGAATCCCGGTACTTTCATGCCGGTCTGCTGGATCTGTTCGGCTACCGAGTCTGCGTCCTGGCCCGAAGTCTTCATCCAGAAGATGGAGAAGACGAGTGAGCCGAACGTGTACACTGACAGGTAGAAAAGTACGTGTAAGACTCCGGCGACTGTAAGCTCTGAAAGCCCTCCTATGAACAGGTTTTCCACGAACGTTGTCGGAGCTGTCAGCAAGTTTACGAGGCCGGAGGATGCCTGGCCGTTTGCGAAGCAGCCGAGCGGCGAGCAGCCGTTGCTGCCGGCGAGCGCTGTTCCCATTATCTGGATGTTGGAGACAAGTGCTGAGATAAGTATTACTGGAGTGTTTGATGTGTAGAGGAACTTGAGAGGCCATTTCTGGCCGAAGCCTCTGACGTTTCCGAACGTCAGCGGGATCTCGACCTTCATGGACTGCATGTATACTACGGCAAGGAAGACCGCGATTGTCGATATTACAGGGATTAAGTCGGTGAAGGCGAATGAGTTGAGGAACTTTACAAGTGAACCGACAGGCTGTCCGCCTACTACCCAGTAAAGGCTTCCTGCCTGTGTCAGAGGTGATACGGAGCGGATGAATACAGCTTTTGAGACTCCTGCCGAGATGAAGAGTCCTGTCCCTGAGCCGAATCCCCATTTCTGTACGAGGTCGTCCATCAGGATTACAAGCCATCCTCCTGCGGCGATCTGCATCGAGATGAGGATGATTATCGTCGGATCGGATATCGCGCCGAAGGTTCCCGAGATCACGTATCCGAAGCCCTGTACTACTGCAAGCGAGTAGGCTAGAATCTTCTGTGCACCCTGGAACTTCTGTTTTCCTTCCTGGGTGTTTGTGTCCCACGGCAGCAGTTCGGATCCTACCATCATCTGAAGTACGATCGATGCGGTGACGATCGGCCCGATTCCGAGCGTGATTATTGATCCTATCTGTGCGCCGAGAAGTGTCTGGAATGTTTCAAGCTGCTGGATCGCCTGGTTGAATGATGCGACATCGCTTGGCGCCCAGAGGTTGATCGAGCCCAGGATAAAGTATAGGACGAGAATGATTCCGGTCCAGGTGAGCATCTGCTTAAGCGATTGCTCCTTCTCAGGTTCCTTGACACTGGGGAGCTTGCTTGCGACCTGGACTATAGCTGACATTTTACTCCTCTAATTCAACTGCTTCGGCTCCGGCTTCTTCTATCTTTTCCCTGGCTGAGTCGGAGAATTTTTCGGCGTGGATTTCGATCTCCTCTGTCAGTTTCCCGGTTCCAAGTACTTTTTCGTAGCCAGCCCTGTCTGCGTGGAACACGTATCCGGAGCCGGTTTCCTCTGCTACTCCTGCCTCCACAAGTGCTTCGATGTTCTGGTCGATGTCTCGCAGGTTGATTCCGTTCTGTTCTGTCGAGGAGTAGTTTGTAAACCCTTTCTCGCCGAGTTCATGGATTCCTTCTTTCGTCATCTTTTCGTGTTTGGCCTTCTTTCCTTTGCCGGCTTCTCCTCTTCCGCCGCGGTTTCCTGCGCCACGGTTCTTCTTGGATGAGCCGTGTCCGTGAGTGTTGGAGCCCCGGTTCTTTTTCTTGCCTCTTCTCTTTGTCATCTTTCTCACCTTAAAGCATTCGCTGGACGAGTCCGTCCATGTCGTTTCTTTTGCCCAGGCTTCCGCCCTGTCCTACCTGTTTTTTCGTATTCTTGAATCCTCCGCTTGGAGGTGTCAGGTTGAAGGTGTCGCCTGACTCAACTTCTTCGCCCTTCTTTTCTTCGAGCGCTTCGACGGTCTCTTCGTCGAGTTCTCCGTAGGTTATGTAGTCTTTTGCGCGCGAGAACATTCCCCGGATTGAGTCGCTGTCTTCGTATACTACAAGCCTATTCTTCCGGGTGAGCTGGAGGTTTTCCATCGTTGTGCTTGCCTTTTTGTTGGCGTCGACGTCACCTCTTACTCTTACTGCGGCGATCATTCCTGACCCTCCGGTTGTTTGTACTCGTTCAGCTTCTTCAGGGCATTGAACGTTGCCTTGATGAGGTTTTCACGCGTCCTTGTCTGCCCGTAAGACTTGACGTAGATGTTCTGGATCCCTGCGAGCTTGAGCATCTTCTTCACGTCGTCGCTTGCCGCGAGTCCTGTTCCTCTCGGGGCGGGCTGCAGCTCTACTTTTACTGAGCCGCTTTTTCCTTCTACTGCGAAGGGAATCGAAGAGTTGTCTTCTCCGCGGTCTTCCCAGGATCCGTTGCCTCTCGGTACTTCGATCAGGTTGAGTTTGGCTTTCCTGTTCGCGTCTTCGATTGCTGCTCTTGTGTCGTTTGCCTGTCCCTCTCCGAGGCCGATGACGTTTCTGCGGTTGCCGAGCACGGTCATCGTGTTCGTGGAGTACCGTCCTCCGGACTTGTGCATGCGGCAGGTTCTCTTCGATACTGTTCTCCTTTTTCCGCCACCCTTTCCGGGTGTTCCTCCGATAAGCATCACTTCTTCGTCGAGGTCGACGAGCTGGTCTACTGCTTCTTCCTCCATGATCGGGTAGTCTGAGTGGAGGGCTTCTTCAATACTTGTTATCTCGCCGTTCGCGACCATCCGTCCGAGCTTGGTCTTCGGCTTCCATACTTCGTCTTCTTCCATCTGCTGTTCAGCCATTAGAATTCACCTTCGATGTTTTCCTTGACTTCCTCAAAGTTTTCGGGCACGTCTTCGTCTCGCATCTCTTTGATGTGTTCTCCGCGGATTCGTTTCTCGGCAGGGAATGCTTCTTCCCCTGCAGGGATTTCCACGCCTGCGTCCTGAAGTCCTTTGAGAGCTGCGAATATCCTCCCTCCGGTCTTCATTTCGCGGAGCCCGATGTCGAGGATGGCTTCTTCAGCCTCTGTTTTCTTTCCTGCGAGGTATCCTGTGAGGTATGCTGCAGGAACGTTTCCTGTGTTGTACTCCCAGTCGTATTCTTCGAGTTCCTTGCTGATGGTCTGTGCCTCGTTCTCGTCGCCGTTCCTGTTGAAGTAGGCGAGGTGAACCCTTGTGTGTCTGTTCGAGGTCCTGATTACTGCTCGAGGCTTTCCTGACTTCAGCAGTTTCAGTCGCTGTTCGTAGTCTGTCTTCTGTTCCCTTCTTCTCCTGAAGGGTGCCTGGTGTTTGGATGAATCTGCCATTATTGGTTTCACTCAAGCTTGTTTTCTACAAAGTTTTCGAGGTGTTTTGTGTCGCGGAAGAATCCTCCCTTCGCGCGGTCGTAGAGACTCCAGTACTGGTCGTCCTCGAGTTCGCCGTCTTCTCTCATTTCCTTGAGGCGGTTCCTGATGGCGCGGATGTTCTCCATCCACTTTTCCTTGGAGTCCTTTCTGGCTGTCTTCTTTCCTTTCCGCTTTCCGTGACCTTTTCTTCGTCCCTTGGATTTCTGCTCTCTCTTTTCGCGGGCTCGTCCTCTTGAAGTTCCTTTTTCTTTTCTCTTTTCGATAGCTCCGCTTTCGATCAGGTTCCGTATATCCTGTCTGGTGATCGCTTCTTCTACCCGGTCTGTTTCTTCCGGGTCGATCTTGACGCGGTTCTCTCCTACATCGAGGATTTCCGCCGCCATTCTTTTCTGGTTCTTCAGGTTACTCATTCGAAACACCTCAGTGTTTCTGCAAAGTCAGAATCAATCATTCTGACTGTCACCTCTGTTGAGGACCTTGATGTCCTCTTCGTCTGCTTTTTCGATTATCTGTTCTCTCTTCTTTTCGCCCACCTTTGAGGCGATGCGGGCTGCTTCCCCTTCTTCAAGTTCTTCGAGGTCGCCTGTGTTGTGTACAAGTACTTCTTCGAAGCCTGAAGGATGGAGTCCTCTTACGTCTTTCTGCTTCCTGTAGCCAGGGTTCGGCATCGGTGCCGCGCTCTTCTTCTTCAGTCTTACATTGCTGTGGTGCCCCTGGGGTTTCTTCCATGAGTCAGGGAACTCTTTCTTCTTGTGGCTGTCCTGTCTCTTGAACTTACTCATTCTTTTCACCTTTGCTTGTGATGTATACTCCGTCCTGGAAGGTTCTTGGATCACGGTTTCCCTTGCTGCATGCCTGTTCGATTCTTCCCGCGGTTGTTCCTACTGCGTCCTTGTCGGAACCCCGGAGTTCGAGGTCTTCGCCGTCTATTTCTACTTCTACTCCTTCCTCGATTTCGATGCGTCGAGGTTTTCTCTCCCCCATGAAGTTTTCGATCACTACTTCGTTCTGTTCCTTCTTGATTGTCATAGGGAAGTGGGCGTAGACACCCTTCATCTTGTAGACGTGTTCATCTTCCAGTCCTTTGATCATGTTTTCGAGGTGGCTCTGGTAGGTCTTTGCGATGCTCTGGATGTCACGCCGCTTCTCACCGGTTGAGAACTCTACCTTGTCTCCGCTTACTTCTACGTCGATGAGGGCGTGCTGCATCTCTTTCTCTACCTCTTCGCCGTTGGCTTCTACCTTGAGTGTTCCGTCTTCGTAGCTTGCCGTGAAGCCTTCAGGTAGCTGGGTTTTTACGTTCATAGTATCACTTAGTAGACGTATCCGAGCAGTTTTCCGCCCACTCCTTCTTCACGGGCTTCTTCATGTGTTAGGATGCCTTCCGGTGTTGTCACCAGAAGTTCTCCGAAACCTCTCGCCGGCAGGTATCGCTTCGCCCACTTCGTGTATTCGTCGCTTCCGACGTAGAAGTTGGGTTTGACCGGTCGGCATTCGTTCGTTGCCGGTTCTACTTCGACCTTGAACTTTCCTCCTTTACCGTCTTCGATCAGTTCGAAGACGCCTACGTATCCTTCTTCCTGGAGCTTGAGCAGCATGTTCTGTACAAGGTTGCTGGTCGGGCTGACCGTGGCATGCTGCTTGCCCTGCCTTGCGGCGTTGTTTATCGAGGAAAGTGCGTCGCTCAGTGTGTCCTGTTGCATCTTGAGATCACTTGAGTTGTTTGAAGCCGATTTCTTCCGCGACTTCTCGGAAGCACTGGCGGCAGTAGTCAAGGCCGTACTGGCTGATGATTCCTCTGCCGGTTCTGCCGCAGCGTCTGCATTCTTTCTTGGCTTTGCCGAAGTCGCGTTCCTTCGGTGCGTTGTTCTTCTCGAACTTCTCTCGCTTTCCTTTCTTGTGCTTTATCTGTTCGAGTACTTTCTCGTAGCTCATCTTCTACACCTTACTCCTCTACTACCTCTGCACCGAGGTGTTCTTCGACAAACTTTTTAGCTTCTTCATCCGTGATTTTGTGTTCCTTGCCGATTTCCGAGGGCTTGTGTTCCCTCTTCTTGACACGGTATCCCGGCCTTTCAAGGTTCACTGCTACCTCGAATCCCATCATGCCGATGTCCGCGTCGTAGTCGATTCCTGGAACGTCAATGTATTCTGTTACTCCGAACGAGAAGTTGCCGTTCCCGTCGAAGGCTTCAGCATCTATTTCGTTGTCGGCTGCCGGAAGAACCTTCTTGATGAATTCCTCTGCTTCCTCGCCTCTCAGGGTTACTCGCGCCCCGATCTTGAGGCCTGAGCGTTTCCCGAATCCTGCGGAAGCATCCGTTGAATCGGTTCTGACTGCTTCCTTCCCTGTAAGTTTTTCGAGCAGTTCGACAGCTTTCTCTACACGGTCTCCTACCTGTCCTACTCCGATGTTGACAGTTGCCTTTGAGACGTGGATCTTTTTCATCTCGTTTTCTGCCATCACTTGGTCACCCTGATGTCATCCTTGATCGCTACAAGGTTTTCGATCCCTGTCTGGAACTCTTCTCCGTTTTCTTTGACAAGGCCAAGGTCGGACTTCCTTTCTTCTTCGTGAACCTCTTCAAGCGTTCCTGTCTCTCCTGAGTGCTGTCCCTCGGTAACCAGCACCTCTGCTCCTTCTTCCAGATCGATTTCCTCTACTCCGTCGTTGAATACAAGCGTGTTCCCTGTGCTGTACTCGTCCTTTGTCCTGTAGTTCTCTCCGTTGTGGAGTCTGTAGAGGAAGGAATCGCCATCTACCTCTTTTCCTACTATCTTTGTAACGGTTCTGTCATCTTCAATCGGGATGAACCGGAGGTACTTCCCCTTTCTTACTACTCTGTATTTTTCGTCGTTTGCATGGATCTCTACGTTGTCGAGTACTCCTACTCCCTGCTGTATGTCTTTCAGTTCTTCCCCGTTTCTCAGGAGGTCTCCCTGCTTGATGATTTTCTTTGCTTCCTTCTCGTTGTCAGCGTATCCGAGCACTTCACGCAGGAGAACTACTGCCGGGATTGCGTCTTCCGAGCTGCGCGAACCCTTTACGGTTGCGACGTAGCTGTAGCTCTTCCGCTGGATAGGGTAGTGCTTCGGCGCTGGAAGTCTTTTCTGGTGCGTCATATTACTCTACCTGATTCTCAAGATATTCTTTGAGGGTTTTTCTGTCCTTGTTAGCCTTCTCCGCTTCAAGTGCGGCTTCGTAGTCCGGGTCGTCCATCTCGTTCAACGCGTCTTTCGCGTCGCTGATGGTTCCGGATACGATTTCGGTGTAGTCTGTGGATGTTTCTGTTTCTTCTTCCCGGGCTTCGCTCTCTGCTTCTTCCCCTGAGACTTCTTCCGGTGACTCTTCCGCGTCTTCATCCTCCTCAAGTTCCTCGATTTCTTCTTCTGTGTCTCCGCCCTGCATTCTCTGCATCATCTCTGACTCCTCGTCTTCTTCAAGGGCCTCCTCTACTTCTTCCTCGGAGACTCTGAGTTCCTCGTATTCTTCCGTGTCGTACTTTTCGATCCTTGAAGGATCTTCCAGGTTGAGTCCCTGGATCTGGAGGTTTGAAGGCCGGAGCGGCTTCATCTGTTTTGATCCATCACTCCTCTCGGCTTCTACACCGTTGACGTATACTCTTGTTTCCTCGTAGTCTATCCGCTTTACTATGCCTTTCCTGCCTTTCTCGTCGCCCCTCATCACTTCGACTTTGTCGCCGGTTCTCAGTGTGAGGTTACGTGTTCCAAGTTCCTCTCGTATATTTCCGGCTACGTTCGAAGATACCAGTTTGGCCTTTGCGTGGAGTGGCGCGTTTTTCCGGTATTTTCTCTGCTTCGAAGGTTGCTTGCTTGACTTCCATTCCGGGCTCCAGTTTTCTGTGTTTGACATGTCTTAAACCACCTGAGAAGCGATTTTTCCGATAGGAGAGTATCTTTCTACTACTTCTTTTGCGATCGGGCCGCGTGTGACCGAGCCCTTCGGAAGACCGTTTTCCTCTACGAGTACTGCGGCGTTGTCTTCGAACTTGACGCGAAGTCCGTTAGGTCGCTGGAACTCCTTCCTCTGTCTTACTACCACTGCGTCGAATACCTGTCCACGGACTTCCTGGTCTCCCTTGAGTATCTTTACTGTCACCATGTCGCCTACTCCTGCGGAGTCTCTTCTGCTTCTCCTCCCTTTCCTGGACTTGACTCCGATAATCTTCAGTTTCTTCGCGCCCGAGTTGTCTGCGCATTTAAGTTCTGCGCCGATGTCGAGCGTCCTGGTGATATTGGATCCTATCGGTTTCATTCGCCGTCACCTCTTTCGATTACTTCCGTGATGACAGAGCTCTTGGTCTTGGAGATCGGCTTTGTCTCTTCGATTCTGACCATGTCGCCCTCGCGGATGTCAAGGTCTTCGGGGACGTGAGTAGTTACCTTGGTGTTCCTTCTTTCGTAGCGTTCGTACTTGGGAATCTTTTCGCTGTGTTCCCATCGCACGGTCGCGGATTTCTGCATCTTCGTGGATACAACTCTTCCCACGAACGTGCTTCCCCGTGTAGGGAACTCTTTTTCGGTCTTTGTTTCCTGCTCTGTCAAGTTGACCACCTGTGGTACTGGTCAGTAAACAACCGAGGAGGTCAATCTTTTATAGGTGAAATCGCTCCCGGTCGAGCGCCTCGTTGAGGCGTGTAGAACCAGTCGGCGCCAAACTTTAAAAGGGTGCTTCCGGGTTGTCACGAACCACGGTTTAGCCTACTTGATCCTGTCCTCAGGTCTTCCCTGGATCTCTTCGCCGTCGACTTCTACCTCTGTCTCTGAGAGCTTGAATAGAAAGACGCAGTTAGACTTTTCGACGGTCTTTCCTGCGATGTCCAGAGTGTCACGGGTCTCATCCAGTACTTCGCCTGCGAGGCCTTCTATCCCTGGATCGCTGCACTTCAGTACCTCGACTTGAAGGCCGATAAGTTCGTGGCGCGTGAGGTTTTCTGGAGTTATCGGCATCTTTCAGCGCTGGACGTCGATCTTGGAGCGGTCGAATCCTTCGTCCGCGAGGGCGTCTTCGATCCTGTGAAGGTGGTCGCCCTGGAGCATGATCCTCCCGTCTTTGGCTGTGCCTCCGCACGCAAGTTTCGACTTGAGAGTTGACGCGAGTTCCTCCAGGTCAACTCCTTCTTCAAGTCCTTCAATCACTGTCATCTGCTTGTTAAAGGCTCTTGAATCGGTTTTGACAGTTATCTTCTGTTCGCCCTTTGCTATAGAATCACAGACGCAAAGGTCTTCTGGCATTCCGCACTTGGGACACGTGTCAGACATTAGTATTATTCAGACCGCTCGTTTAGAACAGTTTTTATTTTGGCTATGGTTCTGCGCATCTCTTTGATTCTCCCCGGATTCTCGGCGAAGCCTCCGGTTTCGATCTGTCCTCGCTCCTCCACGATTTCCTTCTTCAGGTCGTTCATCTGTTCCATAAGCTCGGACTCGCTTTTTTCCCTTATCTCGTCCATCTTCAGGATTGCCATATTGTTCACTTCCTCGTGTGGTTGTTATTCTTTCTGGTTCTCCAGCCACTGCTTGAAGGTCTTTCTATCCTTGCCTTCTTTCTCTGCTTCGAGCAGTGAGTCGTATTCAGGGTTTTCAAGCTCTGAGATTATATCCTTTGCCTCGCTGATGGTTCCGGATACGATTTCGGTGTAGTCTGTAGATGTTTCTGTTTCTTCCTCTTCTTCGGTGTCCGGCTCCTCTGAAGATTCATCCTCTGCCTCTGCTTCGTCTTCCCGGGGTTCTTCCTCTTCTTCAGAAGACTCTTCAGATTCTTCTGCTTCCGTCTCCTCTTCTGTTCCTTCCTGGTCGAGTCCTGCGTCTTCAAGATCTTCGTTCTCGAATACTTCACGAACCTCGTCTACAGAGATGTCGCTTGTCTGGATGTCTTCTAATCTTTCGATTGCTTCCTCGATTTCCGCAGCGGTCATGTTCTCTGCTTCGTCGACGATCTCTGCGATTCTATCCGTCTTCTCCGCTGTTTCTTCGTCTTCAACTGTTTCGTGGAAAAGTTCTTCCTCCACGTCGACGTCGCGGTGCATGAAGTCTGGCATCTCTTTCATGATGCGGACCTTGACACCGATCGCTCCCGGCTTTGTGCGGGCAAGTTCATATCCCTTCTCTACGTTATCCTTTGAGGTGTTCCCGCAGCGCTTGACGTATCCGAACGAGAACTTCTCTGTTCTTCCACGGTTGCCGGAAAGCTTTCCGGAGATTTCGATTTCTGCCCCGATAACTCCAGCCTCCTTCATCCTGCGGAGGTATGTGTAGCCTACACGTTTTGCGCGTCCGCCTTTTTCCAGCCAGGAAGCCATCGACTGTGCGACTACCTGCGCGTCCGCGTCTGCTTCTTCGATCTCGTTGACTTCGATCTGAGGGTTCTCAAAGTCGAAGTCGTTTCCGATATCTTCTGTAAGCTCTTTGATGCGGGAGCCTCCTCTACCGATTACAAGGCCTGGCCGCTGAGCGTGTATAACTATCTTTGTAGAAGTAGGTGTTCTTACAAGATCTGCGTGCGAGTAGCCTGCTCCTTCAAGCTGCTCCTTCAGGTACTCGTGCAGTCTTACCTTCCTGATTCCTTTCTTGACAAACTCTTTCTCTTCCATGTTATCTTTCTCCTACGATTATCTTTATGTGCGCTGACTTCAGGTTTTCCTGTCTCTGGCTGAAAGTTGGTCCCTGGTTGGTTATGACGTTCTTCACCTTCAGGTTGTCGGTGTTGAGCCCCTGGTCTTCAGCGTTTGATTCTGCGTTTTCGATAAGTTCAAGCACTTTTTCCGCGGACTTCACAGGGTATCTTCCCGCGCCTTTCCCGGTCTTGTGACCTGCGTCAGAGTCGAACTTCGTGTAGGGCACTGCGAGGTCTTTTTCTACTACCTTCTGGAGCTTCTGCTTGGCTTTCTCTACGCTGTCGCCCTTGATGAAGCGGCCGACTTCTGTCGTGTGCTTCCAGGAGACGCGCAGGTTGTTGCCGATTGCCTTTGCTTCGTGTGGCTCTGTTTCGATTGGCATCTAAATCACTTGAGCGGTACGTGCTTTGAAGAGCGCGTTGCACCAAGTCCTGGTGCGCTGTGCGATACTTCTTTCCGGGTTTTTGCGAACTCTCCGAGGTAGTGGCCGAGCATCTCTTTCTCGATCTCTACAGGTACGAAGTCCTGTCCGTTGTAGATCTCTATCGTTTTGCCGACCATAGCTGGAACTACGATCATGTTTCTTTCGTGAGTCTTCGCAGAGTCGCTGTCTTCAAGATCCTGAAGAAGCTTCTTCTCGTTTTCGTTGAGACCTCTCCGAATCTTTCTTCTTCCTCTTGCGTCGAGCAGGTCTGCGAAGTTGTTTAGATTCATTTTCTGGAGTTCTTCGAGGTTCTTACCCCGGAACGTGAATTCTTCGTCTGACATCTTCTATCATTCCTCCTTCTTTCCGCTTCTCTTGGCGCCTATGTTGCCGACCTTGCTGCCGGGGGAGGCGTGTTTTGAAACGGTCTTTGGCTGTCCTGGTTTTGCTGAACCGCCGAACGGGTGGTCTACCGCGTTCATGGCGACTGCAGAAACTGTCGGGTACTGCTTTCCTTTTGCCTTCATCGCCTTGTGCTTGTTTCCTGCCTTGACGAACGGCTTGTCTTTTCTTCCACCGGCCGCGACCTTTCCGATTGTTGCGCGGCATCTCTTGTCTAGCTTCTTGAATTCTTTGCTCGGGAGTCTGATCCTGACTCCGTCTTCTTCATGTGTTACAACGAAAGCGTAAGTCCCTGAACTCCTTACCATCTTTCCGCCGTCGTTTGGCTGGAGTTCGATGTTGTGGATTGGAACTCCTTCCGGAATCTCCCCGACCGGTAGAGTGTTTCCTGGTTCGACGGGTGCGGATACTCCTACCTCGATCGAGTCTCCTACAGCAACGTTTTCGGGTGCGAGGACGTTGCGTGTCTCTCCGTCTTCAAACTCTACCTGTGCTACAGGTGCGCTTCTTCCAGGGTCGTGGACTATATCCACTACCTCTCCCTCTACTTCAGCGTTCTTGTTCTTGACCTCGCCGCGGCTCTTGTGACTGTTTGCCTGGTAGTTGCTTGAGCCTTTTCCTCTTCGCTGTGATCTTATCGGGGATCCCATGTTAGCACCTTTACATCATTCCGAGCTTCGTCGCGACATCCATCGCGTCGTCAGTCTCGGAAAGTCTTACGTAAGCTTTTTTCTTTGCCTGTGGAGTTATAGCAGTGTTTACTTTTTTAACGGTGACATCGAACAGTGTTTCGACTGCGTCCTTGACCTCTGTCTTGTTCGCGTCGATATCGACCATTAGAACCAGTTTGTTCTCCATGTCGATCTGATCCATCGCCTGTTCTGTCATGTGCGGATTCTCTATCACATCCCATGCATCTTCTTCTCTCATCTAAATCACCTGTAAAGTTCTTCTTCGTCAAGTCTTTCTACTGCTTTTTCGCTCCAGACAACCAGTCTTCCCGGTTCCGTCCCCGGCGCCAGTTTCTCTGCGTTGAGCTGGTCAACAAGCGATACGTCAACTCCTGCAAGGTTGCTTGCTGCGTTCTTGACTCCTTCGTCTTCTGCGACCACTACAAGCGGCCCGACGCGCTTCCTGTACTTGCGTCCGCGGTTGCTTCCCTTGCCGGCTCGAACCTTCTTTTCACTGCATCTTTTGAGCTCGTCTTCAAGCCCGAGGTCTTCAAGCCGTTCTTTGAGTTCCTGAGTTTTTTCGATGGAGTTGATGTCATCTGTTACGATCGGTACTTCGCCGGTGTAGTCGTGTTTCCCTGAAACGAGTTCTTCATCGGCTGAAGCAGCGATTCCTGCCCTGATCGCCTTCCTTCTCTCCTTGTCGTTGATCTCTTCGGAGAAGTCTTTCTCAGCTGTAGGACCGTGAGCTCTTCGTCCGCCTCTAGTGTTAGGCGACTCTGCTCCGTCTCCCTGAAGCTGGCTTCCACGTCTTACCTGGATCTTGCGCGGAGTCCTGGAGGAAGGATAGCTCTTGCCTTTCATCGAGCGATAGGCGTTGTTCCTCTTCTTCCAGTAAGTTACATGTTTTAGACCTGCTTCCGGGTCGTTTCCGTACTGCTGTCGCTTCTTCGACTGGATTGACAGTACAGCCCTCTTCAAGAGGTCCGACCTTACTCTCTCGTTAAACTGGTCTGGTAGCTCCATTTTCTATCACGTGTTGATGTGTGTAATTTCCGGGTTTCCTGGTTTTCCGTCCTTCCTGAGAGCTGTTCTCAACCTGATGAGTCTCTCGGAAGGCCCTGGAACTGAGCCCTTGATCAGTATGTAGCTGGACTCTACTTCACCGTATCCGCTGAATCCGCCTTCTCTCTGGACGTCTCCTGGTTCTTCACCGTGCTCGAGGATTCTCTTGTTGACCTCGGTTCTGTTGTTGAATCCCTGCTGTCCCGGTAGAGGGACTCTCCACGAAAGCGTGTCAGGGTGCCATGGACCGACGTTTCCCGCCTTTCTCTGCTTCTTCTGGGTCTTGTGGTCGAGAGTCTTCACGCCGTAGCGCTGTACCGGGCCCTCGACTCCTTTTCCTTTTGTAACGGCGATAACGTCGCTGAAGTCTCCTTCTTCGAAAACGTCGGAAAACTCTACCTGTTTTCCAATCATCTCTTCCGCGTACTCAAGCTTCTCCTCGACGCTTCCGCCGATTCCGAGCTCGAAGTTTGCCGGCTTGTCCTTTGAGATCCCGGCTTCCTGCGGCTGGGTATGCACGAGAAGTCTGACATCTGTCAGCTTCTCAGAGTTCTCTTTTGCCTTCTCCAGGTTCTCCATGTTTCCATCTTTTGGAATGTCTGTCGCTCTCTGAAGCTCCTTGGAAGGCGATTCCGTCCAGGCCTCTGTAAAGACCTGTTTGCCGGAGTTAGGCTCCTCAGTATAGAACCGGGCTCCGTAAACTCTGAGGGGCGGTGCTTCAAGTATCGTTACAGCTTCCGCCACTTCCTGTCCTTTTGTAGCCCCCTCGGTGTCGTCAATCATGAGTGCGCGGGTCATTCCTACCTTGTATCCTGCAAAGCCGAGAGGCTTCAGTTCATCGGTTTCTTCCCAGTTATCGATATCCGGGTAAATCCTGTCAGCTCGTACCTTAGGCTTGAAGCCTAACGAGCCACTTCTTGGTCTGCTTTTCCTTGGCATAGATTGTCACCTCTGAACAGGTTTTAGCTCTGTTCCATAGGCCTCGTCCAGACGAGGCTTGGCTCCTGTAGAGCCTTCAGAGCTCGAAAACTCTGAGGGTCAGGAGTAAGAAAACAGTCGGAACCAACTTTTATAAACAGGTTGCTTATGTCATCCGGGAGTAAACATCTTCCACGAGCGCCCTGAACTCGCCGTCTTCAAGCGCATCTATCTCCGCTTCAATTTCCATCTCGTCGAGTTCTTCAAGCATGTCTTCCATCTCTTCCTCGACTAATTCTTCGATGTCAGCGAGTTCTCGACTCGTTCCGTTGTAGATCTGCTCTAATCTTTCAAGACTCATTTTTTCAACCCTTGATGTTTACGATAGGTCGCGTCTTCACGACCCTGTCGCCTATACCGAGTTGGTCGCTGACCTTTATAACCTCGTCCACGTCCTTGTAGCTTCCTGGAGCTTCTTCCGCGACTGTGGAGCCGGAGGCGGCTCTGACGTAGATCTCTTCCCGTTCCAGCTCTTTCTTCACGTCTTCCCCCCAGTAATCCTTCTTTGATTGCGTCCTCGATTTTAACCTTCCCGCGCCGTGAGCAGTAGAACCGAAGCTGAGTTCGAGCGACTTCTCGCCGCCGGAGAGAACGTAGGATGAAGTTCCCATTGTTCCCGGGAGAAGCACCGGCTGGCCGACCTCACTGTAGACTTCCGGTACCTCTTCTCTACCTGCGGGCATCGCTCTCGTCGCCCCTTTCCTGTGTACAAGCAGCTCTTTCGTCTCGCCGTCGACTTCGTGTTCTTCTTCTTTCGCGATGTTGTGGCAGACATCGTACAGCATGTCGACCTCTACCTCGTCGAAAATCTTGCCGAAGCAGTCTCTGACTGCCTCAGTTATAGCCTGGCGGTTGGCCCATGCGAAGTTTGCCGCGGCGTACATCCCTTGCCGGTAATCTTCAGCTGCTTCGTCTCCTATCGGCGCATAAATCAGCTCCTTGTCGGGAAGAGACTCAACGATTTCAGGGTACTCTTTCTCGAAACGCCTCAGATACTCTGTACAGGTCTGGTGACCAAGTCCTCGTGAACCGGAGTGAATCATTACTACTACCTGTTCTTCTTCGAGCCCGAACGCCTGTGCTTTCTCCGCATCAAAGACTTCGGAAACGGCTTGAACCTCCAAGAAGTGGTTGCCGGAGCCGAGAGAACCTACCTGTTTGATCCCTCGCTTCTTGGCGTCTTCCGGAACCTTGTCCGCGTCTCCCGGGAGCCGGCCGTTTTCTTCGCAGCGCTTCAGGTCGTCCTCTCGTGCGTGTCCGTTTTCAAGCATCCATTCCATGCCGCGTTCCAGTATCTCTTCAAGCTCCTGTCGGTTGACATCGATGTATCCTCCTTTTCCGAGGCCGACAGGTACCTTGTTGAATAATATGTTTGCGAGCTGTTCTTCTCTACCCTTGACGTCCTCGTAATTCAGGTCTGTCTTCAGCATTCGTACTCCGCAGTTGGAGACTACGAACTGGTTGGCGATGAAGTTGTGTGCCTCGTGTCTAACTCCTATGTCGTATACCGTTTCTTTTCCTTTCTTTTCGATCGACTTTATCGATGTCTTTATTGCTAGATCATCTCTGACCTCGACAGTCTCAGCAAATTCATTGTAGTCAGGAAAGGTCTCTGGAGGTCTTGAAACTGTCTTCCTGCCGCCGCTGTATATACTTCTCTCTATAAACCTGTTGTTTATGTCGAACTTCTGCTTTATCTTCTTTGGTCGCTTCCCGCTTTCGTAGAGTTCTATGCTCTCCTGTGCGATGTCTTCCCTCTTCTCTATAGCCTTCTGCTTCTTTTTCAGGTACTGTACGGCCTTGACAGATTTTTTCCTTTTCTCAAGGTTGTACCTGTATCCTATCCGCTGGTAGAAATCTATAAGGTTCTCCGAGTCATTTTTGATCCCCAGCCTGAATCTCTTGACCTTGCCGTTTCTATTTTCCTCGGCTTCAAAACTTTCTATCGAATTGGTTCTGACGCCGAGATCTTCAAGCATCTCCTTGATCTCTTTCATGAACTTTCTTCCTGCTTCCTCAACCTCTACCGCCTTGTTCTGAGATATCTTGGGGCAGTAAAGGTTCTTCCGGGACTGCGCGGTCGGGGCGCTCATCTCTGCTCCGAAGAAGGCTGAAAGGTAGAGTGCTTTCTGCCAGCCCTCAAGTCTTTCAAGGTAATCTGGTGTCGTAAACTCCTGGCTGGTCTTTTCACCTTTCGGCGCGCCCAGTTTCCTGATAAGCTTCTGGAATGCTTTGGAAGTTGATTTGACCGAGTGCTCGGTTCTTGAGAACTCTCTATTCTTCACTTCGTGATCTCTTTCCCTCGAGTAGATCTTGGAGGGCTTGAAGCCGAGGCTCTCTATATCATTTCTTATAGTTTCGAGGTCATGTTTTTCGGCATAGAAGGTAGTTTCGCCGTGGTTGTTGAATGATCCGTCGCCTGTATGGAACGCTACCAGCTTCAGCAAGGTGTTGAACTCTTCATCCGTAGATTTGAGCGGAAGTAGGTCTCTTTCCTTCAGGGCAGCTGCCAGCTGCCAGTTCTCATCTCTGAAATCGTCCTCGTCCAGAACTGTGAAATCCTTGGGCTCGGAGTCTGCCAGCCCTTTGAAAGGCCTGACGAAAATCTGTGACCCTTCGGATAGGCCTTCCAGCTCAACCATGCCTTCCTCAGTCATGAGGGGGTGGTCTGCCGTAGCCTCCAGCGTCTCACCGGTCTCAGTTTCCACGCTGAAAACTTCTCTGCCTTCGTTCTCTGTAAAGAGGATTATGTCGGATTCAACGGTTTCGCCAGCGGCGACCACTGCCTTCTCACCATCAAAACTATCTTTAAGCTCAGAAATCCTTTTGCGTCTGCCATCGCGCAGTAAAACTTCTGAATCTGCCGTTAGGCAATTTATGTCATAACCGATTCCGCCGGGGCTGATGACGCCGTTCTCGTTGTCGACTGCCGCGACTCCGCCTATGGGGAAACCGTATCCCTGGTGTCCGTCAGGAAGAACTATCGAGTACTTCTGGATCCCGGGCAGGTGTGCAACGTTCTTCACCTGTTCCAGGGTTTTGTCATCTTTCATCTTTTCGAGAAGCGGTTCGGAGGCGTAAATTCTCGCAGGAACCTGCATCTCTCCTTCTCTTTCGATTTCGTAGATGTTCTCGTCGACTTTATTTGTTTCCATGTCTAAAGTTTAAGGCCGAACCCTTAAACAGCTTAACTGACGCAGTTTGTAATACATATTTGGGATTTAGACGGCTTTATGCGGATTTTTGTATTACATCAGATGTCGAGAACCGCCTGGAGAGTCCATCCCTCGCCTTCGACATAGTCCACTTCCATCTCGCTGTACGTGGGCCCTTTGACATCGACGAGCGACATCCCCGGTTCTATGGAGTCCACGAGCAGTTTCGCCTCTAACCTGTAGGAATCCTCTTTTTCGTCTATTTCCAGTTCTTCTGCCTCTGCTATTACGACGCCCTCCGAGTCCTGGAGAAAGATGAGTCGATCAAGGAAGTCGAAGAGCAGTGCTTCAAGGTTCTCTGACTCCACCTCTATCTCATGGCGGTACTCCCCTCCTTCAGTTCCGACAATCTCGGCGAAAGCTTCGACCGCAGATTTAAAGGCGTCTTCAAGCTCTGCTCCGGCAGCACGGAACTTTGCATCGGCGGTGTGATCCAGGATTTCGTAGCTCATAGCTTTTCCTCCAGATTAGTTTCATCGACTAACTGTTCTACAAGCTTCTGCTGCTCTTTTATGTCCATGTCTGTGTTGTCGATAAGTAAGTCATAGATCTTTTTTTCGCTGGTGTCTATCCCGTAGTATTCCTGGTAGCGCCGCGAGTTTTCCCTGTCTCGTTCTCTCGTCTCTTCTAATACTTCTTCCCTGTCTTTCCCTTCTCGTTCCGCGATCCTTTCCGCCCGTTCCTCTAAGTCGGCTGTGAGAAAGATCTTCAGGTCGGAGTAGTCGCCAAGTACATGAGAGGCTATCCTGGAGTCGATGACGCAGTCGTTTTCCAGGCCGCGTTCAAGAGTCTTTCTGTCCACTTCAAGATCTACCTCCTTTCCCGCCTTCTTCGAGAGTTCTACGTGTGAGATACCTCTTTCTTCGGCTATGGCGTAGAAAACGTCGCTGGCGGAGAAATGTTTTATGCCGAGCTCCTCTGCTATCTGTTCCCCGAGCGTCCCCTTGCCGGATCCGGAGGGCCCGTCGATTGTAACTACAATGTCCGACTTCTTCTCTCTGTCTTCCTGGAATTCTTCAATGTAGCTTCCCATTGTCAAAAAGTTGTGCTCGAGCCTTTAGATGGTTAACGTGTTCTATCAAAAGAATTCGAAAGCGCTTCCATGTTTTTGGAAGGGCTTGTTGCGTTGTCGGAGTGTAACACGACGCCGGGACAGGAGCTTCTCTTATCAAATGCCAGTAAAGGCGACGAAGTCGCCGGGACTGGGATTTGAACCCAGGAGGGCCGTTAGGCCCACCGCCTGGCTGTTCGCGAAAACCTGTCGGTCTTCTTTAACCGCTTTCTCTGGTGAGAAAACGGTGTTTCCAGGGCGGCACCTTTAGCCACTCAGTCATCCCGGCTTTGACGTATAGTAGTCGCTGTGGCGTCTGCCTTGTAGAATTTTTGCCAATAGAAGTTTTAAATGAGAAGTGGTTATTCCTGGAGTTCGACTTCGATGTCCACTCCTTCAGGGACGTGTACACGCATTACCTGTCTGAGTGCGCGTTCGCTTTCCTTGATGTCTATCAGGCGCTTGTGGATGTGCATCTCGTAGCGCTCGATCGTCTCGCTTCCCTCTCCATCCGGAGCCTTCCTTGTCGGGATCCTGAGCGTGTCTGTCGGTAGCGGTACCGGGCCGGATGTTTCGGCGTCGTACTCTTCGCCGATTTCGATTACTTCTTCTGCGAGTTCTTCGACCTTCTGCTGGTCGGTGCTCTTTAGCTTTACACGCGCCTTCTGCATATCTATTACTCCTGAAGTTAATTCTTTTAAAGGGTATCAAAAAGAAAGGGAGAGAGGTTGCTTTTTCAGCTCGCTTTCTCGGTTTGGATGTTGATGATCTCTACTTCGTCCTCTCCTGTTTCCTCGTAGAATACTCCTGATTCTTCCACATCGCCGTGCTGTTCATCCATGTAGTCGCTGTATGCTTCGCGGATTTCTTCCGCCTGTACCTGGTAGTCGAACTCTCCGACTGACGCGTAGCCCGGGATTCCGATCAGCTGTGAGGGGTGGAACCTGTCCGGCCTGTTGTCCTGATAGCTTTTTGGGAGTCTGTCGAGTTCGCCCACTCTGTCAAGTACGCGGTGCATTCTTCGTAGCTCTGCCTGTTCTTCGCGAGCAGCGTCAAGCTTCTGCTTGATAGTGTCGGTGTTTAACATCGTATCAACCTATGTTTTACTTAGCAGTTACAACGTTTAAAAATGCTTCGGGTTGTGGTTTGCCGAGAGCTGTAGGACGCGGTAAAAGTTCCGTCCTTCCAGATGTAATGAGCCTGGAGTTTCTCTGAAGTTGTCGGGTTTTGAAACGGTAATAGAAATAGAAAGGAAGGGAAAAAGTGTCAACGAGAGGTTTACTTCTCGTTGACGGAGAGCGCCTGTCCGGCGCCGACTGTCTGTCCCATGTCCCTGATTGCGAAGCGAGACATCTGTGGGATGTCATCGTTGGATTCGATGACGAGCGGCTGCTGAGGCGTAATCTCGACAACTGCTGCCTGTCCCTGCTTGATGTAGTCGGGATCTTCTTCGAGCGTCTCCCCTGTCTTGGGGTTCATGGTCTTCTTCAGGTCTGTGAAGGTGCATGAGACCTGTGCAGTGTTGACGTGGAATACAGGTGTGTAGCCCTCGCTGATTACGTTAGGGTGGTTGAGGACGATTACCTGTGCCTCGAAGCTGTCGACTACTGTCGGCGGGTTGTCGGCGTGTCCTGCGACATCTCCTTTCTTGACATCGCTTTCTCCGACTCCTCTTGTGTTCCAGCCGATGTTGTCGCCAGGTGTTGCTTCTTCGATCTCTTCGTGGTGCATCTCGATCGTCTTGACTTCTCCGCCGATGTTCTTGTTGAGTCGTGTGGATGCAGGTTCGAAGACTACATCATCGCCCTGTGCAATCTCTCCTGTCTCAACTCTTCCGACGGATACGGCCCCGATTCCGGAGATGTTGTAGACGTCCTGGATGGGGACTCGGAGAGGTAGTTCTCCTGGCTTCTCCGGTTCTTCCAGGTCGTCAAGTGCGCCGAGGAGGGTTGGACCGTCGTACCATCCGAGGTTGTCGGATTCTTCTGCGACGTTGTCTCCTTCGAACGCGGAAATCGGTACGAAGTCGATCTCGCTTGGATCGTATCCTACTCCCTGGAGCATCTCTGAGACCTCTTCCTTGATCTCGTTGAACCTGTCTTCGCCGTAGTCGGCGAGATCCATCTTGTTGACGGAAACGATCAGCTGGTCGATTCCGAGGGTCTTCGCAAGGTATGCGTGCTCCTTGGTCTGCGGCTGGATGCCGTCGTCTGCCGCGACCGTCAGGACTCCTGCGTCGGCCTGTGAAGCTCCTGTAATCATGTTCTTGATGAAGTCTCTGTGGCCTGGTGCGTCGATGATGGTGAAGAAGTAGTTGTCAGAGTCGAACTCCTTGTGTGCGAGGTCGATTGTAACGCCTCTCTCACGTTCTTCTTCGATTGAGTCCATCGCGAATGCGAAGCCGAATGTTTCCTTGCCTTTCTCTTCTGCTGCGTCTTCAAGCTTGCGCATCTCTTCTTCTGGAAGGTTTTCTGTGTCCCACAGGAGTCGTCCGATAGTGGTTGACTTCCCGTGGTCAACGTGCCCGATGAATACTAGGTTAATGTGTGGTTTATCTGCCATTTTAGGTTTCACCTACTGCGTATATAACCCGATTAACCCTCTAAACTTTAAAAAGGGTTTGTGGTCGAGTACGCTGATTGAGGGTTATAGAAGCTGGAGAAAGAAGTGGAGGGAGGCTTTCTGGGCCTCCCGGGGTGTTTTACTCTTCTACAGAGGGCATCTCTTCCTTCATGCCTTTCCGCTCTCTGATCTCCATTATCTTCTCCTCCTGCAGGTTCATCGGCAGGGGTTCGAAGATCAGGTCGATGAGTGAGAAGAAGCCTTTGCCGTTTGTCGCTGACTTTAGGGCTGCTTCGAAGCCGAAGAGTTCTTCGACTGGGAGTTTGCAGCGGATTATCGCTGAGTCGCCTTCTTCTTCCATGTCGATGACGTCGCCTCTGCGGTTGTTGACTTCTGTCATGGCGTCGCCCATCGTGTCGCTCGGCGTGTCGATTCTGAGCTTCTGCTTTGGCTCGATCAGGCGTGGCTGTGCCTGGAGGAAGCCGCGGCGCATCGCGTCCTTTGTTGCCGGGATCATCTGTGCCGGGCCTCTGTGGATTGCGTCCTCGTGGAGTTTTGCGTCGTGGAGCTTGACCTTTAGCCCGATTACCGGTTCGTTCGCGAGAGGTCCTTCGTCGCAGAACTCGTGGAACGCGTCGACGAGGTACTCCTTGATCTCGCGGAGGTTCTTGATACCTCTTGAGGCGTTGATGAACATGTTTTCCTCGTAGATGTCGAGGACGTTGTCGGCCTCGTCCTGGTCGATTCCGGCCTCGACCATCGCGTCTCTGACCTCTGTCTGGTCGTCCGCCTTTCTGTTGATTTCTTCGTAGTCCTCCTTCAGGAACTTTCGTACTTCCTCGCTGAGAGGCTCTACTGAGATTTCGAGCTTGTTGTGTCGGTTCGGCGACTTTCCGACCTCGATGTCGCTGGCCTCGTCGATTCCTTCACGGAACACGACAATTGGTTCCGAGACCTCGATGTCGATTCCTTTCTCCTCGAGGTGTCTCTCGACTTTTGCCTCGATGTGGAGCTCTCCGAGACCGGAAACCAGTGTTTCGCCGGTCTCTTCGTCGATCTCTACCTTGATCGTGTTGTCTTCCTTTGCTCTTTTCCTCAGTGCTTCGATGAGCTTCGGAAGATCGCTGGTTCTCTTGGGTTCGATCGACTTTGTTACGACAGGTTCGAAGACGTGTTCGATCTGTTCGAACGGTGTGATCTCGTCCTCTCCTTTCTTGATGAATGTCTCGCCCGTCGAGAAGTCTGGCCCTGTGATCGCGGCTATATTGCCTGCGGGCACGGAGTCTACAGTAAGTTTTCGAGGGCCGGAGTAGATGCCTACCTGCTGTGCGCGTTCAGTCTTCTGGGATCCGATGCCGTAGAGTTCGTCGCCCTCATGCACAGTTCCGGAGAAAAGTCGTGCGGTCGCAATCGTTCCAGCGTGTTCGTCGTCTTCGACGTTTGTCACTACGCCTACGAGCGGCCCGTCTTCATCCTGGTTCGCCATTGATTCGCCTACTTCGCTTTCAGGGTCGCCCGGCCATACGGCTGGAACCCTCCATTCTGCGGAGGTTCTCGGGTCTTCGAGGTGTTTTACTACCATGTCGAGGACGACTTCTTCAATCGGTGCGTCTTCTGCGAGGCCTTCGTGGTCTCCCTCGTTGACACGGTCGATGATTTCTTGGAAGCTGATTCCTGATTCCTGCATGTACGGGACGCTGATCGCCCAGTTCTTGAGGGCTGAACCGAACGCGACTGTTCCGTCGTTGACAGCCATGGACCAGCGTTCGGCTGTTTCCTCGTCCGCGTACTTTCGCAGCGCGGTGTTGACTTCGCGGATAATCTTGGTGAACCGTTCCTGCATCTCTTCGGGCGTTAACTGCATCTCTTCGATCAGGCGGTCAACCTTGTTGATGAAGAGTACCGGCTTGACGCCCTCGTTCAGCGCCTGTTTCATGACGGTCTCTGTCTGGGGCATGACGCCATCGACAGCATCGACGAGCACTACCACGCCGTCTACCGCGCGCATGGCTCTTGTTACATCGCCTCCGAAGTCGACGTGGCCTGGCGTGTCGATAAGGTTGATCAGGTAGTCCTGGCCGTCGAACTCGTGAACCATCGAGATGTTGGCCGAGTAAATCGTGATCCCTCTCTCGGCTTCCTGGTCATCGAAGTCCATGAAGCGCTGCTCGCCAGCCAGCTTGTCTGAAATCATGCCGGCCCGGGCGAGTAGATTGTCTGTTAGGGTTGTTTTTCCGTGGTCGATGTGTGCCGCGATGGCGATGTTCCGGATGTGTTCCGGGTCGTTAATTACCTGTTTTATCGCGTCAAGCTCTTTATCTGACATTTCAATTTTACCTCGATTATGTAGGAGAAACAGTTTACAAGTTTTAAAAAAGGGTGCGCGCGGTTGCCCCGGTGAAAGCTTTTTGGGTCTGGCTTCTGAGAGCACTCTGGAAGAAAGGAGGGGTCTTGGAGCTTAACGTGCTCCTTCTGCCTCGCGTTCCTTCCTCTCCTTTTCACGGACGGCACGTGCGTCGTCGTTGCCGTTTGCTGCCATGATAAGTTCCTGTGAGAGGGTTTCGACCGCGTCTTCGGAGGATGCGAGTCGTTTCTCGTATGCTCCCTGTGCAAGGAGCCTCAGTGCGAGGTCTACACGTCTCTGTGGTGAGACGAGAACCGCCTTTCTTGCCCGTACTCCGCCTCTCTGGTATGTAACTACTTCCTCGGTCGGTGCGGAGTTCTCGATTGCGTCGACGAGCACCTGGATAGGGTTCTCGCCTGTTTCGTCTTCGATTTCCTCGAAGGCGTCTTCGATTACGTTCCACAGCTTGTCGCTGGAACCGGTGTTTCTTCCGGATGTGATGTAGTGCTTGCTTCCCCGGTGTCCTGCGACGTAGAGCCGGTTGAGCAATCTTTCGACGATCGGAACGTCTGCCTTGTAGAACTGGCGTTCGGTGTGGCGGCCCTTGCTCTTCGGGGCCAGGATGTTCTCCAGGCTGATGTAGCGTACGAGGCCGTCGTCGCCGATGTCTGCTTCTGTGGCGTCCCACCTGCCGAATGTTTTGAGTTCGTCGTCGAGTTCGAGTTTTGCTGCTTCACTCATTCTACCGCCTCGCGGTTGGATGTTTGAGAAAATCTCTGCATTTTCGATTACCTTGTTGGCTTCTGCTGGTTTCCGGCGACGAGTTCTTCGAGTGATACGCCGTTGACTTTTACGACCTGGTATCGGACTGTCGGAATGTCTCCTTTAGGCCCGGAGTCTGCTCCGCCGATACCTTCGATCAGTACTTCGTCGTGTTCGTCGATGTGGTCGATTGCCTGGTCGCCCGGAACGAAAGCTGTGAGTTGTTTGCCGTTTTTGATGAGCTGGACTCGTACACATTTCCTGATAGCTGAGTTAGGCTGCTTTGCCTCGATTCCTCTCTTTTCAAGTACGATTCCTCGTCCCTGTGGAGAGCCTTCCAGGGGGTCGGCCTTCTCCTTTAGATTATTCATACGTCTCTTGTACTCGATGTCACTCCAGCGGTACTGCTGGCGTTTCTTCCTCATCTTGCGTGCGTTGTACAAGCCCATCGTAAGTACGTGAACGAAGTTAACCTTTTTATACAGGGGTGTTACCCGATTCGGAGGTAGAGGTAGTAGAGAAGCATCACAGGCGCTGCCGCGTAGACGATGTACTTCAGGTAGGCGGTGCCGAAGCCGGTGTACTCCTGTGGAACGTTTTTGTTCTCTTCAAATGTGGCGCCGTCTTCTTCGGCTTCTTCTGGCTTGCCTTCAGGCATCATTCCAGTGTAGCCGCACTCGTTGCATTGCCACCGATTGGGGTCGCCTCCCGAGAAGAACTGTTCTGCACGGTTAGAAGTGTCGGGTTCGACCCAGTCGCTTCCGCAGTTGGGGCAGAACCTACGGCTCTGCTTCATGTTAGAAGGTTGGCGGAGATACGTTTACCGGTTGCGGTTACTCCACTGTCACGTCGTCAACGTTGTGGGTTCTCTGCAGGATTTCCCTGATCGAGTCGATCTTGTTGCCGTTCTTTCCGACTACTCGTCCCTTGTTGTCGCGGGAAACCGATATTTCGACTGTCTTCTCCCCGTCTTCTTCGTTGATGTCGACGCCTCGAATATCTGTTGGGACGATGTTGTTCAGGAACTTGCCGAGGTTGTCGCTGTACTCGTAGATCTTGACGTTCTTGTTGAGTTTGTCCTGTACCTTGTTGACTACTTTTCCGCCCTTTCCGATAGCCATTCCGGCTTTTCCGTCGGGGACGATGAAGTATACCTCGTCTTCCTTCATCACGACGTCTCTTGCTTCGACGCCGGTGATGGATTCGAACATGCTGATTGCTCTGATGTTTTCTGTGTCGTATGTAACTGTTGACATGTGTTATACCTCGAGAAATGACCTCATAAGCGTGTAAACCAACATTCGCCCCTTTCTTTTATAAACTATTCCTCGTTTTCCTGGTTTTGGCCGAAACCGGCTTTCAGGTTTACTGCGCCGGTTCCGGTTGGTACGGCCTGTCCGACCATCAGGTTTTCGATGACGCCTTCAAGTTCGTCGGTCTCGCCTTTCTGTGAGCCGACTCGGAGGTGTTTCTTGGTCTCTTCGAAGGCGCTTCTTGCGAGCAGAGAGTCCTTGTTGCCGACGATTCCGTAGCGGGTGGTTCCGTTGAGTTCTCCTTCTTTTGTCATCATGTCTGCGAGGAGCATGATGTGTCGGTCGTTGACTCCGATGCCCTGTTTTTCGAGTGTCTCGTTGGTTTCCTCGATGATTCTCTGTCGGAGTGCTTCGACGCCGAGAACTTTCTTGACTTCGTAGAGGTCGTTGCTGACGGTACGGTCTTCGTCGACTTCTTCTATCTTCAGCGTCTTTCTCAGCGAGGTTCCTGCTGTTTGAAGCCTCCATTCGCCGTCCTGTTCGTTTACAACTACCTGTTCGATACCCTTGATTCCTTTGATGCGGGCGTCTTCTGCTTTAGTCTTCAGGTCTTTGACATCACGGAGATCGTAGTCGTCTTCGCTGCTTGTGAGTGTTATCGTGTTTTCTTCCTTGATCGAGACCTTTGCCTTCTTCGCGGATTCCTTGATGCGCGACTTGACGTCTTCAGCGTCTACGTCGTAGTCTTCGAGCAGATCTTCGTTTAACTCGTATTCGACGTGAAGCTGCATGATGTCGAGCGTGTCCTTCTTGACGAGGTCTCCGAACTTGACTTCGCGGAGCTTTCTCGCTACCTTCTTGGCGTCTTCCTCGCTGTTGTAGTCCTCGTGAAGGTAGACTTCCATGGATGGCGTCTTGGGGTTTCTTCGTGCGTCGACGATCTCGATCAGTCGCGGCAGACCGGCGGTAAGTGATACCTGTGCTGCTCCTGCCTGGTGGTAGGTTTCCATCGTCAGCTGAGTTGCCGGTTCTGAAAGTGACTGTGCAGCTACGACTCCGATCGATTCTCCGGGTTCGTACTGCATGTTCTGGTAGCGTTCTTTCAGCTTCTGCTTTTGTTCCTCTGTAAACTCGCGCTCCTGGTACTTTGGAGGGAGTTCGTCTGCTCGTTCTTTCCAGTTGTTCTCGCTCATTTTTGGTCACCTCAGCTGCTCTCAATCTCCGTTGAGATTATGCCTCTATCAGATTTCTGTGGGTCTACTCCGTCCTCTCCTGCGCGGAACTGGATGATGTCGCCCTGCGCGTTCCGGACGCTCTGGTCGTACTCGACCGTGAGATCCTGGAGAGAGTTTGCGACCCTGCGGTACATGTATCCTGAAGTCTTGGTACGCAGCGACTTGTCCATCAGTGCCTTTCTCTGGCTCATCTGGTGGAAGAAGATTTCCTGTGCGTCCAGTCCTTCGAGGATGCTTGACGAGATGAATCCTCGGGATTCGGGGCTGAGTTCGCCTTTTTTGAAGTGTGAAGTGGTTCTTCCCTTGTATCCGCGGTTGATCCTCTGGTCTCTTACCGAGTTCTGTCCGAGGAGTCCGGCCATGGTTGTAACGTTCTCCATGGAACCTCTTGCACCGGAGTCGGCCATGACAAGCGCTGATGAGTCTTTGTCAACGTTGTCGCTGATGATGTCTCCTATTTCAGCGAAGATGTCGTTCAAAGTCTTTGTAACCTTTATTTCGCGGGTTTCCTCGAGAGTCTTGCCTGTGATCGGCTCCATCTCGCCGTTCCGGTACTCTTCGATCACTTCTTCTGCGTCTTCTACTGATTCGTCGACCAGGTCGTTGATCTCGTCGGTTGCTTCGTCAGGTACTTCAAGGTCTTCGAGGCCGATTGAGAAGCCTCTTCTTGTAAGGTAGACGGCTCCGATCCTTGAGACGCGGTTGATGAACTCGGTGACTTTGTCCGGCCCGTACTCGATCTGTAGTTGCTGGATGATTTCGCCGCCGTAGTCTCCGAGCGCATCTTCATCAAGTACTCCTTCAGCAAGCTCTCCTTCTTCAATTACTACTTCGTTTTCCTCTCCCTCGTTGATCGTCAGGGAGATATCGTCCGGTATGAACATCGAGACGAGTTCATCGCCTTCCATGGTCTCTCCTTCCGGGAGTGATGCGTCGTGTTCTCCGGCTTCTGCGAGCAGGTTGAATGCTTTTTCGCGTGAGAGCTCGGTTTCTCCCTTTGTCAGGAGGTAGAGTCCTGATACGTAGTCCTGAAGCATGCCCACGATCGGGCCTCCCATCTTCGGCGATTTGATGTGTTCCTGTACTTTCATGAGTTCGTCCGCTTCAGCTCTTGCTTCCTCTGTCTGTGGAACATGCAGGTTCATCTCGTCTCCGTCGAAGTCTGCGTTGTAA
>JBDGSK010000075.1:0-6844 GCA_042217575.1 Candidatus Nanohaloarchaea archaeon | reverse complement strand
GAGATTTAGCTGAAAACTTGTTTTCAAAAATCCCTCCGGGCTCGAACTGGTTACCGCACGAAACTTGGAACAAGTTCGTGCTTAGAGCAGACAACCAAGTAGTCTGCGACGCTCAGTTTACACGCAACCACCCGTTTCACAGGTGGCCGTGCATAGCACGGCTTACCGGAATTTTTCAAACTGAGGAACTCTCGTTCCGAGTGAGAAGGAGTCTGCACCGCTCAATTGGCACGCAAGAACCGGCTTCGCCGGACGCCTTTTATGGGCTGATATCGGTTATCGACTTAACTCTTTCTCGTCAGTTTCTTTACATGAAGATACCTGAAACCTACAGCATAGACGAGATAGACGCCGATCTGGTACAGGACATCGCGGCACAGGCGACGAGAGGTCGACAGGCACTGGAGCGGTTCCCGCACAGCCCCTACGAGTGGGCGGGAACGCAGAACCAGAGGAGAGGCTACGAGAAAGCACAGCAGAGCCCTGAAACCGAGATACCTCGGCAGGGCTACGAGGAGATGGTGGGATTCGACGGGCCGGGCGACGCCTCCAACCCTTTCGGAGTGGTCAACCACTGGCTCCAGCGGCCGGTGAAAGACCTTCCAACAGCCAACCTCAACGAGTACCTGTGGGATATCGCGGACCAGTCAACCAGCGACCATCCCGGCAGGATGAACGGTTTTACACATCCTGACGGCTTGATAGAGTCAACAGCGCGGCTCGACACATACATGGAGTACGCGCTCGGTTACGAAGAGGAGCAGTTCTTCGAGCCGGATATGGACTCTTTCATCCAGATGGTGGACGAGTCCAGCCGTGTTGAGGACTATCTCGACGAGTTAACTCCCTTCATCTAAGACTCGCGCTGTCGGAAGGACTTCCAGAGGTACTCAAGCCTCCGGAAAAAATCAGCCACATCTTCTCCAGGGGCGAAGTAAATCTTTCTCCACGCCCCGTCAGACTTCGCCTCAACGTACGGCGGTTCCGCCTCTGGCCGCATCCTAAGATCTTCAATCTGTGAGAAATGAAGTTTGTCCGCCAGCTCTTCAGATTCTTCCTCTATATCTTTCCACTCGTTACCGGAACGGGTGCGCTCGAAGTAGCTTTCCGTCAGCCTGACATCTCCTAGCTCCGACTCGAACCTCTCCATCACCAAGAGTTTTTTCCTCCCCGTTTAAGCGATTGGCGGCAACTTGAAAAGTCAGGCAGGGCAAAAATTCTGACATGGCAGAAGAATTTGACTGGCTTTCACCTGAGGAAGGAGAAGAAGTTCTATGGTCCGGGAAACCACGCATAAAGAGCATAATACCTGCTGTTGCCGTTGGCATACCGATGATACCGGTCTTTGGAGCAGGACTTCTCGTGATAGCAGGCGCCTACCTTAACGTGAAAAATACTGATTACGTGGTGACCTCGCTCGGCGTCTACCAGAAAAGCGGCGTGCTTTCGCGCAACGTACAGAAGATAGGCTTCGACAAGATACAGAACATCTCGTTCAGCCAGGGCATCTTCGGAAACTACTTCGGATACGGCAACGTCGAAATCAGCACAGCAGGAAGCTCAGGAACCGAGATGGCATTCAGAAGCATCGAAGAGCCGAAGAAGATTCAGGAGCTCATCAACCGCAGAATCGGAGAGGATCCCGGGAAGAAGCAGCAGGGAGATTTCAAGCAACAGGTGCTTGAAGAGCTGGAAAAGATCAACAAGCAGCTCAAAAGCATTGACGAGAAGCTCTAACCGGAGAAGACGCTCTCGGACGCGCTCTGGACGTTCCGGGGCGCGTACTTCTCCAGCGCCAGTTCGGCGACTGTCTGCAGGTAGAGCTTGAGGTACTCCGGGTTCCGGCTCTGGAGCTCTTCCTCGCTGTCCTGCTGCGTGATCTCTCCCTCGAAGTCAGGCGCCTGTTCAAGCGCCTCGCCGTAGCTGGTGAGAAGCTTGGAATCGCCAATGTGCTCGCTGTAGTAGTTATCGGCGATTGTATCGACGTCGCCGCCCAGCCTGTCAATCTCGGCGCTCAGCGCATCAAGCTCGTGGTTGTTCTCGCCGCCGTACCTCTTCTCGGACGCCATGACTGGCAGCATATCCTCCGCAGTTTCCAGAGCGGCCTCGTATACAAGCTCGACGCGCTCCTTGATAGTTCCTATCTCGTCCTCCCAGACCTTGTCGACGTATCTCTCCGGGAACTCTATATCATCCAGCTGCATGCTGTACCTCAGCTGCGTTTTCCCGGAGCTGGTCTCACGGGCATGGTACTCCCGGCTTCCATCATCGAGAACCGCCCTGACATCACGCCAGTTCCCTCCTGCGTCAGTTTCTACTTCTCCACCGTAGCGTTTCCCGTGCTCTTCAAGTATCGCGGCCGGAAGCGCCGGTTTCTCAAGGCCATCGACTTTAACAGGGCCGAACTCGTCCAGCCTCGTTCCCTTGCCCGAGCGCCCTACTGGAGGTATCCGCTTGGTCTCCTGTTCCCCGGGTTTGATCTCTGCCATGAATTTGAACGAGAAAAGAAATCTTTTATCGGTAACGGGCTGCTACACGTTATCGAGCGCCTGCTTCACCGACCGGAAGCTCAGTTCTTCAAGGGTTCTCCCGCCGTAACTTCCACTGAAAGTCTCGTACTGCGTAACCCAGACAAAGTCCATTCCTACTTTCCTGCAGCCGATATCGCGCGGAACATTATTCCCGAAGTAGGTGTAGTCGCTGCCATTCCCTCCCCGCCTCGACAGGAACTCCCGGAAAATCTTTGAATCCGGTTTCTCGACGCCGACCTCCTGAGATACCACAAAACCGTCATAAGGCACATTTCTCGACTCCAGGAGCCCTCGGAAGTAGTCCTTGCCCTTCAGCGAGTTGTCACTGACAAAACCGACAGTGCCGAGTTCTTCCGAGGCAGTCCTCAGCATTTCGAAGACTCTGTTCTCTTCAAGATACTTCTCCTCCTTATCCTTGTACTCCTCGACAAGCTTCTCGGCATCGCCCTCAATACCGTGCATGTCGAGGAACTCCTGGACATGTGAAGGATTGTAGATGCGGAAAGTGTTCACCGGGAACTCCGGAGGGTCTTCAACACCCTGCATCCTCAGACGCTCCTGTATAAGCTGGTTCTGCAGCCTGTAACACGGCATCAATGTATCGCCGATATCAAATACCGGGGTTCTCATCTCTGCTCTACCACAACATTTGCCGGGCAGGTTTTTAGTCTTGGACTCTAATCTTTCCGCATGGTATACACAGGGAGAGGTGACCGGGGCAAGACCGACCTCGCCTCCGGCGAACGCGTCTCGAAGGACTCGGAGCGGATAGATGCGTACGGAACAGTAGACGAGCTGAACTCGATAGTGGGAATCGCGGCCGCAAAATCGGAGCGGAAACGCGGCGAACTTGAAGATATACAGAACGACCTTCACGTGCTCCAGGCAGAACTGGCGAACCGTGAACCAGAGCAGAAGGTCGAAGCAAGCGACGTGGAACGACTTGAGGATATCTGCGACCGCTACCAGGATGAGTGTCCTCCTCTCAGAGACTTCGTGCTCGCCGGCGGAGCGGAAACAGCTTCTTTCCTGCACCTCGCGCGGTCAGTCAGCCGGAGAGCCGAGAGAAAAATCGTGGCGCTCGACCACAAGGAAGGCGTGCGTGAAGAAGTCCTGACCTACATCAACCGATTATCGGATGCCTTCTTCATGATGGCAAGGCATGAAAACGCGGAAGAAGGAGTAGAGGAGAAGAACCCGGAGTACTGAGCTTCTAACGTTCAAGCGCCTCGTAGTCGAGAACTCCTGCATCAAGGCCGTAATCCTCGACAAGTTCATAGGCCGCATCGACGGCAGCCTTCTCGCCGTCGACTGTAACTGACTCCAGTTCTTCGCCGTCCTCCTCAAGTACTACCGCGACACCGTCCAGATTGTTGCCGCGCAGGATGTTCCCGAACACGTTGTCAAGCTCGTCCGCCCGGCGTCTCGCCCTTTTCTCCACAGGCTCGGCGTACAGCTCGTATCCATCGACTTCCATTTTATCACATCTTCCGGTTCCAGTCGTCGGACTCAAACTTTTCCTCCGCAAGCTCTTCAGCTTCTTCCAGCTCTTCCGGCGTCAGCTCTCCTTCTTCACCGCCGTACTCCTGCCTGAACTTCTCAATCATCTTCTCGATTACCTCTTCCCGGCCGTGGTCGACGTAGTCGCTCATCACTGCGACGCGTTTCTCAGCCGATTCTATAGCCTTGTCGGATACCTTCTCCTTGCCTATCCTGAGCGCTTTCAGCATGTTTTCCGTGTTCAGGTCGTAGCTCAGCATCGTGTGGTGAAGCACCGCGTCGCCTTTACGCAGCTGTGCAGCTCCTCCAACCTTTCCTTCTTCGTGCTCGATATCGTTCAGCGGCTTGTAGTCGACGTCGATTCCGAGCTCGTTCAGCGCGTCGACAGCCCAGCGGTCAAGCTCCTCGTAGCTCTGCTCAATGTCTCCCGGCGCGTCTTTTCGCGGAATGTAAATGGAGTAAGTAATCACGTCGCCCGGCTCGGAGTACATCGCTCCGCCGCCGGTAATCCTCCTGACGACTTCGACACCTTCATCTTCGACGTAGTCCTGTTCCACTTCGTCCTCAAAGCTCTGGAAACGCCCTATCGGGATTGCAGGGTTCTTCCGGTGCCAGAACCTTAGCGTTGGCTGCATCTCGCCGTTCGCCATCCGCTCAGTCAAAACCTCGTCGAGTGCGTGATGCATCGCCTCCGAGCGAGGACCGTCATTGACGATACGCCATTCCCCGGAAACTTCCTCCCCACTGCTTTCCTCCCCGGCAGCCTCAGCATATGCTTCTGCGACGTGCTCCCGGGAAAATCCGATGAACTCCGCATCAACCTTTTGCAGAGCCTTCAGCGCCTCTTTCTTCCCTCCCTCAACGTTTTCCAGTGCCTCCTCGACTTGCTCGAGAGCTTCGGGAGGCTCAAGGAAGAAGTCGCCGCGAACCCTGACATCTCCGTCTTCAATTAAGACTTTAACGAACTTGCCTGCCGGTATCTTTACAGAGGCTTCAGCCATGTCCTAACATCGGCTCCGCTGATTTTTATGTGTTCACAGCAATTCCTTTCCTATGACCTCTGAAGCGCTCTCAGTTGAAAAAGTCGAAGGCCGCGGAATCCCGATAGTCTTCGTCCATGGCTGGCTCGGCTCGAAGGAGTCCTGGAAGCAGGTCAGAGAAGAACTCGACATCGAAAAACCGCTCGTGTTCTACGACCAGCGCTGCCACGGAGAATCCCCATGTTCAGAGTTTAGGATGGAGGATCTCGCGGACGACCTCGGAAAAGTAGTAGGTGGATTGGATGAAAAACCGGTAATAGTCGGCCACTCCATGGGCGGGATGGCGGCACTCCGGTACGCCACGAACAACGACGACTACCAGGGCCTCGTATTGTTCGGGACATGCGCATCGACGCCGCGGCCGAAGTACCGGTCACCAAAGTTCTTCCTCGAAAAGCTGGGAGAACTCGCGAGAGAAAAATGGGCGGAGAAGATAGCCGACAACTACGCCGAGGACTCTCCGGAGGTCAGAGAAGGGGCAGTTAAGGAGCTGAAGAACGCGGGAAGAGAGCCCATAATCCATGGACTGAAGGCGATGATAGACTACGATGTTAGAGACGAACTTGGCAAGGAGAACGCCGTAGTCGTCGCCGGCGAAAAGGACTCGGCGATAACTGTCGAGCAGTGCCGGGAAGTCTCAGATATACTCGGCTGCGAGCTCAAGACCCTCGACTCTTCGCACCTCATGCTACAGGAAACACCGGCAGAAGTCGCGGAAGAAATCGAAGCGTTCGCCGAAAATCAGTAGAACTCGCCGTCTTCCTCTTCCACGAAGCAGTGTCCACGACCTGTTTCAGAGCCAGAGAAAACCCAGTCATCACTGCGGTACTTCCCGTCAAGCAGGTCTTCAACCTCGGAGACATCTAAACCGGCCTCTCTATAGTCTCCTCCCGTGAAGCCTTCAACCAGTCCCTCAACCAGCCGCTGCTCTTCGTAGCCCGAAACCTCTTCTAACGACGGCAGCGACTCCACGAACCTTTTCTCGCCTGGCCGCAGATCCATGTTCTCGTCCAGAATCTCCGCATCCCACGGCTCCGCGGCGACTACGCCATGCGCCATAACCGCATCATCTTTCCTCCAGAGGCTGCTGCCGACCAGGGTCTTCCCCGGCGCAGCTTCTCCTGGCGTCTCCCTGTCGCCGTAACGAATACTGTCGTGCTTCGCCCCGATGTTCAACCTATCAGTTTCCACACCGGCCGCGTCCAAAGCGTCTACCAGCGCCGGCGCAACATTCTCCTCGAAGAAACGGTCCGGGAACTTCTCCGTCGGATAAGCCACGCTGTACGCCACGCCGTTGTCAAGACAGGGAATTGTCGAACCGTTCGTGTTCCGCCGCGTGACTTCATGGCCGTTAGCCGCCGCACCCGCCACATCATCGACAGAGGTCCGGCGCGACGGGACAAAAGCCGGCTGCTCGAACCCGTAAATCCGGAGGTAAGGCGTTCCGTCCGCCGCCTCGTCAAGTATGTATTCGTCGAGCGCCATGTTCGTCGCCGCGTCGTACACCGCCGGCGCACCGTTCTCCAGATCAGCGTCAACCCTGTACTCTTCCACGTAGAAACATTTCACAGGAACAGACAAAAAGCAACGGAGAACCAACCAGTTAAAAAACTGAATGCCGTATCCAGATTTACAGTTTCCACTGACAGAGCGGAGGTAGCCAAGTCGGGCTTGCCAACCTCCCAGAAATAGAATGGCGAAAACGGCAAAAAAGCGGAGGTAGCCAAGTGAAACATTCTTGGCAACACCGCAAACAAAAAGCGGAGGTAGCCA
>JBDGSK010000074.1:4309-5431 GCA_042217575.1 Candidatus Nanohaloarchaea archaeon | reverse complement strand
ATATCTCCAGAATTCAAGTATGATTTAACTTCTGATGGAGAATACCTATGGCCATCCAACATGGATTCGGAGATAAAGGAAGCTGATCAAGAAGTGCCCTCTCAATTGACTTCGAAAGCGCAAGTCCTTTACAGCTGGAGATTTTAAAAGAGAAAAGAGGTTAGATTAAATATGAGCATAGTTGACTTAGCTAAAGGACTAGGTAAGACCTTTATTTCAGAAGATAGACTGAAGAGATACAGGGCTGAGAGGAAATTAAGCAAGAAATCGAAAAAGAAACCTCTAATAATTATAACGTTGGATTCATGTCGATATGACACTTTTGAAGATGCATATGACGGAGAGGGGGGGGGAGTTGAAGAAGGTATATTCTACCTGTTCTTGGACAATCCCTGGCCATGAATCTATTCTAAGAGGAAAATTACCTCACAGTAAAGAGCTGAGGCCTGATGAGGTGTTAGAAAATGAATATAATTGGGGGGCCTATCCAATGCCGATGCTTCATGATTACTCTTTTGCCTCTACCGCCCTCCCTTACTTAGGTAAAAAGAAATATACAGAAACAGATATTCAGAGATATTTTGATGATTTCTTAAATATTGCAGATTGTAGGAAGGATCAGAAGCTGTTGGATCACGCCGAAAAGAAAATCAAATCCTCCGATGTGGGATTCTTCGGACTAATTAACCTTGGAGGCACCCACTATCCATACAATCATTACGACATCAGTAATAAAGAATTTAGAGAGAAATGGAAAAATGGCGGATTACAGATTAAAGAGGCTCATGAAAAGCAGAAAGAAGCTTGTGAGGATCTTATAGAAATGATTAGCGACTTTAGGAAATGTCTACCATCAGGAACTCAAGTTATAGTGACTGCCGATCATGCTGAACTTTTTGGAGAGGAGGGAGGATTTGGTCATACAGCTGACAATGATGCTCATTTCCATAAGAAATTATATGAAGTGCCATTGATTGAATGGGTAGAAAAATGAAAGTTAATTAAATAATAACTCTTTTTCCTTGGCCTCTTCTATTGTTGGCCATTCTTTGTCTTTGTCTGAGAGTTTTGGGTCTTCTGTTGGCCAGTTGATATCTAGTTCGGGGTCGTTCCAAGCGATTC
>JBDGSK010000074.1:1477-4201 GCA_042217575.1 Candidatus Nanohaloarchaea archaeon | reverse complement strand
CTTCGTCTCGCCGAACGTTTCGGAGTCTTTTCGGAGATCTACTATTACGTCCATTATGACTCCTTGTGTGCATCTGATCAGTTTGCCCTGTGCGTGTTCTCCTTTCTGGTAGTGAAGGCCTCTAAGCACTCCGTGTTCCGACTTGGAGTGGTTGTCTTGGATGAAATCTGTGTCTATTCCTGCTTCTTTGAATCCTTTTTCTGCATAAGTCTCCATGAAGAAGCCTCTCTCGTCATCAAAAATTTCAGGCTTGATGAGTTTGGCACCCCTTAGGTTAATGTCTCGAAATTCAAAAGGCATACTAGTTAAATTTGTATGTAGGTATTTCAATAGTATGGGGATTTTTGGCCAGTTGTATACTTTTTATCGCTTTAGGGTTAGAAGTTATTTAAGCAGTTTGCCAGGAGCTTTTTGGCTTAATAGGCATTTGGCCGGGATAAATAACTATTTTGTGGATTCTCCTGGCGGTGATGAGTTTAAACCTGTTGAAAAGGACTGGGATGTTCTTATTGTATTGGATGCCTGTAGATATGATTATTATAAGGAGTTTTACCCTAGCTCTGGAAAGAGGGTTAGTAGTGCAAGTCATTCTAGGGAGTACTTTAGGGAGAATTTTAGTTCAGGAGATTTCAAAGATACCATCTATATTTCTGCGAACCCTCATATTTCTCCAGAGAGATTTGCAGAATCTACAGATAGGGATTTAAGCGATGTTTTCTTTGAGGTACATCATCTTACTTTGGACAAGTGGGATAATGAGTTGGGGGTCGTTCCTCCTGAGGCGTTGACAGAAAAGGCCTTAGAACAGGAGGAGAGATATCCTGGGAAAAGGAAAATAATTCATTTTATGCAACCTCACGGCCCTTATATTCAGGAAGAAAAATTTGATGGCATCAGCGAGGTAGTAAAAGGAGAAGCCGAGATTGCAGATCTGCGTGATGCCTATATTAAGAATATTGAATCTGTTTTACCTGAAGTCGAGAGATTGAAGGAAAAATTAAATGGTAGAGTTGTGATAACTGGAGATCATGGCGAATTATTGGGGGAGTATGGGATGTTTTCACATCCATATGGGTTAAAAGCTAAGGAGTTGAGAGAAGTGCCTTGGCATGTGATTAAGGATGAGAAGAAAGATTTTGTTGAGTATGAGAGAGAACTTAATAATGTGGATTTCTAGTTCTATTTTGAATATTTTAATATGCTCGCTAATTCTTTACTGAGGCCTACTTTGGTTAATATGCCTTCTATAATAACTTTATCTTCTGTTTCTAGGGTTCTTGTGAATCCTAATAGTAGGAAATAAAGCCCGCTGAATAAGGCTAAGTCTATTAAGAAAAACCAACTAGGAGTTATTTTAAAGAAGTAGTTCGATATCGTATACGGCATAAGTATGCTTATTATACCGAAAAACCAGGTTTTGAATGTTGCTAGTTTGAACGGGTTTTTTCCTAAAAACTTATAGCTCATTACTATATTGAAGATTGCCGTGATTGCGAAACTAATTGTGGTTGCTAAGGCGGCGCCTAGGATTCCTTGACTTAAAACTACTATAAAAAGGTAGTTTAGTATGAGATTTGATATCGCTAGCACTGCTGAGGTATAGAAATTAAGTTCTGTTCTGTCATAGGCTTGGTATATATTCTGTACCGGCCCTGTTATTGAGGAAAGAAGAAAACCTATAGATAGTATTCTAAGAACTGGGGCTGCAGAGTAATATTCTTTTCCAAAAAGGAATAGTGCGGTTTTTGGGAAGAAGAATAGTATGAGAAATATAGGGACTCCTAGTGCGGAAATCCATTTCGTTAAGGTTCTAAAAATTTCTGCATTAATTTTCCCTTTGCCCTCAGAATTTAACCTTGAAGCTGCAGACATGAATACTGAGGAAAAAATGCCGCTGAAACTAGAGATTAACAGGGCAAAGGGATAGGCCGCGTTGTAAAGTCCTACCTGTTTTGTACCAAGAAAGTACTGTAGCATATAGGTATCTATCTGTCCTGATATTACTCCGAACATTCCTCCAGCTATTAAGGGAAGTGAGAAAACTACTATCTCTTTGTAGTTATGAGAAGGTTTAGCTTCTTCAACTTTTGCGGGGATTATCTTCTTGTAAAAATAGTAAGCTATGCCGCCGCCACAAATTATTGAAAATGAGAATGCGAATGCTGCCCCCAGGTACCCAAAGCTCAGGTAGATCAGTAATGCGGTTAATACCACCTTAATCAAATTGACCGATATTTCTCCGGTATATGCAGTCGGTTTCATTTCTTCATAACCTTCTGCTACATTTGTCAGGACTTTGGTTGCTCCAAGAAACGGCAGAGATATTGCTACAAACCTTATAGGCCAGATAGCTAGCTCTTCGTTAAATATTTGGACTGCTAAAAATCTTGAACTCATGAATAGTATTAACCCAATAAAAGTACTAGTCGCTAAAACCATCAGCAGCCCGGATCGGACAGTACCTTTAACTCTCTGATAATTTTTTTTCCCTCTATAATCTGAAACATACTTCTGCACTCCTTGAGGTATGCTTAGGAACGCAAAGGTCGTTACAGTGGAATAAATTGTCATCATTAGGGTAATGACTCCATAATCAATAGGTCCCAAAAGCCGCCCCGTCATTAGCCGATATATAAGTGCTAAGAACTTTGCAATGAATGTGGCGAAGAACATTATGCTCCCGCCAGCAAAGATTATTTTTAGAGCGGAGTGTTTGGCTTCTTC
>JBDGSK010000074.1:0-1448 GCA_042217575.1 Candidatus Nanohaloarchaea archaeon | reverse complement strand
ATATAAAAAAATGCAACTCTGAAACCTATAAAAGAAATTGGGAGCCCTAAGAATACATGTCCACAGTGATTTTTGGTTTGGATGGTGCAGATCCGGAATTAGTAGAGCGCTGGATTGATGAGCTACCGAACTTTAAGGAATTAATGGAAAGAGGTTTTTTCGGCGATTTTAAGACTATTGAGCCCCCTATAACTATTCCTGCTTGGATGTGCATGTTTTCAGGCAACAAACCTTCAGATTTTAATTCTTATGATTTCAGAACCGTTAATTTTGAGGATTACTCTATTGATTTGGTCAACTCATCTAATTTTAGAGGGAAGACGCTATTAGATTCGTCCGAAAAAGTAATCAGTCTAAGGTTGCCGGGGACAACTCCCAAGTATCCTATAGACGGCCAAATGGTTTCTGGTTTTATGAAGGGTGAAGAGATGAGCTATGAGCCTAAGGAGTTGGAGAGGGAGATAAGCAGAAGTTTAGATTTGAAACTAAAAGATCTGAGGGGAGAGAATAGAGAAGATACCCGTAAGATTGCTAAGAATAACTTTAAAGAAAATTTTAAGCTTTATAATTACTTGTTAGACAATAAAGAGTTCGAAACTGCTTTTTCCGTGTTTAGAATGATTGACACGCATATGCATAATGTGGATGAGCAAGATCAACTTCTTGAAGCTTATAAATTGGCAGACCAGGTCTTAGGAGAGATTATAGAAATAACTGATAAGCTTGACACCAACCTTTTGGTTCTGTCAGACCACGGTTCTACGCAAACTACAAAAAAACTTTATTTAAATAACCTTCTCAGAGAGAAAGGGTTTTTGGAGTATGGAGCCGAACAGGCATCAGTTAGAAGAAAGATTGAGGAGAAGCTGGGTTCTGCACTCGTTAATTTTGGCTTGAAGAAACATGTGAAAAGGTTGATTTCAATCTATAGTGAGGTGACTGGAGAGGATTTACAGCACACTCAGCAGACTGTTCTCTCATCGATTGAGAAGGAGGGGACAGAGGCTTTCTGCTATATATCGGGCGTTTCGAGATATGGTGCTATATGGGTGCATGATGATAGATTTACCAAAGGAGTAGTATCTAATAAGAGCCAAAAAATTGAGGAAATCAAACATGTTTTGGAAAAAGAAAAGTTCATAGATGAAGTTGTGGTTCCAAGGAGCTTTCTAGAGAACGAGGAGATGCCTGATATGCTCGTAAAAGCCAATAAAGGCATAATTATAGGGGGAGAGCCGTATAATGTTAATTTCCATAAATCGAGAGCTGTTGTACATGATGAGAGAGGGCTAATTGCAGGGATAGGACCTGGTTTTCAAGAAGGTAAGCGGGTTAAAACCAAATATGAAAATATAGCGCCGACTATACAGGCTTTAGCTGGCGATGTAGATTCCGAAGGCGAGGTTTTGGAAGACATTTTAGAGGATATAGAATATAATGATGAGTTG
>JBDGSK010000073.1:0-20708 GCA_042217575.1 Candidatus Nanohaloarchaea archaeon | reverse complement strand
AGGTCAGGTTTTTACCTCTTCCACTCGATAACAACAAAACATGGGGGAAGGGGAGCGACCTCAGGACTGGAAGATCAGGCAGTACTACGAGCAGGAGGAGGTCCAGGAACACATAATTGAAGTCGCCGAGTACCGCGAGGTCGCGCCGACCTATCCGCAGGGCTATGGGAGACGACCGGATGCTATCAACTTTCTGGGCGACTTCGAGCAGTTCGTGGAGAACGGCGCGGTCGCTTTCCACGCCTCGGTTGAGCGCTGGCGAAACCCGCTGCTGATTGACGAGGCAAACGATCATGACAATCTCAGGAAGGGCTGGGATCTCGTATTTGACATTGACTGCGACTACAGCATAGAACTGGCGAAGGAGACCGCAGAACTTGTAATCGAGGAGCTGGAGAACCACGGCATAGACCACGTCAGCGTCAAGTTCTCCGGCAACCGGGGCTTCCACATCGGTGTGCGGTGGGAAGCGTTCCCTGACAGGATCAGCGGGATAGAAACTGCCGCACTCTACCCAAAGCTGCCCCGCGGAATTGTGAACTACATTCGAGAAAACCTCGAGGACGAGATGAAGAGACTGGTCAGCAGGCACGGCTACGGCGAGGAGCTGAAAGAAAGTGATGAGGACCCATACCAGATATCGGACATCGAAAACGATTGGGGCTCCCGGCATCTCTTTAGGATGCCTTACTCGCTGCACGACGGCTCCTGGCTGGTCTCGATGCCGCTGGAGAAGGAGGAACTTGAGGACTTCGAAAAACAGGACGCCAGCATGGAAAACGTCGAGTTCGACACAGGTTTCCTCGACAGCTACGAGGAGGGAGAGGCAACCAATCTGGCGGTACAGGCGATGGATTTCCTGCATGAGAAAGAGAAGGAAAAGAAGGAGAGACGGGAGGAGAAGATGGACCGCGAGTTTGAACGCCCGGAGAACGCGATACCGGAAGAGTACTTCCCGCCGACCATCCACAACATCCTCGACGGCCTGGAAGACGGGAGGAAGCGCGGCCTTTTCATCCTCATCAACTTCTTGCGGACGGTCGGCTACACTTACGACGAGATCGAGTCCAAGATCTGGGAGTGGAACGAGGAGAACAAGGAGCCGCTCCGAGAATCCTATGTCAAGACCCAGCTCGACTGGCACCGCCGCAGAGAGGAAGATGTGCCGCCGCCGAACTATGACAGTGACGGCTACTACAGGGATATGCAGGTCTACGAGGGCGACCACATAGAGGAACAGGTGCCGAACCCGGTCAGCTATGCGTTCAAACAGGCCAAGAAGCAGGACAGCCAGGAAGATGAGGCAGGGGAGGAGGGTGAACCTGAGGAGGACAAAGAAGAATGATAAAAAGGTTTCAAGCAGGAGCTTAACATAAGATGTCCGACAACCCTCTGACCTTCAGCGAGCTCAGGAAGATTGAGAAGAAAGAGAAACGCCAGGAAGAGCTCTCAGAGATACAGGAGAACTTTCTTCTGCGGGTATCGGAGTACCTCGACCGGAAGCAGAACTCGTCGGACAGCCGGGAGTACCGGAACGCCAAACGCGTATTCGACAAGATAATTGGGCTGAGGCAGCAGAAGATCGTCCGGAACGCCCGGGTTGCCGTAAAATCGGACAGAAACGCCTCAGATCTTGAACTTCTCCCCAGAGAAAAAGAGCTTTTCCTTGATCTCAAGCAACGTTTCAGCGATTACAGCGAGGATATAGAGGACTTCGTGGAAAACCCTGCCGGCGACATGGATATGATGGAAACCGGGGATGAAAGTGAGGAGGAAGAAGCGGAAGAGGCCGAAGAGGACTACACACAAGTCAAGATCACCGGCGACGTCCCGGAATTTATGGGCACTGACCTCGAATCCTACGGCCCATTCGAGGAAGGGGAAGAGGTCGAGATACCTGAAGACAACGCCGAGATACTTGTCAACCGGGGAAACGCTGAGGTTGTCGAATGAAAGTATTCTCGCTCGGCGGATCCGTACTTACTGAGAACCTTGACCTGCTGGAGGAATACGCCGCGGCATTCAATGATTTAGATGAACAGGTAGTGGTTGTCACCGGCGCTGGCGAACTCAAGAAGTACATTGACGCTGTATCAGGAAATCACGCAGAACGCGACCTCGTCGGCATAAAAGCCACTCGTCTGAATGCGGCCGCACTTGCGACCGAAGCCGGGGCGTACCCGGAAGTACCTGAAACAGTTGACGAGCTGAGAAAGGCAGTAGAGCAGAGAGAGGACGTCTACATGGGAGGATTGACGCCGGGTTACTCGACCGATGCCGTTGCGGCGATTGCCGCAGAGCTTTTCGACGCCGAGCTTTTCATCACCTCAGATGTGGCGGGTGTCTACGACCGCGAGCCTGAAGAGCCGGGCGCGGAACTGCTTGAGGAAGTGACTGTCAAGCAGCTCAGGCAGCTCTCCTCGGGAAATGAGGCGGGCGGGCACTCCCTTGTCGACTCGACAGCCCTCGAATTGATGGAGAGGTCGCATATAGAGACATACTTCCTTTACGGTCTGCCTGAAAATCTTGCAGAGCCGAAAGAAAACGCGGGAACAGCACTCCGGTACTAAAGATAGTACTTTTAAAGTTTAGCCGCACTTCTGGAACTATGGTAAAGGTACCAAAAGAACAGAACCGCTACTGCCCGTACTGCGACGAGCACCAGGAACACACGCTGAAGGAAGTGACCGGACGCCCGGGAAGTCCGATGAGCAAGAAGTTCAGGAAGCGGCAGAGAAAGATTGACCACGGTTACGGTTCGTTCCCCTATGAAGATCCGTCACACCGCAGCAGGGGAGGAAAGAACCCTGTCTCGGAGAAGAAGGATCTTGAATACACGTGCAAGGAATGCGGAAAGGCGCACAAACCGCGCAAAGCGTTCAGGACAGCAAAGCTGGAAATAGAGAGGTGATCAGGTAATGGCAAAGAACTTCTACAGGGTGGAATGTGCGGAATGCGGCAACGAGCAGAAAATTTTCTCGCATGCATCGACAACAGTCGACTGCCTGGTCTGCGGCGAACCGCTCGCAGAGCCTAAAGGCGGCAAGGCAGAGATCCACGCCGAAATCGTTGAAGAACTCGAAGTCGAGTAAAGAAGGGGAGCAAAGACTCCTTGAACTCCGGCTCCATTTTTAAAACTCGGTTCTCAAACTGGCGTTATGAAATGGTACAAAGACCGTCCTGATGTTGGAGATCTCGTCGTTGCAACTATAACAGATATAGACAAGAACTCGGCGTATGCCGACCTGGACGAGTACGAGGATGTCAAAGGACTTATCCACATTTCTGAAGTCTCGCGCTCCTGGGTTCAGGACGTTTCCAAGGAGATCGACGAAGGCGAGAAGACTGTCGCACAGGTGGTTGAAGCCGACGAAGACTCAACGATCGACCTCTCACTGAAGCGTGTCAACGAGAACCAGAAAAGAGAGGCAATGGCGCGCTGGAACAAGGAACAGAAAGCCGACAAGTTCGTCGAAGAACTTGCTGAAAGACTTGATCGCGACAAGGAGGAACTCTATGAAGACGTGGTATTCCCCCTACAGCGCGAACTCGGCTCATCCTTCCACGGCTTTGAGATTGCGGAAGGAGAACCTGAGAGGCTGGCGGAAATAGTGGATGAAGACGTTGTAGAGGCTATAAAGGATGTTGCACGCGAAAACATCAACCTGAAGCAGGAGAAGCTTGAAGGAGAAATAGAGCTTGAGTTCTCCGAAGGTGACGGAGTGGACAGGATAAGAAAGGTTTTCAAGGATGTTGGAGACGGCGTGGAGGTCAAGTATGTGTCCGCACCGACTTACTCTGTAACTGCCTGGGGACGCAACATGGAGCTGGCGAAGAAAAGGATGGATGAAGCGGTCGAAAAGTTCAGGGAGAAAGCCGACGAACTCGGCGGCGAAATGGAGTTCAACAAGGCGTAATGATACGGAAATGCGCTGAATGTGGGAGCTACACGCTGGAACAGGAGCACTGCGGTGAGGAAACAGAGTCAGCGAGGCCGCCGAAGTTCTCCTTCCCGGATCGGTACGGCAAGTACCGGAGAAAGACCAAGAAGGATGTGAAAAACGATTAAAACAAGGCTTGGAAAGGTGAAAAATGATGACTGACACGAGGCTCGACATAGAGAAGGAGTTCGAAGTAGAAAACCCGGTATTTATCGAAGGACTGGCAGGGATAGGACACATAGGAAAGACCACTGTCAGCTATCTTGTAGACCATCTCGGCGCGGAAAAGATTGGCGAACTGACTTCGCATCATTACCCGCCCTACACGATCGTGCGCGAGGACAAGACGGTTGATCTTCTCAAAAACAACATTTACCAGCTTCCACGTGAAGACGGTGAAGACCTCGTGTTCATAGAGGGAAACGCACAGTCATCGACTCCCCAGGGACACTACGAGATCGCGGAAAAGATAGTGGAGCTCGTGGAACGCATTGAAGCCTCCAGGATTGTAACAGTTGGAGGCTACGGAACCGGGGACGTTGTAGAGGATCCGCAGGTCTTCGGCGCCACGACCTCTGAAGAAGCAAGGAGAGGTGCGGAAGAGGCTGGAGTAGATTTCGACCACGATGTAGGCCAGATAGTAGGTGCCTCGGGACTGATACTGGGGCTGGCAAGGGAGAAAGGCTACGAAGGGATCTGCCTACTGGGAGAAACGCCTGGCTTCCTGCTCAGCGATCCGAAGGCGACAGAGGCTGTCCTCAAGTCGATGGAGGGAATCGTGGGTGTCGACCTCGATCTTTCAGAGCTTGACGACAAGATAGACGAAGCCCAGGAAGTACTTAAAAAACTTCAGAACCTACAGCAACAACAGGTCGATCAGGACTCAGGGAACTCCGATCTCGGCTACATAGGATGATAAAATGGGATACACGAGATACGAAAGAGCCAGAATACTCGGCGCAAGAAGCCTCCAAATCGCGAACGGTGCACCAGCATTCGTGGAGACACAGCAGAAATCGCCGATAGAAGTCGCGAAGCAGGAACTTGAGGAAGGTAGACTTCCGATCACTGTAAAGCGCTGACACATACCTGTAACCCTATTCCTTCCCCTCATTTCTACAACTGACTTAAACAAGCCGCGCATAAACCTCAGCATGAAGATAGAATCCCTCTACCTGAGGCGCATAATAGACTCCCGAACCCACGAAACAGTAGAAGCAGAGATCAACGGTGTGAAAGGCAAGGCGCCAGCAGGAGCATCGACCGGAAGACACGAAGTCGACGCTTCAGTTCCGGAACACCTCGCGGAGACAGAGGACATTCTAAGAGGAAAACTTGTAGGCGAAGAATTTACGCAGCAGGAGTTTGACAGACGCCTCAAAGAGATCGACGGCACCGACGACTTCTCAAGGCTAGGCGCCTCTTCTATCGCGGCAAGCTTCGCTTTCAAGAACGCATCCGGATTCGACCACGGAAACCGGTTCCCGCTACCCCTCAGCAACGTCATCGGCGGAGGAGAACACGGCGGCAATACCTCGATACAGGAGTTTCTCGTCCTGCCGGTCAACGCCGACAGTGTCTACGGAGCCGTCCAGACGAACGCCAGGATCTACCGGGAGCTCAAGCAGCGCTACGCCAAAAAGATCAAGGGCATAAACGATGAGGGCGCGCTCATAACGTCGATGGATGACGAGAAAACTTTGAAGGCGTTGAAGAAGGTTGCAGATGAATACGACGCCCGGATAGGTCTGGACATCGCTGCTAGTGAATTCCACGAGGACGGGAAGTACAGGCTGCACTCAATGAACATGGTTAACGATCCGGACCAGCAGCTCGAGTTCGTCCAGAAGCTAATAGACGAGTTCGAACTCGCATACGTCGAGGATCCATTCCACGAAGACGACTTCCGGTACCACGCCGAATTAACCTCGAAAAATCCTGAGGTAATGATCTGCGGCGACGACCTGTTTGTGACACAGAAAGAACGGCTTCAGGAAGGTATCGACAACGGCGCATGTAACTCGCTGATCGTGAAACCGAACCAGGTCGGGACGGTTACGGGGGCTAAAGAAACTGTTGAGCTTGCAGAGGAGAACCAGTACACACCGGTAGTTTCACACCGAAGCGGCGAAACATGTGACCACACGATAAGCGATCTCGCGCTTGAATGGGAGGCTCCGATAATCAAGGCGGGAATTGCTGACATCCGTATCGCAAAGCTTAACCGGCTCATCGAGCTCTGGGACAGGGCTGCCGCGCCGGAGATGAACCGGCCGTGAATCGAGGCCTATTTAATAGTTAGCTTATAAACCCGCGTTATGAATCAGGCAACGGCAGTATCCGCAGATCTCGAGGTGGAAAATTAATGAGCGAAGAAATGCTGGTTGAAAGAGAGGAGTACCTTTCAAACGGGGTACACATCGGAACGAAGGCAAAACACAAGGACATGGAGAAATACGTTTTCCACGTCAAGAAGAATCAGCTTGCGATTCTCGACCTCGACCAGACTGATGAGCGGATAAGAGAAGTCGCCAGCTTCCTCTCGCAGTACGACCCTGAAGAAGTTCTCGTGGTCGGAAGAAAGGAAGCCGCCCACAAGGCAATCGAAAACTTTGCAGAGGCAGTCGGAGCAGAAGTCATCTCAGGACGCTTCATGCCGGGAACGCTTACAAATCCGCAGTCGGACAGCTTCCGGGAACCGGAAGTAGTCCTCGTAACAGACCCTGAGGAAGACGCTCAGGCGATCGACGAGGCAGTTGACGCGAGAGTACCGGTAGTGTCCGTCGTTGACTCGGCTGACAGCCTTGAAGACATCGACCTCGCGCTTCCGGCCAACAACAAGTCGGAGAACGCGCTCGGACTCGTATTCTTCCTGCTTGCGCGCGAAATCGCAGAAGAGAGAGCCGAAGACTTCGACTACCAGAAGGCTGACTTCCTTCCGGAGTCAGAAGACGACGAAGAATGAAAGCCCTGATACTTGTAGGCTCGACACGTCAAGGACGCAAGACCATACACGCCGCAGAGTACGCGGCCGAAGCTTTCAGAGACAGCGGCCACACCACAGAACTTTTCGATCTGGAGAAACGCGACATCCCGTTCATGCAGGAACGCCGCCGCTACCTTGAAGATGTCCCGGAAGACATCGAGGTGTTTGGAGAAAAAGTCGAGGAATGCGATGTCCTTATCATAGTGTCGCCGGAGTACAACCATTCTTTTCCCGGCGTGCTGAAGAACGCGCTCGACTACCTATACCCGGAATACCACGGCAAACCGTTCGCATACATAACAACTTCCGGAGGTGGATTCGGAGGTGTACGCGGACTATCACACCTCCACGACTTCACGCTCGCAGTCAACGCGCATCCCGGGCCGAACCTCCCTGTCTCTAACATCGGCTCCGTTTTCAACGAAGAAGGAGGCCTGGAAGACGAAGACTACCGGTCGCGTTTCAGTGACTACGTGGAGAAGGTTGAAGACCACGTAGAAAAAGTGAGCTGAAACTACCGGAATCCGCGGAGAGATCTCCGGCCAGGTTATTAACCAGGCAGAAAACTTGTAGAGGCATGATAGCCCATATAGACATGGACGCCTTCTTCGCCCGCTGCGAAGAACTGCGCAACCCCCGGCTGGAAGAAAAACCGGTCGTTATATGTATATACACCCGGAACGAGACCTCCGGCGCGGTCTCAACCTCGAACTACAGGGCCAGAGAACTCGGGATCAACTCGGGGATGCCCATCACGGAAGCCCGGGAAAAAGCAGATGAGGACACAGTCTTCCTCCCCGCTGATCACGAATACTACCGGCAAAAATCAGAGGAAGTGATGTCGGTGCTGCGCTCCCATTCCCGCAAAATCGAGAAGACCAGTATCGACGAGGCATACTTCCGGATCAAAGGCGGGAAAAAAGAGGCCAGGAAGATAAAAGCAAGGATAGAGTCTAAAGGGCTTTCCGCATCAATAGGGATCGCACCCAACAAGTTCCTGGCAAAGCTTGCCTCTGAAGAGGAAAAACCTGACGGTCTTTACAGGGTCGGAGAAGGCGAGGAGAAACAGTTTCTCAACGGGAAGAAGGTAGAAAAACTGCACGGAGTAGGAAGCAAGACGGCGGAAAAACTGGCTGAAGAAGGTATAGAGACTGTAGAGCAACTTAGGAGTGCAAACAACGCCGCACTCGCCGACCGGTTCGGAAGAAAGAACGCTGCATCGCTGAAAGATAAGTCAGAGGGTAAAGGATCCAGGAAGCTCGGGAAAGACGAACAGAAACAGATTTCCCGGATCAAGACCATGGAAAGAAACTCGAGGGATCCGGATTACATCAGGAAGGAGCTGCAGTTTCTCGCAGAAAGCCTGGCAAACCGTGTTGAAGAGAAAAAGGTCGCTTTCCGCGGCATCACTCTCATAGCTGTAGACGCCGATCTCCAGAACTACACGCGTTCAAAGAAGATAGACACGAGTGACCGGCCTACGGAGGCGCTGGAAAAATCGGAGGATCTGCTTGAAAAACTGCTGAGCGATCCCGAAGAAGACATCAGGCGTGTAGGCATACGTATCTCAGATCTCGTTGACACTTCGAAACAGTCGAAACTCAGCAGCTTCTGAACCGGAATATTTAAACTCGACCGGAGAGAACCCTTCAACGTAGACAATGTTCGGCTTCGGAAGCGACAAGGAGGATCGGCTCAAAGAGAACATGGACGAGATAAAGCAGATGATAAACAGCGAGGAGTACTCCTCCGGCAGCGGCGAACCTGCATCCGAACCCGAACAGGGCTTCGAGCCGCCGGAAGACGATTTCTCAGGTGTGGAGCCGGAGGAAACCGCTGAAGAACCTGAAAACGAGACAGCGTCTTTCGACGCCCCTTCCCAGCAGGATTCCGCCTCTTTCGATTCACCTTCCCAGCAGGACGCTACCTCTTTCGACGAATCATTCGAGGATCAGACTTCAGACTTCGAAGAACCACAGCAAGAATCGGGACAGCCCTCACAGCAGCAACAGCAGCCTCAGGAGCAGCCCGAATCCTCTGAATCTTTCGATGACAGGTTCCAGGATCAGGAACAGCAGAACCAGCAGGAAGATGAGCAAGCTGAAAAGGAGGTCGAGCAGCAGCAAGCCGGGCAGCAGGAGCGTGAAACCCGTGGAACAGAGAATACCTCGCGGGATCTCCAGGAGTCAATTCCCGAAGCACCGGAGACAAAAGAGATCGATGTCCCGGAGATAGACAAGGGTCCACTGTTCATCCGCCAGAAAAAATTCAGGGCCGCCAGAAACATGATCAAGGAAATGAACTATCTCTCACGCGAAATCGAGGAAGTAGTCAGCCACCTCGAAGAGGGGATCAGGCAGGACAGAGAGACGGAGAGCGAAGCGAAAGAACTCCTTCACAAACTGGAGGAGGACAGGGAAGGCGTAAAGGATATAATTTCGCCGAAGCAAGACTGAAACATGGAAAAGGAAGAAGTCTCCGAGGTACTTTCCGAGTACAGGGACGCTAACTCCGCGAAGAAGCTTGTCGAACTTTTAAAGCAGCGACTGATAGGCGAGTTAGACAAGATGCCGGCGGAGACGGACAGGCAGCGCCACGAACTTAACCTTCTCATCCGCGATCTTGAAGAACAGCTTGACTGGATTGAGAACGAAAAGCTCGCAGAGTTCGACCCGGAACAACGTTAGACTCGTTGCCACTCGTTTTGTATAAAAAAGTTCCCTCCGTGTAACGTTTATACAGCCTTGATGACCAAGGTGGAGAGGTGCAAAAAATGGCTTACCAAAAGTTTGACCCAAGCGAATCACTCGAAGAGAAAACCTACAACGCAGTAGAGAAAGCTGATGACAGCGGAAAAGTAGTCATCGGCACCAACGAAGTTACGAAGGCTCTCGAAAGGAACGAGGCACAGCTCGTAGTGATTGCAAGCGACGTCTCGCCGGAAGAGATTGTCATGCACATCCCTGCACTTGCAGAGGAGAGAGATGTTCCATACACCTTCGTGACCGAGAAAGAAGAACTTGGACTCGCGGCAGGAATTAACGTCCAGGCCGCAGCAGTAGCGATCACATCTGTCGGAAATGCGGAAGATGAGATCCAGGATATCAAACTAAAATCCCAAGAACTGCTCGACAAAGACGAATAGAGGAGATAGAAAATGGTGGCGGCAAAAGTCGTAGAAGTAATCGGGGATCAGGGACACCGCGGAGTACGAAAAATCCGCTGCCGAATCCTCGAAGGAGACGAGGAAGGCAAAATCCTCGTCCGCAACGTCAGAGGACCCATCAGAGAACAGGACGTTGTCCACATCAAAGAGACGCAGATGGAGGGATAGAAAATGGAGTGTGAATACAGCGGCAAGGAAATCAAGCCTGGCGAGGGCATCATGCTCGTCCGCTCCAACGGCGAGCGCCTCTACTTCGCTTCCAGCAAGGAACTCAAGAACTGGAAGAAAGACCGCCAACACGACTACAGGTCCGAGGAGTAAACTCGGAGGTTCCAGCGGGGATGACGCAAGATGCCACGACAGCCGATCCTATCCGTGCTCGGCCATGTAGACGCCGGGAAAACAACGCTTCTGGACAAGATTAGAGAGTCCGACATCTGCGGTGGAGAGGCTGGCGGCATCACACAGATGATAGGTGCAACAGAGGTTCCCATCGACACTCTGGAAAACGTCTGCGGCTCGCTTCTTGACTCGCTGGAAACCGACCTGACAATCCCTGGAATCATGTTCATAGACACACCAGGACACGCAGCTTTCTCATCTCTCAGAAAACGTGGAGGCTCAATCAGCGACATCGGAGTCCTCGTGGTCGACATCAACGAGGGGCTTCAACCACAGACCGAGGAAGCCGTCAAGATTCTTCGAGAGTCAAACACGCCGTTCATAGTTGCCCTCAACAAGGTCGACACGCTGAACGGCTGGAAATCTGAGGACGACCTGTTCACCCAGAACTTGCGGAAGCAGGGCGACCGGGTACAGGAAAAACTTGACGAGAAAATCTACGAACTCATGGGAGAACTCGCAGATTACAACGTTACCGCGGACAGGTTCGACCGTGTCGACGACTTCCAGCAAAAAGTCGCGGTAGTGCCTGTATCCGCGGAAACCGGCGAAGGCATCCCGGAACTCCTGATGGTCATCGCAGGACTCTCCCAGCGCTACCTCTCAGACCAGCTCGAAGTCCATGAAGGAATCGGACGCGGCACAGTACTCGAAGTCTCAAAGGAGAAAGGACTCGGCACCACAATCGACGTGATCCACTACGACGGAACGATAGAGAAGAGCGACACCCTTGTCTACGGAACCACAGGCGGAGTCAAAACCACGGAGATACGTGCACTGCTCAAGCCGCGGCCTCTACAGGAAATCCGCCTGGAAAAAAAGTATGATGAAACCGACAAGGTACAACCGGCCTCAGGTATCAAGATAGCCGGAAAAGACCTCGAAGGCGTGATATCAGGCTCGCCGATCAGAACAGCGGACGAAGAACACCTTGAGGAAGCCAAAGAGGAGGTTGAGGAAGAACTTGAATCTGTACGATTCGAGACGGAACGACACGGCGTTGTCGTCAAGGCAGACTCGCTCGGCTCGCTTGAAGCCGTAATGAGAGAAGTCAATGAAATAAATGTCCAGAAAGCAGAGGTCGGCCCCGTCAAGAAAAACGACATAATAGAGGTGCAGAACGAGGAACCCGGTGAGAAAGCGGTACTCGCGTTCAACGTCAGCGTAACCGAACAGGCAGAAGAACTCGCTGAGGAACGCAACGTCAAGATCTTCGAACGCGACATAATCTACGAACTGTTCGACAGCTATCAGGAATGGAAAGAAGAACTCGAGAAACGCAAGCGGGAAGAAGCTCTTGCGGCAGTCCCGAGACCGGCCAAGATAAGGACGATGCCGGAACACATCTTCCGCTCATCCAAACCGGTCGTCATCGGATGCAAGGTAGAAGAAGGCGTCCTCAAACCGGGAAGTACGCTGATGAACCTTGACGGCGAGATAATCGGGGATGTGAAGAGCGTCCAGGAAGAGAACGAAAGCGTAGAAAAAGCAGGGAAAGGCTCACAGGTCGCCGTCTCCATCAGAGGAGCTACAGAGGGACGTGACTTCGAAGCAGGCGACCGGCTGATAGTCAGCCTCAACCGGGAAGACTACCTCCGGCTCAGAGAGCTGGAGGATCTCCTCAGCGCCGGAGAAAAGAAAGTTTTAGAGCAAATAGTCGAGATACAGGACAGCAAGGATCCGCAGTGGAAGCTCGGCTAGCTGCAGTGGTCAGCAAGACCGTCAAGAAGTTCTTTTACCGAGCTCTCGACCTGGCTTTTATCCTGGAGCACCAGCGACTCAGTTGAATATTCAGGTTCCAACCCTTCTTCCTCCGCGAGCGTCGAGTAGAGGTTGGCGAACTGTATAAGCTCGTTTTTGCCGTAGTTCTGCGAGTTTATTCTGACGTTTTCGTAGAACTCCCTGAAATCCTCCGCGCGTTCATCGAAGAAGTACTCCCTGTCAGAGATCTCTGAAAACCTTTCCGCCACCAGAAAGGAGAGGCCGAAGGATGTCCGGACATGCTCTGTACTTGATTCGTACTTTCTTACCGGGTAAGAAATCTCCCGGAACTCGTCTTCCAGAAGTTCGGCGATACTCTCTGAGTTCCCGTCTTCCTCCAGAAAACCCTCTGCAACAGTCTCAATGTCTTCGTAGAACTCCCGGAGAGACTTCTTGTCCTCCATAGAGAATATTTGCAGAGCGGAACTTAACATTTCCCTCCCGGCAAGATACAAATCCTTTGCCCGCCAAGGATTAAACGGGGTCATGGGGTACGGGAAACTCGCTAAAGGAATGTCCGAAGAGAAAGCCGCGAAGATGCTTGAAAGAGTCATGATGCCTGTAGGTAAAAGATCCAAGAACTTCCAGGGTGCGTCGCCGCCAAGCGTTTTCATAGGCTCCCACAGCTACCCCAAGGTCAACACCGGCGTTCTCTCGCCCCAACACCCCGGCGAATCCGAGCTTCTGGACTCGCCCCGCGACTGGTACAGGAATAACTACAGCGTGCGGAAGGTTGCGTCCCTGAGAACCTCGCTCGTCAACTCGAAGCAGAGAACCGACGTGAACGAGGGCGGCAACTTCCTGATGAACACGAGAGAGGTCGCGATGGCCAGGAAACCTGTTGAAGTCGAGGTCTCGCTGGACAAGGCGCCAAGCTCTGGCGTCAGCGCCGGAAGAGTCAAACCTGTCTCCGCATCCGGAAACGTCGAGGATTTTGTCCTCGGCGAGAACCCTTCAGTAGAGAAGAAGGTGGAGAAAGCGTTCTACGACACCGACCTCAAGGCGGAGAACGCTGTAAGAGAACTCTACTCGAAAGGCGTTGACAAGTACAAGATACAGCAGTCGCTCTCGACAGGGATGCTCGGAGAGGAAGAGAACAGAAAGCTTGTCCCGACCCGCTGGAGCATAACGGCGTCGGACGACATGGTTTCCAAACACCTGCGCGAACAGGTCAAAGACTACCAGGAGCTCGGACAGATAGAGTACTACAGGAACGAGTACGTCGGAAACGAGTTCCACATATTCCTCATCCCCGGGAAATGGGAATACGAGCTCCTGGAACTGAAACGCCCCGGATCGGTCTGGAACGCCGCGCAGAACACCCACATCGCGCAGAACTATGAAGGATACTCGGGAAGAACCGATTACGCGGAACAGACCGCGGGAGCTTTCTACGCCACACGACTCGGGATCGCGGAGCACCTTAACGCGAGGCAGAGACAGGCGAAGGCGCTTGTAGTCCGCGAGGTAAAACCGGAGTACTGGGCGCCGCTCGGCGTCTGGGTGATAAGGGAGACTGTAAGAGATGCCTTCGAGGACGCGGAGGAACTTGATAGCTTCGAACAGGTGAAATGGAAGATCTCGAACAACTTCCGATTCCTCTACAAGCGTATAGGACACCGGAGCAGGATGCTCGGCGGCAGACAGTTCAGCATAACTGATTTCGCGTAGAGCTGCGAAGTGGCGATGTAATACAATTGTATTAGAATTTTCCCGCTTTTTGCGTATTCATAATACAGAATCGGCCAAGATTTATAAAGAAGACAGTGAAATGTAAGACAAGACGCGAATGGCGACGGTCTCTGTAAGACTATCCGACAGACTGAATGAAGAGATAGAGGCGATGGTAGAGGCAGGGCTGTTCAAGGACAAGACCGACGCTTTCCACGAAGCGGTTCGTCTACTCCTGAAAGAGTATGACGATCTCGATATCTGATCACTTCATCCTCCTCCCCTCCCTTTTCCCCTTTTTCTTATTTTACTCGAAAAGCCGGGAATAAACGTCCAACGCGTAGAAGTAGGTGAACGTCTTCGCGGGAACGGTGACGATGTAGATCATTCCGATCACCCATGTGAGCACGCCTGCAATTATGACCGGGATGATCAGCGGCTTGAAAACTGTAGAAGCTGCTATCCCGAGGATCACGAAGGGTATCGCAAGAAACAGGAGTGAGAAGATCGCGAACAGGAAGGTCGCCACACCCACGATCGCGGCTATGAAGAATTTCAGCACGACGTAGAGTCCGAACTGCCTCCAGTCATCCCTTGCCGCTTCCAGAACTTTGGTCACAGCTTCCAGCATGCTTGAATCGTTTCGAAGCATATCGACCAGTGCAAAGTCGTGCACCAGCGTCATGAAAACGCCGAACGCCAGCAGAAGCGGCAGTCCGACAAGTAGAGCTGGCAGTAGGAACAGCGGAGTCACAAACGACACCCCGATGACTGCCAGTACCCCGAGCAGGACGACCAGTCCGGCCGCCAGCCTGAATCCGAAATAGCTGAGACCTCTTCCGGTGTTCTGGCTGAAGTATCTTCTTATATGCGCCTCGCCGTCAAGCAGCGACCTGTAATAGATGAACTCGAACACGCTTGAAATGTAGAAAATCAGGAAAACAAGTCCGACGAGCGCAAGCACTGCCGCGACGGCGATTGAGGCCTGAAGACTTGAACCGGTCATGAAGGCGCCTGTCATGCCGAAATCCTGGGTATTCATTTCTGTGTTGCCGTCGTGGCCGTCGCTGTAGCCGCCCGGCATGAAAAAGTTCGGTGCGCCGACTCCTCCTGCGAGAACCGCTATAACGGCGAGCTTTGTCCAGGTGCCGAGGTCGAAAGGCAGCAGCATCTCTTTCGTATCTTCAAGTGCCTCATCTATAGCCTCGACCGCGTGCCAGTCGCTCATGTACCACGACTGCGGCGGCATGTTTAAACGGCTTTCCCGATTTCCGAGGTCTTAAATGAGTTCGACTCGCGTTCTTCAGCATGGAACTCTTCCCGTTCTCCGAAGTCAGGCAGAGACAGGACGAACTCATGGCATCAGCCAGGAAGGCTATAAACAACGGGGAGAGTCTCGTGGCTCACGCACCGACAGGGCTCGGAAAAACGGCGGCGACACTGACCCCCGCGCTCGAGTACGCGAAGGAGAACAACAAGAAGGTGCTTTTCCTGACGCCGCGGCACAGCCAGCACCAGATAGCCGTGGAAACGGTGAAGCAGATGCAGGGGCGGCACGAAGTCGAGATTACTGTAGTTGACCTGCTGGGGAAGAAATGGCTCTGCAACGTTGACGGCGTAGAAGAGATGACGAGCGCGGACTTCAAGGATTACTGCCAGACGCTGCGGGATGAGGAGCGCTGCGACTTTTACACTGCGATGTACGACATGGACGAGCACAAGCTGAAGGATGAGGCGAAGGACAAGCTCGACCAGCTGGAAGGAAATCCCAAGCACGCGGAGGAGTTCAAGTCTTCTACTCCTACTTTCTGCCCTTACTACATGATGATGGAGCTGGCGCGCCGCAGCGATTTAATCATCGCGGACTACTTCCACGTCTTCCACCCCGGGATACGCGAAAGCATCTTCGAACGCGCAGGAACCACGCTTGAAGACACGATAATCATAGTTGACGAGGCACACAATCTTCCGTCGCGGACGCGCTCGCTATTCTCCTCTTCGATGTCGATTCCACAGATCGACCGGGCGATAACCGAGGCCGAAAAGTTCGGGTTCTACGACGCGGAAGAACGCCTGGAGCAGCTGAAGAACTCGGTCAAGTCGCTCGCTGCGGAGAACTTTGAATCCGGGAGCCACGAGGAGAAGGTCAAGAAGGACGACCTGAAAGAACTGGTGAACAGCTTCCGGGAGTACGAGGAGTTCATCGTCGACCTTGAGACCATCGCTTCAGAGGTGCGCGACGAGCAGGAGAGGAGCTACTGCGGAGGCATAGCAGAGTTCCTTGAGGACTGGAAGGGCGACGACAACGGTTACTTCCGGTGTATCAAGCGGCAGCGCAGCGCCTCAGGAAATCGTTACATACAGCTGAAGTACAGCTGCCTCGACCCGCAGGTCTCGACGAAGGAGGTTCTCAACGACTGCCACTCGAGCATAATGATGTCCGGAACTCTGACACCGCAGTCGATGTACGTCGACCTGCTCGGCCTGAACCCGAACTCGACCGTCACAGAGGCGTTCAAGTCGCCGTTCCCGGATGAGAACGAGCTGAACCTTCTCGTTGACACTGTAACTACAAAATATTCTGAGCGGGACGACTCGATGTACGAGAAGTACGGCTGGTACCTGTCGCGGTCGTTCGAATCTGTTCCCGGCAACTGCGGAGTCTTCTTCCCGAGCTACAGCATGATGCACAGGGTCAAGGAGATCCTCGAAAAGCGTTCGGACAGGAAGCTCTTCGTCGAGAATCAGGGCATGAGCAAGGAGGAGAAGCAGGAGCTGCTCGCAGACTTTGCCTCGAGGAAGGAGGAAGGCGATGCGGTACTCCTCGGCGTCGCGGCAGGAAGCTTCGGCGAGGGCGTTGACTATCCCGGCGAGATCTTGAAGGCGGTGTTTGTGGTCGGGCTGCCGCTACAGAAGCCGGATCTGGAGACTAAGGGCCTCATCAACTTCTACGACTACAAGTTCGGGAAGGGCTGGGACTACGGCTACAGCTACCCGGCGGTCAACCGCGCTATGCAAGCTGCTGGAAGATGCATCCGCTCGAAAGATGACGAGGGCGTGGTCGTCTACATGGACGAGCGCTACGACTGGAGCAACTACAGGAAGGTCTTCCCGCCCGGCAAGTCAATGAAGAAGGTCAAGGCGCCCTGGAAGGAGATAGAAAAGTTCTTCAGCGACAGGTAGCTTAAAGGTTCGAACGCCGGTAGCCGAGGCTGTGCATGCTCGTCGAACTGTGCGCTGTGATGTCCGGCACATCGTCCAGCTGCCGCTCGACTTCCTCCACGAGTCTCTGGGCCTCGCGGCCGCCGTAGAAGTCGACGAAGCTGTACTCCCCCTGTTCTCGTTCCGCGACTTCGACAAGCTCCTGTTCAACTCTGACATCTCCGTCTTCAAGCTCGTATCCGAGTTCCTCAAGCGCCGGCTCAACCTTGTCCAGAGCGGTAAAGTAATCGTTTCTCATCTCTATCCTCGAACAAGTCGCGCCGAAACTATAAATAGGGATGCCTCCGCTCAAGTTTCCATGAGACGGGTCATGGCCCAGGGAGTCTTTGATATCCTGCATCCTGGACACCTTCATTACCTTGAAGAGTCGAGGGCGCTCGGCGACGAACTCGTCGTGATAGTCGCGAGAGATTCTAATACTGATAAGCAGCTTCACTTTGGCGAGGAAGAACGACTTGAACTTGTCTCGGCGCTCGGAGTCGTCGATAAAGCAGTCCTGGGCTCTGAAGACGACATATACTCGACGGTGGAGAAAATCGATCCTGATGTTATCACTCTTGGCTATGATCAGGATCACTCCGAGGATGAAGTCAAGAATCTAGCTGAGAACGCTACCGGCCATGGAGTCAAAGTTGAGAGAATCTCCTCCAGAGGCGATTACTCCTCCCGCAACATCCGCGGCTGAACTACATCAGATCGGATACGCCGTACCTGAAGAAGTTCCGGTACTTCAGCTCGTATTCCCCGGTCATGTTGGACACGCTGAAGCCTTTCCCGCATGGACGAACCTTCAGAACGAGCTTGTCATCCATGCTCGGTGTTTCAAGCTCGTAGATATGGAACTCGTCGACCCCGTCATACACTTTCTCGAAACGGATCTCGTCCTCGGTCGGCAGCTCTTCACTGTAACGCTCCGCTGCTCTGTTGAAGAGACCGTCTTCGCCGTCAAGCACTCTCCACGGGTCTTCTGCCTCCTCGAGCTCTTCTCCGAATCCGGACACGACCTATACACTACGGCTCAATATTAAACAGTTTTGCGGCGGAAACCGCTCACCTGGCGCAGGGATTTAAGCTTTAGCCTCGCCTAAAACTCATATGTCAGAGGAAAAAGTCGAGAAGAACCAGGAGAAGTTCAACCACGTAACTGATGCGGAGATAGAGTACGACTCCGGGAAAGGACTGACTGAGGACGTGGTACGCGATATCTCCAGGGAGAAAGACGAGCCGGACTGGATGCTGAAGAAGCGGCTGGAGGCGTTCCATCACTTCAAGAAGCGGCCGATGCCGGACTGGGGCCCTGATCTTTCAGAGCTTGACTTCTCCGATATTACACACTTCAAAGTAGCTGAGGGCGAGCAGAGCGACGAATGGGAGGAGGTGCCTGAAGAGATCAAGGAGACCTTCGACAGGCTCGGAATCCCTGAAGCAGAGAAGGAAGCGTTAAGTGGCGTAGGCGCCCAGTTCGAGTCAGAGGTCGTATACCAGAACATGAAGGAGGAATGGGAGGAGAAAGGAGTCATATTCTGCGACATGGACAAGGCAGTTCAGGAGCACGAAGAACTGGTCAAGGAGTACTTCATGAAGAAGTGCGTTCCGCCGCAGGACAACAAGTTCGCGGCGCTGCACGGCGCGGTCTGGAGCGGCGGCTCGTTCGTTTACGTTCCTGAAGGAGTGGAAGTCGAAATCCCTGTCCAGGCCTACTTCCGGATGAACTCGAAGGGTATGGGACAGTTCGAGCACACACTGATAATTGCGGAAGAGAACTCGACAGTCCACTACATCGAGGGCTGTTCCGCGCCGCAGTACACCAGGAGCAATCTTCACGCCGGCTGTGTCGAAGTATTCGTAAAGGGAGACGCGCACGTCCAGTACTCGACCGTCCAGAACTGGTCGAAGAACACGTACAATCTGAACACGAAGCGCGCCAAGGTCCAGAGCAACGGGACGATGGAATGGGTCTCCGGCTCGATGGGCTCGAAAGTTACTATGCTTTATCCGAGCAGCCATCTCAACGGTGAGGGCGCGAAAGCCAATCACATATCCATAGCCTATGCCGGCGACGGCCAGAACATCGATACCGGTGCCAAGATACTGCACAACGCGCCGAACACCAACTCGACAATTGAGTCCAAGTCAATCTCGCAGGGTGAGGGGAGAACCAACTACAGAGGACTTGTACGGGTTCCGGAAGGAAGCGAGGGAAGCAAGATAAGCGTGGAATGTGTTCCTCCTGACGCAAATGTGCAGACTGCCGGAGGGATTAAAGACATTAAATCCGTGGAAACAGGTGAAGAAGTACTGACGCATACGGGTAGCTATGAAAAGGTTCAGGCTAAAACCAAGAGAGATTATCATGGCGAAGTCTACGATATTAGACCTGCTGGAACTTCAGAGCCGATTACAGTTACTCCGGGGCACCCTGTTAGAGTGGTTAAGAGAAATAATTATCCCCGTAAAAATTCTGAGTTTGATCCGAAATGGGTCAAACCCTCGAAGGTAGAGAAAGGTGATTACCTGGCAATTCCGAGACCTGAGCTTCCGGAAGAGATGGAGGGATCAGGTTTAGAGGTTGAATATAAATACTATGGTAATAAGCAAATTGTTTCGCTCGAAGATAAGAAAGAAGAGTTGATGAAGCTGGCCGGCTATTACCTTGCCGAAGGTTGCACTGATACAGGTTATCGGGTGCACTTCAGCTACAGGCATGACGAAGAAAAAATGATTGAGGAAACAGAAGAACTTCTCGAGCAAATTTTGGGAAAGTACAGCAAGAGAACGGAAAAAGAAAATTGCACTGAGGTCTATGTAGATGATAAGATGTTCAAGACCTTTATGAAGAGATTTGGGAAAGGAAACGCGGAAAAGAGAATACCCAAAAAGTTCATGAATAGAGAAGCACTTCAAGAGATCGTTCCAAGAATGTTTGAGGGCGATGGCACGTATAGAACCGATGATAATAGAATTCATTATACAACCACTTCGAAAGAATTGTCAGAACAGCTCAAGCTCGCTCTGCTATACTTTGGTATATCTGCCAATGTTACACGAAGAGATCAGGATGGAAGGAAACCTGCATACATAGTCAATATAAGCGGGCTAAACGTGAAGAGATTTGTAGATGCCTTTGACGTAGATTACGAATACGAAAGCAGAGAGGACGATAGAAGATCATCAAAATTGAAAGAAGATGAAGTATTCTATCCGGTAAGAAACATAGAGAAAAGAGACTACGAAGGAAAAGTCTACAACTTAGATGTGGAAAAAAACTCTTCATACACTGTGGAAGGAGTATCCGTCCATAACTGTGACGCCCTGATGTTCTCGGAGGAGGCGACCAGCGACACCGAGCCCTACATCGAGATCAGGGAGGACGACGTCGAGATGGCCCACGAAGCAACGGTGGGACGTATCGGCGACGAAGAAATCCACTACCTCCAGAGCCGTGGAATCGAAGAGGAGGAAGCCAAGGAGATGATCGTCCGGGGCTTCATCGAGCCGATCGCGAAGGAGCTGCCTCTAGAGTACGCGGTCGAGTTGAATCGTTTGATACAGCTTGAGA
>JBDGSK010000072.1:1975-3982 GCA_042217575.1 Candidatus Nanohaloarchaea archaeon | reverse complement strand
TCAAATCTGGGCCGGTCCACTCCAACCTGTATTTATTGCACTTTCTCGACCCAAACTCGAGGTCGACAAGCTAATGCAACTTACGGAACTACCGGAAAACTACATTCCTAACACTCTAAAACCCGCGGTAAAACAAATCGGGGTAATGAAAATCTACCCAAAACTCTACGGCGGTGAAAAGCTATGAAACTAGAAACCGTCCGAAAATACAACGACAACCTGGCAGAAACAGAAAAATTATCTGATCACAACAAACAAGTATTCAACGACTTCCTCAGACACATGGAAACACAAGGACTCTCCCAAGCAGACATCAAAGGAGTATCCTCCCGGCTATCTACACTCGGCAGGATAATAGACTTCAAGATGGATGAAGCCAATAGAGAAGATGTCAAGAAACTAGTCGTAGCATTAAATACAGACCAGCTCAGAAAACTGGACGGAGGAACATACAGCGACTGTAGCAAAGAAAGCTTCTGGAACACAATAACACGGTTCTACAACGGATTCATCAAAAAAGAAGGCAGAGGCTACAACAAAAACCTAGACGGAACAGAACTAGTCGACGACCTAGAAGTTAAAACCAACATCGAGGCGAAAGTAGATCCTCGTACCAAACCTTCTCCCGAACAGATCAAGAAACTAGTTAACTCAGCCAAATGCCTCAGGGACAAGGCTCTAATTATGTTTTGCTGGGCTTCCGGCTGCCGAGTAGGCGAAGTATTCAGGACGCCCGATGACCCCGCACCTCTAAAATGGAAACATGTAAGATTTGAAGAAGATAAGCTCTGGGTTAAAATCAGTGAATCAGGAACGCACAGCAGAGGAAAAACTGGAGAAAGAAAAGTTCCGCTCAGAGTAGGTATGCCCTTGATGAGAAAGTTATGGGAGGATAGCGACAAGAACCTGGAAGACCCGGTCTTCTTAAAGAAAAATTCGCCGAACTACTGTCCTAAATGCGAGTCAAAAGTAGAGCATGAGAACAAGAACAGTAGCTACAGCAAAAGAACCTATATTTGCCCTGAGTGTAGTTGGTCAGGACTACAGCCAGAAACAATCCAGGAAAAAGAGCCCTTGACTGCGAACGCAGTACGGAGAGTGCTAGAGAGATGTTTCAACCGGACAGACATACCTCAGCACATCGACCAGAATCCTCACGCACTCTTCAGAAAGAGCCGAGCTATATACAAGGCATATATCGGCTGGACCGAATACCAACTACGAGCCTTCTTCGGATGGAGCCCAGACTCAGATGCTCCAAAACACTACATAGAAATCGTCAAAGAAGGACTAGAAAAAGCACTAATGGAAGAATTCGGAGAAGAATACGAACCAGAAATAGAAGAAGACGCGTTGAAACCTTTAGAGTGTCCGAAATGCGAAACCGTCAATAGTTCAGCCTGGAGTTATTGTCAGCAATGCAACACCACGCTTAATGATCCAGAGCTGAAGCGACATAATCAGCAAAAGAACCAGGAACAGCTCAAGCAAGAGAAAAAAGCAGAATTCTTCAGAGAACTGTTGACCTCTAATACTTCAGCCGAAGATAATGAATTAGAGAAGCTAGCAGAAGAAACGATAGAGGGAGAAACTATACTGAGTAAATTTTAGTGTTTTATTTTTTTATTTCAAATTCTTATCTATCCAGATAGCTAGAGATTCCGGTATTTTTGCTAGCATCCAAGTACTGATTTACTGGATCTTTCTGAGCGTTATTTCGAATTTCCATATCTGGTTCAGGTCTGTCTGCGGCTTCGATCATCTTTTCTCTAACTGTAGTTGCTATATAGCCTAGTGCTTGTTCATCCGACATTTCCGAGAATTGACTTAAGTTGTCGTAGATTCCAAATATTTCCCTTACTCTTTCCTCGACCGATTCGTCGTACATATCACTTTCGTCAATCTTTTGGTACCATTCTTCTCTTTCTTTTTCTGAATTCATTATATCATAATCCTGAAGCTGATCTCTTGAGTGGAGGTCGAAGAATATCGCAAATCCTTCCTCCA
>JBDGSK010000072.1:0-1867 GCA_042217575.1 Candidatus Nanohaloarchaea archaeon | reverse complement strand
TACTTTTCTTCTAACTTCTTCAGATGAGTTAGCCATCAAAACAGCTACTTCATAGGAGTTATGGAAGAAATTATCTAAGATATACGAGGCGTTTTTCTCTCCGGCCAAATCCTGAAACTCTTCTATCTGGTTTATAGGTTCTTCGATATCTCCGATAAATCTTGACTTGTTATCGTGATGGAAAAGCTCATGCCTGCTAAGAGATGGAACTGGTGTTGAAACGCCTCCTGCACCTCTTGAAAGATTAAATACTGCTTCTTGGAGTTTCGAATAATATCCGGCCAAATGATCATGAGCATTATCACCAACGGCTTCAAGAGTTTCCTGAAGCTCTTCAAACTCTTCTCGGTCCGTCACTACTCTAACATTCTCTGCATCTATATCCGTTTTCATACCTAAATCTGCTGAATAAGACCTAAAATCTTCAGCTATAGCTCTTTCTACTGCTTGAGCTTCTTGAGATTCAATATCCTCTAAATCCTCAAAAGTAGTTTCAGTCAAGGTTTCAGACATCATTATTCTTCAAGTTCTAAAGCCTCCTCAAGTCTTTGGACGGCGTATTCGACCATTGTTCGATCAATGTCTTCAATTCTTTCTAGTTCGTCTTCATCATCATATACTTCGATGGTCATACCTGGTGTAGGATTCCCAAAAGCTCCCGCAGATCGGGTATATGTTTGACCTGGTTCAATACCCGACTCTAGAAGTATTTCGTAGGCCGCTTGCCCTGCTTGAGAGTCTACTATTTCTTCAGTCTCTCTCAAACTACTCTCCTCTTCACCTTCCATTACTTCAGAAAATGGTTTTCCCATTATGCCTAAATCTTGGCTCTTAAATGAAATCTGGCCGTTTTCTAGATCTACTTGATAGACAGGACCGTGAGAGTGTTCCCCAAAATACTCTACTTTGAAGCCCTCCACATTCTCGGAACTCATATGTTGTTATTACTCAGTGACATTTAAGTATTTTATCTTTCAATACTGTAATGTTTACAGGTGTCGCCCAGTGAACACAGTTAAAGCTGACGTATCAGAGGGAAACTTTGATTTTAAAAGATGGACGAATAAAGTTGGAAGAGTTGTCGAAGAACTTGAAGAGCTAGGTTTTACTTATCAGCACGGAACTGGTTATTCGAAAGAAGACCATATTGAGCACTTAAGAGATATTCACCGACCTGAAAGTGAAAATACTCTTACAGGATACGGAAGTCCAAGACCTATCGATCAAGAAGGAGAGCACGAAGATATCTCCGTAGCTCTTAATGTTGAAAACGTTGAAGAAGATTCAGAAGGTCAAGTTTACGAGGCCGACATTAAACATGTGGTTCTAGCAAGAGGCCAGTTCGGATACGGAGCCGTCGGAGAAGATATTTATCCTGAAGAATGGCGAGTAACTGGATCTATAGGAGATGGAGAACCTCTTTTGATGAACGATAAAGATTCAACAGTGGTTTTTTCAGCACCTTACGATCAAAGAGGAGATTTCACAGTACAGTTCGACTCTGCGAAGGCAGAAGACTTTGTTGAGAATCTACTGGAAAAAGAGACTAATGCGGGAGTGCAGCCTGATTATATACAGGAACAACTAAGAGAAAGTGTTCAAGAAAAAGTAGATGGAGAAGTTTATGTAGATGAACATTTCGCAGTTAACGTAAGCTACGACCAAAGACCAGAAAAGATAGCTCAAGAAGTAGTATCAGCATACAACGCATTAAGGGAAACACTTGATTATGACAGAATAGGAGACTTTTAGCATCCCTGATATGAGACACCCTTCTTATTTAAACCAGCGGTAAAGCGTTATACCCTGGACACCTAAACAGCTAAACCGGAATTTTAGAGTTTATTTAACGGTGTTATGAGAAGTT
>JBDGSK010000071.1:0-8256 GCA_042217575.1 Candidatus Nanohaloarchaea archaeon | reverse complement strand
GATGGTCTCACTACACACAATAAGACGATCACGAGAGTGAGTTTTGAACCCTCCCTTCGCAATCTCAAAAAGGGGCTTGGAACCCGGATTTCATGTGCAGGGTTTGTCGGGGTTATAAGGTTTGGTGTCGAATTGTCTGTTATAGGAGGTGTATTTACTTTGAAAGGAACAGTTGCTTTCCTGCACGACCAGAACGGTTACGGCTTCATCGAGGTTGAGGACATGGATGACGACGTTTACTTCAACCTGGATGAACAGGAAGAAGGTCTTGACGTCGAAGAAGGAGACGAAGTCGAGTTCGAGCAGGAGGAGAGCGACAGAGGTCCGAAGGCTGCAGACATGACGGTTCTTTAACCGCTGTCAGCAGTCTCGGTACAACATTTTCTTCCCGGCTTTTTCTATCACTTTTTCTAACTGCCTCTAAATGTTCTATCAGATTATACGCTGCGTTCCAGGTCAGTGGTCTGCCCTGACCATGTTCAGCAGGTTCTTCAGTATGCCGAAGATTACCGGCCGATGAAGATTCCTACAGGACCAAACAGACTGAGGCCGCCTATAAGTCCAAGGATTATGAAGAAGGAGTGGATGTCTGCATCGTCATCGACAAGCATCGGCCGGAGGAAGTTGTCCGCGCCCCCGACTATGATAGCTCCGTACGCGATGAGAAGTCCTCCTGCGACTGGTTCGCCTGTGAAGAAGAGGTAGAGAGCTGCCGGTAACCAGACGATTGCGGCGCCGACCATGGGTATGAAGCCGAGCAAAATCATCATGAAGGTCCAGAATAGCACGTTTTCTATTCCGAACACGTAGAGTCCTATCCCTGCGAGTATTCCCTGTGCGAACGCCATCAGGACATGTCCCTTGACCACAGCCCAGACCGATTCCGAGGTCGACCGGTGCAGCATCTCCTGCCTGGCATCCGTCATGAAGTCGAATCTCTTGGTCCACTCTACCAGTTTTTTCCCGTCTTCAGGGCGTAGAACTGGAAAGTCAAACGGTCAGGTAGAAAAAAAGAAAGGAGATGTGGCTTGATGTCAGCCGAAGAAGCTGCTCAGTAGCTTGTTGATGAATTCTGGACGTCTCTGCTGTGCCTGGTCGCTTCCCGGAGTTCCGTTGACGTTCTCGCGAGCGTTTTCGCTGGGTTCCTGTCCGGCCGGCGGGCCGCGTCTCTCTGCTTCTCCTTCAGTTCCTTTAGACCCTCTTTCTATCTCGGCTTCACTTTTTGTTTCTCCGGATTTGTTTTCTACTTCTGCTTCTGTCTCGTTGCCTCTGCGTTCGAACTCTGCTCCTCTTTCACTGTCTGCGCGTCCTTCAAGCTCTGCTACTTTTCCTCTGAGCTCCATGACCATGCTGCGGAGTTCTTTGATCCGCTTCCTGGCCTCTTCAAGGCTCTGGACTTCAACTTTCTCCAGCTTCTTTACTCCGTCAGACTCGTCTTCAAGCTTTTCTTCGTGCCTGAAGACTTCTCCTGAAGAGCCGTCGACCCGTACTTCGGCTTCCGCGTCTTTTCCTTTGACTACGAACTTGAACTCGTAGTAGCCGTCTTCCTCATGGGTCTTTGAATCCTCAAGCGTCCAGTTGTTGTCGGAGAGAACGTTTCTTGCTGCCTGTTCTGCCTCCGATCTGTCGACAGTTAGTTCCGTTCTGTTGTCGGTTCCGTCGACCGTGTCTCCGGTCTGGTTTGCTTCTCTGGTTTCAGCCCCGTCAGTGTCGCCGTCTTCACTCTTTTTGATGTCTGAGTCATCTTCCGGAGCATCTGTTCTGTCCGTTCCATTCACATGCCCGTCGGCGACGGCTGGAACCAGCGCCAACATCAAGACCGCTGCAAGTATCAAGATCTTGCCATTGCCTGATCTCATAGTAAAGAAGTTTTGTCGGCGGCATTTAAAATAACTCTGGGCGGAAATGACTCGCGGGAACAGTATTCAGCTGCTGTGTGTAAAAGACTCGTTTTCAACCCCGATGCCCGCGAGGAAAAGGTGCGCCGCGATCTTGTGGCTGCAGGTCTTTCCCTTGAAAGGACAGGGGCAGAAGGTTTCACCGGTGTCGATGTCGACTCCTACCTCGTAAGTATCTGAGTCGCCTTCAACCCTGAACTGGTAGCGATCCTCACTTCTCAGAGTGGTTTCTATCCGTTCCTCGTCCACTATTTTCCGGGCTTTCCCCCATTTGTGGAGGTTTTCACGCTCCTCTCTTGGGATGTCGTCTTCCACAGAGTTTTTTACCATCTGAAAGCTTTTAAGCAGTCGTAGAGATCAGCGTGAAGACGATGTAGGATGCGCCGGCGGAGAGGGTCGGGGTCAGTACCCAGAGCTTGACAACTCTCCGGATGACTTCAGGTTTGAAAAGCCGCTTATCCGGTATATCCGATGGCTCTTCCTCCCCTATCTGTTTCTTCTCATCAGTCTGAAGTGCAGCAGTCTTCAGCGGCGGCCTCTTCCCCTGTAAAGTCTCCGACACCTTAACGGTTCTCGAGGCTCTTCCCCAGCCAAGACCTGTTATGCACATGGTCGCAGAAATCGCCAGAGAGACAGGGATCCCCATCGCTGAAAGCACTGTTATAATTGAAGCAGAAACAGTCGAGACCACGAGCGAGGCCAGCAACGGAAGCTCTGTTATGCCATCGCCGACCGTGTCCAGGGTCTTCCTCGCTATCGTAAATCCTCCGAAGCTTATAGCCGCGGCTCCGAGCAGCAAACCGGTCTCCATCTGGAGAACGCCTTTCCCTCCCGCCACCAGAGGTGCGACCGCGTTGGCAACGTTAGAGGCGCCGGCAGAGAAGGCCATGTAGCACGCGATCAGGACGACGAGAACTCCGGAGAAGAATTCGCGGCGGGTTGTGGTCTCCTCCAGCGCTACAGGGATCCTGCCGCGGTACTTCAGCAGGTTTCCGTCGCTCCTGTCAATCTTGAAGTAGTCATCCAGGTGGATGTAAAGGTATCTTCCGATCGCCCCTCCTGCCAGGAAAGCTACTGCAGGCGAGACCAGCCAGTAGGATACTATCTTCGCCATAACCGCCCTGTTCAGACTGTTCGTTGCCAGCCCGAGCCCGGCGATAGCGCCGACAGCGGTCATGGATGTTGACGCCGGAACGCCTGAAAGGTTGGAGATTAAGAGCGAAAGTCCTACGAAGAAAAGTATCACTGCAGACGCTGTCAGCGAAAACTGTGAGGCAGGAACTATCCTTCCTCCCATCGTCTCGACGACATTCCTGCCGACCGTCCAGCCCCCGAGGAAAACAAAGAGGCTCATCAATCCTGCCGCTTTAGGTTTCGAGACCAGCCTCGCTCCGACAGATGGGCCGAAAGCGACACCTGTGGAAGAGCCGCCGATGTTGATACCTACAAACACTGCTGCGGCGACAGTAAAAGCAAGAAGCAACTCCACCGCTGATCACCCGAGCGGCCCGTTCCTGAACATCCCGTGGTACATTATACCTATCGAAACCGCTGCGCCTCCACCGACACCGAACTGAACCGGGACAGTAGTGAAAACTCCGACCGAGGCACCGGCCACCAGGCTCCCGGCGATGCCGCCGAGTACTTTGTCGTAGTAGTCTATCTCTGCGTCCATAGAAAAATCACAGCAAAAAAGTCGAGTCTCAAACTAATAAGGTTAACCGTGCCACTTCCCAGCAACGCTGAAGCCTCTAAAAACAGTTTAACCGTACGAGACCGGGTTAGAGGTTCCCGGGATACAGACCTTTTTGAAGGTTTTAACTGTTGCCTATTCTTTCACCGCGTGGACTCGAAAAAGCTTGAACGGTACCTCGAGACCAAGTACGCGTTGGAGGACAGGGATTACCGCGTTAGATGCGACACCGGCGACGACTTCTTCCAGGTCGCGGTCAGGCATTTGGAGGAGGAAGAGCCGGACGCAGAAGAGCTTGCAGACGAGCTTCTGGAGACCCTGTATCTCAGCGAGGAACGCTGGAGGTTCGACGCGAACAAAAGCCGGGATCAGACTATTCTCTACGCCGAGCGACGCGGCTCAAGACCCTTCCTCTAAACGTTTCTTACCGTCAGAACCGGAACATCCGATGACCGGAGAACTTTCTCCGTGACGCTCCCGAGCAGTATCCTTTCAAGGCCTTTCCTGCCCCTGGTTCCCATCACTACCAGGTCGATGTCGTTCTCTTCAACGTAGTCATGTATTTCACGGTAAGGCTTTCCGTATTCTACGCTTCCAACCGCGTCCGGGAAGCGCTCCTTGACAGAGTTCAACGCCTCCTCGGCTTTCTCGTCGAGTTCTTCGGCTTCCTCTAACTCCGACATGAGTTCGTCTACAGCATCGACAGAGCTTTCGACACCTACATCTACAACGTATAATGCGTGAAGTTCTGCGTCGTGTTTCTCTGCGAGCTCGGCGGCGTGACCCGCTGCGACCTCTGCTTTTTCACTTCCATCAGTTGGGATCAGGATTTTGTCGTACATCTTCTCCCCTGAGGAAAAAAGTCGGCTCCAACCTTCATAAAAGTTTGTGTAAGATAGGTAAACAAAATGTCACAGACTCTGCTTGGGCGGGTAACAAGGTTCCAGGAATCGCATCCCTATGCGGTCGTGTTGATCTTCGCGTTTCTCACGCTTGCGATGATCCCGGGGATGGGCAAGATCGACACGGTAGTCGCGTTAGAGAACATGATGCCTTCTTCCTCCGAACCGGTTGGAGAGTTCAATCAGCTGCGTGCGATAGGCCTAGGAAGAGACACGATCGCTGTGAAAATCCGGACAGGCGTGGCTGAAGACGGAGTCCAGTCTGTTAAGAGCCCAGAGGCGAAGAGATATATCCGGCAGTTGAAAAAGCGATTAAACGATATATACGGTATAACGACCGTATACTCTCCCCTGAGGCAGAGTTCGCTCGTCGACAGAGACAAGAATACCGCGGTTATGATAGCTTACACCTACATGGGGGACGACGGCAGTGCGATGTCGCGCATCTTCAGAGAGATAAAGCAGGAGGCCTCCTACATGAAGCCGGAAGGTGTTGAAACAAGTATATCCGGCGTTCCCGCTGTGCAGCAGAGATTGGCGTCGATGGTTCAGCGAGACAAGAACGTTACGACCATGATCTCGCTGCTGCTCGTGTTCATAATCACCTGGATGCTTTTCAGAGGCTCGCTGACCGCCGCTCTGATGCCGCTGTTTGTGGTTGCGTTAAGCGTTACCTGGCTCTATGGAACAATGGGGCATCTGGGGATTCCGCTTTCAACACTGGCCGGAAGCGTTGCCGCGCTCGTGATCGGTATCGGCATCGCATACGCCATCCACATCGGCAACATCTACAGGTTTAACAGGCGGGACAACACGGTTGAAGAGTCGCTCGTTGACGCTGTTGACGACATCGGAGTGTCAATCATCGCAAGCGCTGTAACTACGATCAGCGCTTTCCTGGCGTTCCTGGCCGGAAAGATGCCTGAGATGCACCGCTTCGGCCTCATAATGTCGCTCGGGATCGGCTACGCCGTGCTTTTCACCATACTGCTGCTTCCGGCAGTCTTCGTTATCGAGGAGAACCTTATGAGCAAAATCAGGGAGTCGCTCGGATGGAGGCAGGGATTCAAATGATAATAGAAAACCTCGCGAACAAACTGGTCGAGTACCAGGTCGAGCACCCGTTCAAAGTTTTTGCGGCATTGCTCGCACTGACCGCGGTAATCGTTCCCGGTGCAACACAGATGGAGATCAAGCCGAGTACTGAAGCCGTTCTACCGCAGGACGACCCCGTCGTAGAATCTTTAGACACGTTAAGAAGCAAGTTCTACGGCGATACCAGCTATATCGTCCTGAACTCAGGAGATGTCAGGAACCAGGAGCTTATGGAGTCGATGCTGAGGATCGGGAAACGGATCGAACGGCTTGAAAACGTCCGCTCTGTCAGGTCGCCAGCCACAATGCTTGAGAGGCGTTACGGCGAGATACCGGATGACCGGGACAGGCTTGAAAGCTTTAACTACCGTGGCTTCGTCAGCGAGACAGCCGGAACAGCGATAATGGCTGTCAGAGCTGATACCCAGGCTAACTCGGACGAGATACAGAAACTTCACTCGCAGATGAGCGGCATCATCGACTCTGCGGCGCCGCCTGCAAAGGTGACGCTCACCGGGTACAACATGATCGACCTCGCGACTTTCAAGGTCATAATAAACGACTTCATCAGGATCACCGCAGTTTCCTTCCTCGCAGTACTCGGCGTTTTATACGCCAGCTTCCGTGATGTGAAGAAAATCTGGCTCCCGCTCACAGTCGTCATGTTCGCGCTGGTCTGGATGATAGGACTGGGCGGCTGGCTTGGCGCCGACCTCACGATAATTTCCATGGTTTCAGCCGCGATGATTATGGGTCTCGGAATCGACTTCGGGATACACGTCACGAAGAAGTACTACTCCAGCGAACGCGGAGTCGACGGTCTGAGCGTGACAATGGTAGAGCTTTCACGGGGGCTCCTGGGCGCTTCGCTGACGACAGCGGTAGGATTCCTCGCTCTGCTCTTCGCAAACCTTACAGGGATGCACTCGCTCGGGATCTTCCTCTTTACAGGAATAATCTCAGCCTATATCGGCTCAGTAGTGCTGCTCCCTACGATAATCTACGTCTACGACGCAAAATAATGCTATGAAACGAACCACACACTCGACAACGTTCAAGGTCGCGTTGACGCTTGTCTTCGCGATCTCTGCACTTGGAACAGTTTCCGCAACACCAAAGCTCGACGGTGTAAGCTTTGACCCCGCATTCATCTCCGCGGGCGACAGGGTCAACATATCGGCCAATCTTTGGGCCACAGATTACCCGGAAAAGACATGGGACAAGGACAAGACGCTTAAAGTCATCCTGAAGCCGGGCAACAGGTTGACCAGGAAGTACGTCACAATAGAGGAGAACAGGGATGAATCTATCGGCTTCCTCTACCCTCAGGGAGTCTGGAACCAGCGATACCAGGTAAAGATCGACAGTAACGCGCCTACAGGGATGTACGACTTCGAACTCCACATCCAGTACCTGGAAAACGGCAACCCGGTCTCCATCACGACAGCTGAAGGAGAGTCGAACATTACAGTGATCAAGGAGTTCAGCATGCCTGTCGACAACGAAGGAGTCGACCTGACCGCTGACGTCGTCAAAACGCAGCCTTCCGTGCCGCGACCGGGCGACGACTACGTCCAGATGAGTCTTAGCTTCACCAACACCGGCAACAAACCTATCGAAGAAGTAGAGCTGAGACCGGAGACGCCTGAAAACATTGAGTCCTCCCACTCGAAGGATGAGAAATTCTTCATTGGAAGGATCAATCCGGGAGAGACCTACAGCCAGACCTACTCGGTTAACCTCAACGAACAGCTTGAGCCAGGAACCCACAGGATTAAACTCAAGGCGACCTACGAGGACGCTGACGGCAATCCCTACTCCGAGACGTTAAAGGTGCCGCTGCGCGTGGAGGGAAGACCTGATCTCGAAGTTGTAGGTGGTCAGAAAGTCATGAAGGCAGGAGCCACCAAGGCCCTCCGGGTAAGTGTCAGGAACACCGGCGAACAGGACGCGGAGTCTGTCACCGCGAGAGTCATCGCCGAGCGAACCCAGCCGTTCGCGCTTGAAGACCGTTCAAGCTACATAGGAGAGATACAACCGGGAGAGACCGCTGAAGCAGTTCTTAAAGTTTCAGCTGACCGTTCCGCCGCGCTGAAAACTCACCAGCTCAAGATCCAGTTAAGAAGCACCGGAGACTCGGAGGAAGGCGACAACTCGGTCTACACTTTCACAGAAGAGGTTGATGTGAAACTGAGTGGAAGAACCCGTTCCCCGCTCGTCTTCGGAGGAATCGCTGCCGCATTCCTGGTGCTCGGCGCTTCGATTTACCGTTACAGGGACAGGTTCAGAGGTGGAGAAAGTGAAGAGTAAGAAAAAGTTCATGCGGCGGCTGGCAGGAACCATGGTTCTCACCGGCTTTATTGGCGGCTGGTTTATCCACGAGTACCTTTACCTTGTCGACCTGTTCGTGGGCCTGAACATGTGGCAGAGCTCGTTCACTGACTTCTGCCCTCCCGAGATGCTGTACGAGAAGTACCGGTAGAGGAAGGATGGGGCTTCAACCCCATCTCTCCCATCTTTATATGCCGGGCTGAACCAGTTTCTTTTGTGATGGAAAACGTTGGAGGGCTCGACCGCAAGATCAGGATGGGGCTCGGTGCAGCGCTTGTAGTTTTGGGTGCTGCAGGTTACGCCGGCCTGATTCCGCTCGCCTACTTTGGGCCTCAGG
>JBDGSK010000070.1:5632-9019 GCA_042217575.1 Candidatus Nanohaloarchaea archaeon | reverse complement strand
CCCTCACCTGGAAGAAGGAGATGTACTGATGGATGGCGGGAACAGCTTCTACAGAGACTCGCTGATAAGACATGAAGAAATTGCTGACAGAGAGTATGATTTCATCGACTGCGGAACCTCAGGAGGATGGACCGGCGCCCGGAACGGTGCCTGCATCATGGTCGGTGGAGAAGAACACACTGTAAACAAGGCAGCACCAATACTCGAAAAATTATCTGTTGAAGGAGGTTTCGTCCATGTTGGAGAGCCTGGAACCGGTCACTTCGTCAAGCTTGTTCACAACGGAATCGAGTTCGGTATGCTTCAGGCAATTGGAGAAGGAATGGAGCTACTGAAAGATGGAGCAAACGGAGACTTCGACCTTGACGAAGATCAGCTGGCCAATCTTTTCCACAACTGGAGCAACGGCTCTGTAATTCGTTCCTGGCTGATTGAACTGATGGAGGAAGGATTGCGGGACGAAGACAATCCGGAGTTCGAGGAAATCCCGAACTATATCGAAGATACAGGAGAGGTTAACTGGCTGGTACAGGAAGCAATCAACTCCGAAACACCGATACCCGTCATATCGCAGTCGGTTATGGAGCTGTTCAAGTCTCGTGGAGAGCAGAAAGAAGCCTACAAAGCCATTGCCTTGATGCGCCACGGTTTCGGAGGTCATCCCTTCGGAGAGGATGACTACATCAAAGAGGAAAGAGATACTAGCCGGATCGATAAAATATAGGAGGAAAATAGGGAGGGTTTTTTCTCAGGTCTCCTCTATTTTCTCCTTGATTTCTTTTTCTGACATGTGTTTTCCGTGTTCGTCGTGTGCATGGCTGTGGACTTCTTTGACAAGTTCTTCTTCATCTTCTGATTCAAAGGTGTGTCCGCAGGCTTCACAGGTAAACTTCTTGCTCATCTTGAAATCACCAAGATATTATTATCGCTCAGAACTTATGTTTTAGCTGCTTACATCAGAGTTAGCTCCTGAGTTATAACGACACTGGTCTAAAACGTTCCTATGAATAAAGCAGCTATTGTAATTCTAGCAGGTACTGAAGGACATGAAAATATGGCAAGAGTGACAAACGCTCTACAGGCTGCGAAAGAGTTCAAAGAGGAGGGTGACGATCTAGAGCTGATCTTTGACGGTGCAGGAACGCAGTGGATAGAGAAACTGGAGGACGAAGACCATGATTTACACGAGGTCTATTCTTCAGTTTCAGAAAACTCGAAGGCATGCAGTTTCTGTGTCTCCGCCTTTGATGCAGATGTAGGTGACGTTGAGAAATCGGATGAGAATGATGGTCATCCAAGCTTTAGGGAACTGGTTGATGAAGGATACGAGGTAATCACTTTCTGATCTTTCTCTCTTTTTTTATTCAATGAATTGTAAATTCGATCTATGAAGACAGTTTTCCATATCAACTCCGGAGAAACTTCAAAACAGAGTGAGTTACTGGGAAACATCCAGAATTTGATGGATGATGGAACCGTTGAAGTTGGAGAGATCGCTGTCGTGATAAATTCTAATGCGATTGACATGGTTGAAGAAGGTTCTGAGGCATCGGAGTTTATCGAAGAGTTCCTAAGTAAAGATGTTGAGTTTAATGCCTGCAGCAACTCACTGGAAAATAGAGGAATAGAAGAAGGAGAAGTAATTGAAGGAGTTGAAATTGTCAGTTCGGGTGTCGGCCGGTTAAACCAGCTTCAGGATAAAGGGTTCAACTACATCAAGATTTAATCAAGATGTCTCTACAAGCGAGCGTCTTCCGAATATATCGCCGCTGAATCCGAATTCTTCATATGCTTCTGGAGGAATTGAAATATCCGCAACCCAGATTTCGCCTGAGTTCTGTTTATTCATTCCTTTCTTCGGCATCGCCAAGGTAACTGTATAGTCTGCTTCTACTGCAGGCAAAGCTTTCTCTCCTGTATCGGCATCTAAACCTGTTGGCAAGTCAATACTGACAACTGTTTCGTAATCGTTAACTTCCTCTATAATTGATTCAAATGGAGGCCGAGGATCGCCGTTAAGGTTGTAACCGATCAATCCTTCCAAGGCGACAGGATATTCATTTTCGGCAGATTCTAAATTAATTTCAACACCTAGTTCCTCCAGTATCTCCAACTCTTCTTTTCTTACACCGTCAAGTTCTCTGGTTGCTAAGATTACTTCTACTTCAAAACCCCAGAGATGTAATCTTCTGGCCGCAGCTAAGGCATCGCCGCCATTGTTACCTTTTCCGGCGTAAACTGTGACTCCGCTGGAATCGATCTCTTTTCTTAAGAAGTCAGCGATCTGGTAGGCTGCGTTTTCCATCATCCGGGAGATGCTGATACCGTATTTTTCAGGTACTTTCTCATCGATTCTTGCCATCTGTTCTTTCGAGACTTGTTTCATAATTTCACATCGAGTTCTGTTGACGCATTATTAGACCACTTCCCAGCATTATAACTGCCACTGCTGTCATACCCGGGTCGAAAGCCATCATTGTCGCCATCCAGACCTGATTAAGGAGCATAACTGCAGAATAGAGCACCATTAGTTCGCCGGAACGGTCTAAAACATCTGTTTCCAGGTCTGTCAGTAAGGCAACGCCATGCATAAGCACTACCAGACCAAGTATGTTCATCAACCACATCGAGGCCATATTCATCGTCTGCATCCCGAGATAAAGGGAGTATACACCGGATACTACAGATATAAGTCCGCCGTACTTCCTTGAAGAATTCATCATCTGCATCACACCTGGCTAAATGCCCGCTGTACGACTTCGTTCAGCGCAGGGTGGATGTGGATCGTGTTTTTGATGTCGTCAACCGTTCCACTGCCGGCTTTCATTGCGACGAGCACTTCGTGTATCTGCTGGGAGGCGTGCGGGCCGATTATATGGCAGCCGAGAATCTCACCGTCTTCAGAGGCGAGCACCTTTACGAAGCCGTCTCCTTCCTTCAAGGCGCTTCCCATACCTGTATCGGCGTAGTCGTAGGTGGCAGAAACATAATCTTCATCCTTTTCCTCCAATTCCTGCTCTGTTTTCCCGACTCCTGCGATCTGTGGAGAGGTGAATACTGCGTGCGGCATTCCAGGATAGTCTACATCGTACTGGTCGCCGGTTACGATATTCTTGAACACTATTTCTGCTTCATGATTTGCAGAGTGTTTGAACATCCAGTTATCGGCTATGTCGCCGAGAGCGTAGATGCCGTCAATATTTGTCCGCATCTTTTCATCTGTTTTGACAAACCCTTTTTCCGTGGTATCGATACCGGCTTCCTCGACTTCCAGGCTGTCGGTATTCGGTACTCTTCCCGTCGCAAAAAGAATTTCGTCTCCTGAAAACTCTACTTTTTCACCATCAGTGTTCTCGGCTACGACCTTTTTCCTGCCCTTCTCCTCAT
>JBDGSK010000070.1:0-5622 GCA_042217575.1 Candidatus Nanohaloarchaea archaeon | reverse complement strand
CCTCTCTTACTTCTGTCGCTGAGACTCCTAGTTCCACATTGTATCTATTTTCCGCTATCTCGGTGATTTTCTCTGAGATTTCTCTATCTTCCCTTTTCAGGACTCTGTCTCCTCTTTCGAGTATAGTTACTTCGGTTCCCATTGCGTCATAGAAATGTGCCAGCTCCAGCGAGATATATCCTCCGCCGACCATGATCAGTTCATCCGGCTGGTAGTCTGGGTTTAAGGCTTCCTTTGAAGTCCAGTAGTCTACTTCGTCAGCTCCATCTATTGGAGGTATGAAAGGCCTTGAGCCTGCTGCAACAACTATAGTGTCCGAGGTTATCTTTTCTCCGCTGTCCTTCAATTCCAGAACTTTTTCATCTATGAAGCGGGCTTCTTCCTGGTAAAGCGTATGCCTGTCAGAGTTCTTCAGACCTTGCTTGATACTGTCAGCATCGCTGTGGACCTCGTGATTTACCTCCTCGATTATATCTTCAAAATCTACTTCCTCCAGGCTGGCATGTAATCCGAATCTCTCGGAGTCATTTATTTCCTCTGCCAGATCTGCTCTGTGTATCAGCATCTTGGACGGTATGCACCCACGGTTGAGGCATGTACCTCCGAGCCTTCCTGGTTCTACCACTGCTACGTTTTTTCCTCTGTTTGCGATTCCGGAAGCAACATCTAAGCCGGAACCTGAACCGATTACGATTAATTCAAATTCTTTCATAGTATCAAGTTATAGCCTTTTTCTCCAGTGATTTAGTTGAGATTTCAAAGTCGCAAACTCCTTCTTCTCTGCACTGTTCCTCGCATTTGAATGTCTCTTTTCCTCTGAACTCTTCTTTAACCACCATCTTCCTCACCTACGAGTTTCCTGTGAAGGGATTTTCTATGTCAAATATACGACCTTCGTTGTCAGATACACCGTAGAACTGGTAGTAACCTTCCATTTTCTCAGTATCAGCCTCCAGAATATTTGCCAGTGTTCGCCCGAGGTCTTTATGGCTCCAATAAAGGCTGGAATAGTATGGTTCTCCTTCCAATTCTTTCTTATCTTCCTTATTGACTCCGCCTATTCTGATGCTGACACCTATCTCAAAGTCGCCTCTTTCAACTGCTTCCCTTGTTTTTTGTTCAGTTTCGATCTTTGATTCGCCGTAAGGGCTGTCCGGCTCTTCTTCTCTCGGATCAAGCAGTTTCTCCGGATCCTGTTTTCTCATGTCGTAGTCGTCTTCCGAGTCTATACTGCTTCTGTAAGGTTCAGGAGTATCTTCCAGACTGGCTTCAACTGTATAGGCAGGTAGGTTTCCGGTTCCAGCGTGGATTGAAGAGCCGTTGATGAATATCGGCACTCCAGCTTCCTTCGAAGCGTTCAAGACATTCTCAAACATTTCCATGTTGCCTTCCCATTTCTTCCCTGTATCGAAGTTCTCCTCCGCCACATTCCAGGCGAGATGGAATACTCCGTCTACATCTTCCAGCAGATTCTGGAGTTGTTCTATGTTATCTTCATCTGTTAGGTCTAACCTGTGTATCTTCGTGTAGCATGCTTCGTCGCACTCCTGTAAGCCGACACCTATTACCTCGTATCCGTGGTTTACTAGGTATCTTCCTGATCCGCCAGTTCCTCTTTCTTCTCCGAGAACTTTATGGCGGTCTCGATGAATGTTGTGTGCGACCATGTCAGCGGGCCGACAGACTTGCCTTCTCCCGTAAACGGATCAACCTGCTCAGGCAACAGACCGGTTTCCAGCGAGTTCTCGCATGTCCAGTGCATGTACTCTTTGGCTTTTTTCAGTTCCTCTAAAGACTCTGCGGTCTCTATCAGGTGCTGGGCGACCCAGAGAGTGCAGATGATCCATGGGTTTCCTGGGACTCTGTCAAAGTCATCAGTGACATTGTGGTAGTAATCGCCTTTGTAACGAGCGATACCGCCGATTTCTGTATCTGGTGACAAGTAGTGCTGGATAGCATTCATCGTGTTCTGGAAGTACTCATCATCTTCCTCTACCAGACCGAATCTTTCAAGGAAGAACAGTGGCGCTGAAACCTCGTCCAGCTTCTCTCCGTCCTTGATGCCCCGCACATATCTCTTACTTTCCTCCGATTTCAGGTTTTCAAGACCGTCCTTTTTGATCTCTTCAGCTCTCTCTAGGTATTTCTCACCGTCTTGTCCGATTTCATCGGCAATCTCGCCAGCCGCTTTCAAGCCTGCATAAACTCCTGCTACAGTAAATGTCGAAATATAGTGTTTTTCCTCCCAGAGATCGTAGCTCGGTTTCGGAAGAGAAAGTTCTTCATCGAAGTATTCATGCATGAACTCTGCTGCCGGTTTTACCAGTGAACCCCATTTCTCCTCCAGTATTTCTTTGTCGCCTGTTTCTTCGTAGTATCGTTTCAGCGCCCAGATCACAAGCGCAGTCTCATCTTCCTGTATCGGCAGCCGCTTATTTCCTTCTTCATCAATCCATGAATGCCACGAGCTTCCCAAAGACTTGTCCGGGTTGTACTTGTGCATCATGTAGCCGTCGAAATGAAGTACATCTTCAGCAAAGTCGAAGAACGGCTCCACTAGGTCAGGATATCCTGCTTCGGCCATGACTTCTGCGACCAACGCCCCGTCCCGAGGCCACATATAACCATACTTGTCCTGGTTGTACTCCAGATTTGAGGAGTCGTTCGCAGCTGTAATAGCTCCATTGTCGTTCGTCTGACCTCTGACAACCAGTACAGACCGCTTGAACTGCTCTGTGATATGGTGATCCAACTTATCTATTTTAGCAGCGGTTTCTCCGATAAATCCTCTCCAGCACATCTCCGTCTGCTCAAAAAAGTCTTCGATTCTTTCCTCGACTTTTTCGTTAAGCTCCAGCACCGATTCCAGGTCTTTACCCGTGTTAATCCAGTAGTATATTTTTTCTGAGCTGTTCGCTTCGATCTGAACTTTGATGCTGATGGTTGACTGAACATTTCCTTGGGCTATAGAATTACCGTTTAGGTTTCCTGACTCGATTTCTTCTGACGGATTGTCTCTGTAGATCCCGTACTGCTCCAGATCCCCGCATTTTCCATCTTTACGCTTGACTTCTGCCATCACATACCTGTTCTTCTTATAATGGATCAGACCAGAATGATCTGGGTGGTAGAAACAGGTATCTGCCATTCCAGTACCGTAGAGATCGAAGTCTTGATGGAAGAATACCTCGACTTCTCTATCATAGTCTTCCTTGTTCTTGATCTCGATTTCTCGGAGGAAAACATTCTTTTCACACTCCACTGTGTCTCTGAAGGTCAATTCGAGACCTTCCATCTTGTTTCTAGCTGTTGATTCTCCGAGAATAGTATCCTGCTTATATTTTGGATTGGTATCCCAGTTCTCAATCCATGAGAAACCATCGGCTTGTACTCCTATCCTGTGTTTTCTTCCCTGAACATGGTTCTCCTGGCCTGCATACGGGAAGTACAGGTCTCGTAGCCTGAGTGAGTCGTCCAGGTTGACGAGCAGAGAACCGTTTCCCAGAGAAAGATGTCTGACCATACTGAAATTTAGTTTTCTCTGGCTTTTATTGGAACTGCTTACTCCAAGCTCAGTGCATAAAAATAAACCAGCAGACGAAAAACACTGTCTATGGAAATAATCGACGTTTCGATGGAAATCAGTGAAGATATGATTTACTATCCCGGTAATCCTCAGCCAGAGATAGAGAAATACCGGCAGATACCGGAAGACAGCACCACTGAATCCAAGATATGTATCGGCAGCCACACAGGAACTCACGTAGATGCACCTCAACACATCCAGGAAGACGGAGAAACAGTTGAAGAACTCGACTTAGAGAATTTTTATGGAGACGCACAGATACTGGATCTGACAGATTGCAAGGAAAAAGTAGATAGAGAAGAACTAGAAAATGCAGAAATTACCGAGGATATTGTTCTCCTGAAAACAGATAACTCGCTTCAGGGATACGAAGAGTTCAGAGAAGACTTCACCTACCTGACTCTTGAAGGGGTTGAATATCTGATAGAGCAGGGCGTGAAAACAGTTGGCATCGACTATCTCAGCCTTGTAGAGTTTGACGGTGGAGAGAAAGCTACCGAAGCACATGAAACTGCGAATCAGGAAATGACTGTAATAGAAGGATTAAATCTGAGTGGAGCAGAGTCTGGAAAATATACTTTCTCAGGTATGCCACTGAAAATGCATACTGACGGTGCGCCGATGCGAGCAGCTTTGATCAAAGAATAGATCAAGTTCGTATCTGGAATTAAACTTGGAGCTAGTCAGAGATTAAACTTGAATTTAAGCTGTTTTGTGATCAACTGTCCGTGTAACTTGTAGTAGATTGTCCGAACCCGTTCCGGTCTTGGAGCAGGTTCTAAGTCCTTTTTCGACCAGTTGAACGACTGCTTCAGAACAGTCTTTTTCCGGTTAAGAAATTAAAGGAAGTTAGAAATTTAACCGGAATCAACACCTGGTTAGAGCCCGAGCTTGTCGATTTTCTGTTTCAGTTTAGACAGATACGCGTCTGTTACGTCATACTGTTCAGCTACTTTGGTCTGGTTCTTCGGGCTGTCGTTCTCCCTGATCTTGACTAGTTCCCAGATCAAGATCCGTTCTTTTTCAGGTAATTCTCTGTACTCGTCGTTCTCCATCAGTTTGTCGTAGGTTGATACTGTGGATTCTACTTTCCGATCTACTTTTTCTACTTCTTTCAGTACTTCTTCCTTAACGTGTTCGCCTACTTTTTGAGTTGCCCAGACCTGGTTAAAGGCTTCCTCGTCCAGAACGTCTTCTATGTCGTCGTCAAAGATATCATGAAAAGTCATTCTTACTTCACCTCCATTTTGCAGCCACAGTTTTCACAGGCGTACCGATCTTCCTCGACCTGGACTAGTTCCTGTGAACACTCGAGGCACTTGAACTTGAGGAAGGGTTCTTCCGAAGTGAAGTTGCTTTCTTTCAGTCCGATCTCCACGAGGTAGCGGACGACGCTGGCCCTGCTCCATTTCATGCCGTCGCTGATCTCTTCGATCTCTTCCATTGTTGATCTTCTGAACCGGGCATGAAATTGGACTAGTCTGTCGTCTGAGGTACCGGTCTTGTACGTATCCGTGTTGTCGGATGATTCCATTTTTTACCGGTCCTCCGCCAGTTCTTCGGCGACTTGTTTGTAGTGTTTGATTTTCTCCTGGATTGCGGTTTCTAGCGATTCGAATTCTGATAATCTAGGTGTTTCATTCATCTTTGCGTTCACAGGTGAACGAGGGAGGGCTAGGGGTATGTGGACGTCGTTAAGACAGAAAACGCGATCTGTGTCAGACTCCCTGAAGACGCGGAGAAATGGCTTTTCAAGAACTGGAGGCTGAATTCGAATATTGTTTTTCGTAGATGTCGGATTGATCAAATTCCTCTTGGATATGCGTTGTTATGTCTTCAGTTAAAGAGTGATCTGAATCATTTCTTGAATCTAGAACTTCTTTTCCTAGGTAACCTACCAGTTTTCTCTCAGACTCCAGAGATTTGTCTTCCACCGTTTGCTGCATCTGATCAATAAATACTGTTTTTCTAACCAGAGGCATGGGTTTCCTGTTCAACATTATGTTGTTCTGGTAGAACGTATTCGACTCCTTCTC
>JBDGSK010000007.1:1952-2728 GCA_042217575.1 Candidatus Nanohaloarchaea archaeon | reverse complement strand
GCGCCCGGTTTTTGATTTAGCGGTCAGGTTCTATGATTTTCTGGAGCGGAAGGCCTGGAGTAACTTTGATAGAGTGGTGGCGAACAGCGAGGTCACAGCGGGGAGGATCCGGGAGAAAGGTCTGGCTGAAGCTGTGGAGGTCGTGCATCCTGGAGCTGATGTAGAGGAGAACGAGCCGGGCGAGTTTGGCGATTACTTTCTGTATCCTTCGCGTTTCCGTCGGTACAAACGTCAAGACCTGGCGCTGGAGGCCTTCAAGAGAGCGGATTTGGATGATTTCAGGCTTATCCTCGCTGGCTCTAACCAAGAGCCGGATTATGTAGAGGAGCTTCGCGAGAAATCAGGGGGAGACGTTAGAATCGAGACTGATGTTTCGGATGAGCGCTGGCATGAACTTTTTGAGAACGCTTATTCTGTTCTCTTTCTGGCCGAGAACGAGGACTGGGGTATAATACCCATCGAAGCTGCAAGTTATGGCAAACCCGTAATAGCAGTTGACGAGGGAGGTCCGCAGGAGTCAGTTGTCGACGGCGAAACAGGTTTTCTGGTCGAGCCGGAGTCAGAGAGGATAGCGGAAAAAATGGAGGAGCTTGCGAACAGTAGTGAAAAAGTGGAGAAGATGGGAGAAAAGGCTGTAGAGGAGTCGAAAAAGTATTCCTGGGAAAACTTCAAACAGAAGCTTGACGCTGTAATAGGTGAGTGAATGGCCTCCGTAGTGATACCTACTAAGGACGAGGAGAAGATTTTCAGGACGATCGAGAAGGCCAAAGATTCCG
>JBDGSK010000007.1:291-1942 GCA_042217575.1 Candidatus Nanohaloarchaea archaeon | reverse complement strand
GCTGAGAGGCTGAAATCGATTGAAGGAATCCGGTATTTCGAATGCGACGGCGGAACCGCAGCGGCAAGAAACAAAGGTGCAGAAGCCGCGAATTCTGACAGGATTCTATTCTTGGATGCCGACTGCTATCCTGAAGAGGACTGGCACGACAAGATGAGCGAAGCCCTTGAAGAGTACGACCTGATCGAAGGAGAAGTAGAATACGTCGGCGAGAGATGCCCTTTCTCCCGCATAGTCGAGAACCGGGGAGAGAAAGGCCGCTTCCTTACAGCCAACCTTGGAGTAAGGAAGGAAGTATTCGAAGAGATAAAGTTCGACGAAAACTATCCTATCTTCCGCGAAGACACCGATTTCGGCATCCGAGTTCTGCAACAAGGTTATAGCAACAGCTTCTGCCACGCCAAGGTAGAACATGACGCCGGAAAATTAACTCTCTCAAGCTTCATCAAAGACCAGAAACGCTACGAGACAGAAGCATACTTCTTCAAGAAATTCCAGGGAACCAATTACCTCGAACAGCATCTGAGCCGTTTTGGAAGGGTTTTCTATCCGAAGGAATTTGCTGCAACTCTTGCTCTAGTGGCTTTAACGCTGAGTATCCTGATTCACCCTATCTTAGGTTCGACTGCCTTAATAGGTTTCTTGGCGGCGCTCACAACAGGATTCACAGCACTTAAGGTAAAAAACGGTGGTGCGAAATTCTGCGTAAAGGACTGTCTGAAAGGCATGCTATACCTACCGCTCGGTCTCGGAATAAAACGCTACTCTCTCTGGAAAGGGGGATACAAAAATAAGGTACTTGTTATATAGGTGAAAATATGAGCGATCATGTTGATAATATAGTCCTTATAACTGTGGATGCGTTAAGATACGATTTGATTTCAGAGGATTTTGAGGACTTAGAAATGGCGAATATAGAAGAGCTGAAAAATAGTGGTTTTGAATTTGAAAGAGCTTTTTCTAACGGAACAGCAACTGTAAGTGCTTTTCCCGCTATATTGTTTTCATCTAAAATAAACGACGGTTCTACGCCTAAGTCTACTTCCGTAGCAGAGGCTATAAGGGAGGAAGGTTATCAAACAATTGGTCTAACCTCTAATCCCAATACGTCGAGCTTCTATGATTACGACAGAGGTTTCGAGATATTCAAGGATTACATCGAGCCTCCAGAGAGTAAGCGACAAAATCCTATATTTAGGATCGCTAAAAACTTTGTGTCAAGTTTAAGCCCGATTTATAAACTTTGGAGGCGGCATAGATCTGAAAATAATCTCCCATATGAGAGGGCCGAGAAGTTAAACGAGGATTTCTTTGAGTTCTATCGTGAGAACCAAAAGCAATTTTTCTGGTTGCACTACATGGAAACGCATGCTCCTTATTCGCCTCCTGAACGCTATGGACTAAGATATGAGCCAGAACTTTACAGTTCTCGAGGAAAATTGGTCAATAAGCTCTATGATGAAGAAGTGAATGAGAGGGAGAGGAAGGCACTTTGGAATCTCTATAAAGCGGAGGCCAAATATCTCGATGACAGGATTGGAGAGATTTTGGAGTATATTCGTGGCAAATCAGGAAGTTCTTTGATTGTATTTACCAGTGATCACGGTGAAGAATTCGGCGAGAGAGGAGGTTTTCAGCACAGGAAACTCTT
>JBDGSK010000007.1:0-281 GCA_042217575.1 Candidatus Nanohaloarchaea archaeon | reverse complement strand
AGAGTGCCGCTAATTTTTGCTGGAGAAGGGATAACTGAGGGTTCTTCAGTGAACTTGGCGAGCCATCTGGATATAGGTCCCACAGTTCTAGGGCTTATAGATGGAAAAATCAGTGATGATTTTCAAGGAATTGACTTGTTCAAGAATGAGAGAGACTCTTTGATTGTAGATTTGGCAAACAGAGACAGGTATACAGTCATTAAAGACGACTGGAAGCTCATTCAAAGAGAGAAAGACGCATATCTCTTCGATATGTCGCAAAATTTCACTGAAGATGAAAA
>JBDGSK010000069.1:3277-4800 GCA_042217575.1 Candidatus Nanohaloarchaea archaeon | reverse complement strand
AGTTATACTAATCGGAGAAAAGCACCAAAGTAAAGATTGGGTCCATCAGCGAGCTCAGAGCCGATTGATTAGACACCACCAACCAGATTATTTCCTTCATGAGATCCTTAAGGATTTTGACCCAGAAAAAGGGGCTGAAGACGAAGATATAGAGGATTTAGCTAGGAGACCGGGCAAAACGGTCGATCAAATTCTGAGCGAAAATGAAATCTCGAATGAAGAATTATCTGATTTAGAGGCTGAGGCCAATCACGAATTATCCTCACTAAACAGGTATGCCGATCAAATGCTAGGCACTCTCTACAGTCATAGACAGAAACTAAATGAATGGGAAAGATTCTATGAAGCAGTAACTGGAGATAAGCCAAACTTAACTGACCCTATGAGAGAACTAAAGGAAACCACTAGAACTTTTAGAGAAGTTGACGAAAGATTCCAAGATGTCTATGCCGAGATTGCTGGCTTCCATGGGCTCGTGAAGTACACTCTCGAAAACTCCGAAGGAGGTTGGAGACCTATAACTGCCGCCTATGAAAATAACGCAGAGGTAGCAGGTTGCGACCTACCAAATATCCTAGAACATAGCAACCATGAAAGAGAACTCGAAATGGCACGTAGAATAAATAAGTATGTAGAAAAAGCTGATTCTCCAATTATTGCGGTACTAGGCGCCGACCATCTCTCCGAAGAAGAACGAAAATCCAGAAGGTTTTCAGACGACGACGGAACAGTCCTACCTGATGAACTTGATAGCTACGGAATAGATTACGAAACAAGAATACTAAGCGAATATGAACCAAGAATGACTTGGAATCAATTTAGAAATGAGGCCAGAGATCAGTACGAAGAAACCGGAGACTTTGATATTTCTCCTCCAACAGTTTCAAAACCCGATCCGATATAAAAGAAGATAACCGACTACTTAAATCTTGGTTAGAGTGAAAAGGCTTATGTCGGCAAACACTCCACTACTGGGCTCTTGCTTCGCCCCCGCACTCTTCTCCTACCAGGGATGACGTGCTCAAGAAGTATCGCGGAGCGAATACTTCGCCCGCATAACTGTTTTTATTCAACATCTCCAATCTTCGGTTGAGATGCTCGAACAGATACAGAGAGGGGACAGGGCTGTACTCAGACAGGTATCGGCGCTGGAGCTCCCGTTCCTGGAGGGTGCGATGAGCTCGGTCACAGGACTCGGATCAGTCTACCTTGCGCTGGTATTCCTGCTCGCCACCTGGGCCGCCGGCATGACGACCTTCGTCACCCGCGCCGGTATCGGGCTCGCAGGGGTGTGGGGTGTTGCCTACGCGATGAAGTACATAGTGCGGAGGAAAAGACCTTCAGAAAGTCACCGCTCCGCGGTCGGCTACTCGTTCCCGTCCGGCCACTCCGCGACTGCTTTCTACCTTGCGGTCGTCTTCTCTACGCTGATACAGCCCGCCGTGTTGCTCTACCTGGTGGCGGCTCTGGTCGCGGTTTCCCGCATCTACTTCCGGCTTCATTACCCTCTAGACGCGCTCGCC
>JBDGSK010000069.1:3038-3267 GCA_042217575.1 Candidatus Nanohaloarchaea archaeon | reverse complement strand
GGGGCAGTTGACGCTGATGCTGCTCCTGTGAACCGGTAATTGAATTAAAAGCTTCATCTTCCAGTTGGAAATGTAACGCGTGGTGAGGGTAGGTTAGCCGGTCTATACTCCGACCTTGTGGCGGTCGGGACGCGGGTTCGAATCCCGCCCCTCGCCCTTCCTACTGTCCCGGGTTCTATAATAATTTCAGTACGAGAGGGTCGTCATGGAAGATGATTACGACGTAGTT
>JBDGSK010000069.1:0-2934 GCA_042217575.1 Candidatus Nanohaloarchaea archaeon | reverse complement strand
CTGGTGCTCGAGGGCGAATACGAGGAAGACTTCCCGTCCTGGAGCAAGAAGTCTACCGCCGGAACCTTCTCCAAAACACTTACCGAGTTCGGGGTTCCTGACGATGTCCTGCAGAACACCACGGACCGGGTCGTGCTGGAATCACCGAATAACTCGTTCGAGATGGACAAGTCCGGCGCGGTGATGGAGTTCGGAGACTACAAGAGATGGATGGCGGAAGATGCCCAGGATAAGGGCGCCAAGTACAGGTTCGGTGCATGGGTCAACGGACCTGTGACCGACGAGGACGGCAACATCACGGCTGTCAGGTACAACGGCGACGAAACGGTGAGCGGCGACATAATAATAGATGCTACAGGCCCGAACGCCCCGCTAGCAGAAGAACTGGACGTCAGTGACCTTCCCCGCGAACAGGAGGCGATCGGTGTCGAGTACGAGATGACGGGCGTAGATATGGAGAGAGACGGGTTCGTCAGTCTCGAGGATTCTATGATGCTGAGGCTCGGCCACGACTGGGCGCCTGGCGGCTACTCCTGGATATTCCACACGGGAGACGATACCGCGAAGGTCGGCGTCTGCTACCTGCAGAACCAGGCGCACGAAGACTACAGCGACAGCGAACTCGACGGCATCGAGGACTACATGAACCGGATGCTGGCGGAAGACCCACGGCTCGAAGACGCGGAGAAGATAGAGGCCGGCACCAGCTTTTCGCGGGCGGACAGGAACAGCGGAATCGCTCTTTCATGAACGCCCCCTACAGCCTTAAGTTTTCAAGACATATATCCAAGTTATGGGAGAACTTGAAGACGCCCGCGACAACCTAAGAGAAGCGCTACAGGCTATAGACAGGGAGGAATACTTCGAAAGACTGAAGGAGCACGAGAGAGTCATGGAGGTCAACTTCCCTATCGAACTTGAAAGCGGAGAGGAAAAGATTTTCAAGGGTTACAGAGCACAGCACTCGACTATACGTGGACCCGCGAAGGGAGGAATCCGCTTCCACCCCGATGTCTCTGAGGAAGAAGTAAAGGCTCTATCTCTCTGGATGACGCTGAAGTGCGCGGTCGCAGACATCCCCTACGGAGGCGGAAAAGGCGGCGTAATCGTCGACCCGTCAGAGTTCAGCGACCGGGAGCTGAAGAGGCTGTCGAAGAAATATATCAGCGCTATCGCGGACATAATAGGCGTCGATACAGATGTTCCCGCACCGGACATGAACACCTCGGGGAAGGAGATGGCCTGGATGATGGACGAGTACTCGAAGATACAGGGCGCCACCACTCCCGGCATAATAACAGGTAAACCTGTCGACGCATTCGGCTCGAAAGGCCGGGCTGAAGCGACCGGTTACGGAGCTTTCTACGTGATAGAGAAGATAATAGAGGAAGAAGACCTGGAGCCTGATAAGCTGACCGCGGCTGTCCAGGGGTTCGGCAACGCCGCGAAGCCGGCTGTTGAGAAGCTCATCGAGAAAGGTGTGAACGTCGTCGCAGTTTCCGACTCATCCGGCGCGGTCTACGACGAGAACGGCTTCAGCTTCGATGTCCTGACCGACTGTAGAAGGGACTCCGGAACCGTATGTGACGCGGGTGAGACCATAACAAACGCGGAGCTGCTGGAGCTGGACGTCGACTTCCTGGTCCCGGCGGCTATAGAGAACGTTATCGACGAGGACAACGCTCCTCAAGTCGACGCGGAATACGTCGTGGAGATCGCGAACGGGCCCACGACACGGGCGGCGGACGAGATACTGGAGGAGCGCGGCGTCACGATGATCCCGGACGTGCTGGCGAACTCGGGCGGTGTAACTGTTTCCTACTACGAGTGGGTTCAGAACCGTGCCGGCGAGTACTGGGACCGGGAAACGGTTCTCGAAAAGCTGCGGAACAATATCCAGGGCGCCTACGAGCAGTTCCGGGAGCTACGGGAATCTGAGCACGTCTACGGAAGGAAGGCGGCGTACATGATGGCAGCCCGGAAGATCACGGGAGCTCTAGAAGCGAGAGAATGAAGCTCGCCGGCAAGTGTCCGCCTGAACGGGAAGAGCTCCGGCGGGTCAGGGAGCGCGGTTTCGAACATACCGAACTCATGCTGAAGAAGGAGCACCTGGACAGCTTCGGGGAGTCGCTCGAGGCGGCGCCGGAGGCTGAAGTCGAGGTGGTCTCCATCCATACCCCGCACGTAACGTTCCAAGAGCTTGAGTACTTCCGGAAGGCCGAGGAACTCGCGGGAAAGCTGGATGCGTTCCTCGTGGTCCACTCCCAGTACATGCACCACGTCCATATCCCACGTATAGAGGAGCAGATGGATTTCAGCGCGGACTACGGCTACGAGAACAATCCCGGCGCATCCGCGCACCACCTACGGCAAAACATCTTCGACCGTGACCCCAGCCTGGCCCTGGATACCGCGCACCTCTACATGGCAGAGGAAGACTACATCGACCGTCTCGAGGACTTGCTGGATGATGACACTGCGCTGATACATCTTTGCGACGCCATCAAGACGGAAGACGGTCTCGGTTTCGACCAGGGCGAAATGGATATGGAGGCCGTGTGCAAGGCTATCGACGGCTCTGGCTTCGACGGTATACTGGTGCTGGAGGTCATGCCGGAGTGCCAGGAAGAAGCGCGTGAGAAGTGGGAAAAGTATACCGGTCGGTGAGCGGTTGAAGGTTCTCTACCCTTTATAAGATTTAACTGCGAGACCAATCTTGCTCGTAACCGTATACGCGGTACGGGCGTAAAGCTCGGGAGAGCGAAGATGAGCGCATTATATTTTTGCGTGATGTAGGAGAGACGGACATGATAGCATCCATAGAAACTGTCCCTTCGGGGATGGTTTCAAGGTGTGTGACCCCGGTCTTCTCGCTTAGAGATGACAGTTTGAGAAGAGCTCTGCTCTTCGATCCGTCAGACCCTCCAACTTTTG
>JBDGSK010000068.1:0-2964 GCA_042217575.1 Candidatus Nanohaloarchaea archaeon | reverse complement strand
TGAAGTCGTTGGAAGCTCCGCATTCTGTGCATGATTCTGTTCCTTCGTTCAGCTCCTCTGCAGGTACAAAACTTTCGATTTCGTTTCCGCAGTTTTCACATTTGACGTTGAACTTTTCCAGGCCTCCACCGTCCTCCCCCATATAGAAAATATGTTCGTTGAAAAGTTATCTGTTTTTCGCTGACCAGATCTCCTCATCGAAAAAGATGCCTAGCTCGCCGCTTTTTTGAGCACTAATAGGCCTTACTGCTTTTCATGGGAGCTAAGGGAGCTTTCAAAGGTTTCTTAAGTAAAAAACAGAAATAGTAGTTATGGCGGTAAATAGGATTCACATATCCTTTATTTTAAGTCAGATAATCGCATGGAGCGCTACAATGCGCCTCTTCTGGAACGAGCCTATCGCTCCGACCGTCTATCTTGGAGTTTCTGTGGTTTCCTATGCACTAATCAATGTGCTTGTGTGGGCTTCTATCAAGTATGTTGAAGAGTATAGATCAAAGTCTGAGTAAAAAATCTCCTAACTCGCCGTTATTCGGGTACCAGTAGGCCTTACTGGACTTCATGCATTTATAGCAGGAGTACGTAGCATCCAGGATGTCAGGGTTGAACACGTGGTCCTTCCAGCTGCAGTACTTATCCTGGTATCTATGCCTCATCACCTTGTAATGATTTTCAGTCGAACTTTTGCAAGGCCGAAGGTCAACAGTCGGAGTTCCCATATCTCAGTAGAAAGGCCTGAGCCTATGTAAAAACCCGGAGACGTGGTTCCAGTATTTCCGCAAACATGCCGAAGTTTTTTCGCTTTTTATTCTTTAAGGACGAATTGTAATTATGGCCGATGAGTATTACTTCCTCCTTCTGACTGACCCTAGTAGCATTGAGCTAGGAGATGACTTAGAAGTTATGAGTGAGCTTCAGAAAATAGATAACGCTGATGAAATCACTTTAGTTCTAAATACTGCTGGAGGGGACGTTTACACTGCTACAAAAATAGTAGATGCGATTAGGCAAAAATGTGATACTTTAGAAATAGTGGTTCCTTACAGTGCCAAATCCGCAGGAACTGTCATGATATGGGGGGGCCGATGAGCTGTATATGCCTGCAGAAGGCTCTTTAGGGCCTATTGATAAACCTCAAGACCATCCGGGTAAGGATGACGAAAGAATATCTTCTCAAGACTCACTTAATTCTCCAGAACTGATTAAACAGGAAGCACTACAGGACATGGTTGATGTAGTCGCAGAGCTCACATCACAAGGCTTAGATATAGATAAAGCTCTTGATCACGGCAGGAAGTTCGCTATAGACTTTTGGAAACCGGTAATGTCTAAGAAAGACCCGGATATAATGTATAGGTCTCATAGAAGGCAACAGATAGGAGGAAGATTGGCAATAGACCTTTATACTAAGCATATTCCTGATCAGAGAGAAGATGAAGAAATTATTTCTTCTTTACAGGATGCAATTAGGCTTCTGGTCGCTGAGTTCCCAGATCACGGGTACTCAATCAGTAGGAACACTGTTGGAGATTTACTAGCAGAGGTAGAAGTCAGTCTGAAGGAGGCTGAAAAAAGAGATGACTGGGATAAGATCTATAATGACTTCTTCATGGAGAGCAGGGAACAAAAGTTAATTAAGTTGATTGATTAATTAAGTTATAGTGGTATGATGTTCCAAACAGATGAAGATGAGAAGAAGCTGGAAGCAAGTAAGAAGCTATTGAAAGAGGATTGGGATAAGTACATCAGGAAAAGAGTGAAACAAGAAGAGTAAATTTTCCTTTAATCTCTAAGATAAATTATTTTTATTTAATAGTTGATTTAACGACTAGTTTGCCTGTTTTTTCTGTGTTCTAGTTTGAGGGTGTGGCCAAGTTCCTTGAGTGGTAGAAGTATGTTTTATAGTCAACGTTAATTTAAATCTTAAGATGAGAAAGTACAAATACGGTTAGGAAACAGATATTGCTACCTGGCCACAACAAACGAATATTTATATTTCGGGGAGAAAATTAGGTAATATAAGAGGCTCGATGGGATAATACTATGACAGAACGCAAACAGCTCATGACGAAGAAGCAGTTTGAAAGGATGGATGATAAGGGCAAGTATAAGGATGTGAAACAAGAAGCTAGAGGAGCTATAAATTCTGCAGAGCCTGAAGACATGTTGAAGCTTACTTTAGTCTCAAATTCTCCAACTGAAGTAGTTGACGCCTTTAGAATAGAGGATCAACAAGATAGAATTAAGGCTTTTAAGAAGTAAGGAAGAAAGTTAGAGTTAGGAGGAGAAACAGTCACATGGTTGAGGGGGAAGTACAGAAATATTGTTTTCTAACTAAAGAGACTCTTGAAGAAGCAAGGAAGCCTTTCTATGCTGAAGGAACTGTAGCAGAGAATATTAACGATTCATTATTGCTTATATTGGATTTAAGTGACGTAAACCCGAGAAGACGTGAGAAAGATAAAGTTCTTCTAAGTTATGCGATAGATAGTACGGCTATTGATTTAGGTTATCGTGGAGATCAAATTGAGGTTCCAGATGAAGTAGATTCAAACGGTGTGGAAGACGAAATAATAGATATGCTAGATCAAATAGTCACTGTAGAGGCTGCAGAGATTTATGGAGGTAATAGGATTAACCAGCTAATCAAAGCAGCAGAAACTAAGCATCAAGATGAAATCCAAGACATTGTTATAGTCACTCCAGAAGACCACACCCATGAAATTGAAGGTGAACTTGTGAAACAAAAGTTAGATGATGAGATAGAAGTAATGACTCCTGAAGAGATACATGAAGAATTTTACCAAGATGAACAGTGTAATATAGAGTAATCTAAGGCTAGTAACTATTTCTTTTTCAAACTTTCCTTTACAATTCTCTCAGCCTCCGCTTCTAGCTCGTCATCGTCCAGGCCTATCTCTTTCTCTATCATGTTGGTCTTTAACTGGCTTTTAGCCTTCTCGA
>JBDGSK010000067.1:4691-6641 GCA_042217575.1 Candidatus Nanohaloarchaea archaeon | reverse complement strand
CTCGTTGTCCTGTGTATCGCCATCTCCTCCCCCTGTGTCCTCCTTTCCAAGCCGGAAGTTAGGATTTGTACAGCATTCGTCCATGTAAAACATCCAGTTGGCGCTTGTGCTAGCGTCCTCGCCGGTCAAACTGTCGTGATTCACCCAGACCGCAAACGTTCCGGAGTTAGTAGAGTAACTGAGAGGCTGGGATACGTTGACATAGTTCGCTGCAGTACCGTCGTTATGGAAACCCTCCGTTCCGAGGAGCCCTGTTACACCTCTGTCCAAGGTTCCCTGAACAGTTCCTGTATTATCCTGACCTACGTAATCAGTATAGCTGCCCGAAGTAGCCTCTAACTGCCAGTGTGCCAAAATCGATGAGTTTACGCGTGTCTTGTTAGTATAGCCGAGCCCTAAGACCCCGGAGTTAGCGTCTCTGTCGGTAGATGTGCCGCGATAGACGCCCTGATTCCACTCTTCTTGGGTATCTGCGCCGGAAACTTTCGTAACAGTGCTTGCGGAGCTGTAATCCAGTGTGAAGCTCTTTACTTCCCAGCTATGAGATGTATTACTGCTTGTGCCGTTGAACTTTACCCTCGCGGAATCAGAGTTGGAAACGGAAAGGCTGTAATCGTTTGTGCCCTGTGAAATACCTATTGACTGGCTGTCTACTACGGAACCTTTATTGTCGAGGGCTTCGAAGACTGCGGTGAGCTCTGTGTAGCTGTTTTCAGTGGGTGCGTCAACAGTCAGGGTTTTCCAGTTTTTCTTACTCGAACCGTTAACAACCGTGCTGCTTGTGTAGTCCGCGTGGAAAGGTTTGCCCCATCTGTAGAGTTCTTTAATCTGCCGACCTGTCAAATCCTTCTTGATATTTATTACATCGTCTATCTTTCCGTTCATGTTCGTGGCTGTGTCAGATTTTTGGCAGTCCCAGCTCGCTGAATAAGTGGCCTCCGTTCCACATCCTACAGCTATGGAACGGTTCGCCCCTCCAGTGTAACCGCCTGTAGGAACGTTGACAGATGTGGAGTTTTCCAGAACACCGTCTACATAGATACGGATTTCCCCTGCATCATCATCGTAGACGCCGACTATGTGATGCCATTTCTTGTCACTCACCGAAGAACTCGAGAGTATACTGGGGTTGTTTGAGCCATCGTTGACACTCCAGCGAACGTCTTGGTTGCCATCATTACCGCCATCATCTATAATGATACACCAGAACTCCGAACAGTCCGTAGTTGCAACACGTTGCCAGTTAGTATTAGAATCGGTGCCATCCCATTTAACCCATACAGATACCGTCTGACCGTTTTGATAGACCGTGCCGGACTCATTGTAGTTATAGATTACTCCGCCTTCATTCCCGTCATCAAGGAAGTCCCAAGCGTTCGTCCCCCACAGGCCCTCAGCCGTCTTGACTGAAGACGCCACATTATTGTCCACCACGGCATTATAACCGTTACCGGAGTAATCAGCTGGTTCTCCGCTCGTCTCATCAAACCGTACGAAGAGGTTCTGATTCCACTGGAACTGTGGATTGCTACCGTTCAGGTAACCTATACCAAGCGTGCCGGAGTTAATCTTCCTATCAGCAGATGTGCCGTTAAACGTACCAGAGTTCCAATCGCTCTGCGCACCATAAGTTTTAGCGCTTGCGGAGCTGTAATCTACTGTAAAGTTCTTTACTTCCCAACTTCTGGATTCATTGGTGCTTGTGCCGTTGAACTTTACCTGTGCATCCTCAGAGTTTTTGACATTAAGAGAATAGGTATTGGTTCCCGCTGAGAGGTCTATCACTTCTTTATCCACTACACTGCCCGAGGAATCCAAGGCCTGGAAAACAGCATCTACATCGGTACCACTTGGAATTCCTACATCACTTACTTCCAAGTTATTCCAAATTTTTTGCACACTATTGTTAATGGTCGGCGACTCCCATTCTCCTTCGTAAGTCCCATCCCT
>JBDGSK010000067.1:1345-4681 GCA_042217575.1 Candidatus Nanohaloarchaea archaeon | reverse complement strand
CCGAATCGGTAAAGTGTTTCAATCTGTGTTCCCGATAGTGAGTTTGAGTCCCAGTATACTGCCTCATCTAGCTTCCCTATGAAATGATGTCCATTATTTATACTTCCCGCAAAACTGGACGCCTCTGAACCAGCGTTCACATAACCATATCTCGAAGTTCCACTACCCATATAGGTACCTGAAGCTACCTGATCTACACTCCTCTTAAGTTCTCCATCTACATAGTATTTGACTTCGTTAGTCCTGTCACCATCGAATGTAACCGTAACCAAGTGCCAGCCGCTACCACTTCCGCCCCAAGAAACATTCGAGTCATGAGTGGTGGCAGCACTATCCGTCCAGCAAAAAGCTATGTATCCGTCGTTGCTATTTTTACAGTCGTCAGCGGAAAGTCTCCAATACTCTGACCGGTCATAGCTCGCAATCATCTGCTGACTTGATGAACTCCCTTCCTGCTTCACCCAAATCGACACGGTCATTTTCTTTATGACGCCAGAGGAGTTATAGCTGTGTTTGATTGGTAAACGATCGCCATCCGCCTCTACAAAGTCAAATGAGTTCGTGCCCCAAATTCCAGACGCTCCTGTTCCTACGCTTCCATTTGTTTCTGCGTCTTGACCTCTACCCGAATAGTCATAGACTGTGCCGCCTGAACCCGCGATATTTCTGTCCATTCTAAACTGCCAAACCGGTGTAGTAAGATCTGTATTGTTAATGTAACCCAGACCTAAAGTCCCGGAGTTGTCTTTCCTATCGGCAGAAGTACCGTTGAAAGTTCCCTTTTTCCAGTCGCTCTGAGATGAAACGGTGTAAACGGAGGCGGTGGAAAGCCCTGCGAATAACAGTACAACTATAGCTAATGCAGAGATTCGCAGGGTCTGCTTCCTTACCATGTATCGAGTAATACCCCTAATGCCTCATCCCGTCTCAGGGCGTCTGGCTAATACATATTCATTCCGGCCGGACGGATTTAAAGCATGGTGAAAGAAGCCTCTGTCAACTCTAACGGACTAATAAACTTCATCTCGAGGATAGATATTTCTCTACTTGCTCCAGGAAACTTTCGAAGTCATTAAGTCCTTGGGAAATATTGTCGAAAGCAATGCCGTCATCAATTTCTCCGTATCTGTGGGCTAGAGCGTTTCTAAAACCTTTCATGTCTTTTAATTTATCTCCTGTTTTTTCATCGAGAATGTTTTCCTCAACTAGAATATCTGGAAGACTTTCTTCATCACCCGGAACCCTGAAATCCTCTTCCTTGACTATTAGTGCGCAGATATCGTATGATGCCTGGATGGCCGACTCTACGTTCTTGTAGATGCCGTCCTTCTCTATACCCATAGAACTGAACTCTTCTTCTGTCTCAGGAAGGTTCCTTTCAACCTTGTCAAGATGGCGCCGGACGGTCCGTATCTTCTCTTCAACCCTCTGCACTTTCGACACCTACAGCCTTTTTGTAAAGAGGTTCAAAGCTCTGGAAATCTCTAAACGTCTCAAATGCAGCGTCGTAAACCGAGTCGTCTCTCGCATAAAGCAGCTCTCCAGAGAAAACCTGATTCCTTACCTGTAGAGGAAGATTTTCAAACACAGATATATCGATTTTCTCGGGAACTCTACCCTTCAGTTTGTACTCCAGTTCCTCTTTACCATCTAAATCCAGTGAAACACAGACATCAATATCGTTTGCAGACTCCGGATGCTCTACATAAGAGCCGAAAAGATACACGAAACTGACAGCTTCCCTGTCAATACCTGCTTCATCTACGGCTCCGAGAACAATATCTAGGATTTTTTCTTCCTTCATAGATTCAAAATGGAAACTCAATGGTTTAATCTTTTCCAAAACCTAGTTCATTTTTGAATCAGGGAAGCTTCGAGATAATACTAGAGCCTGTCTTCTATCTCGTCCTTGTCGTAGCCTTCATCCCTGTGAAAAATAGCAAATATTTTGATAGAATCCTGTTCAACATCGTAGACAGCTCTAAAATCTCTTCCGCCTCTTGAACCTTCCTTCATAACGTACTTGAATAAATTCCGTCCACCAACCTGAATTAGACCTGAATCTTCATGGCTTGTCGGGCCGGATCTCAACTCCTTAAGCCGAGAAAGGACATATTCCTGATGTTCCTCCTCAAAGCCCAGAAGCTCTGATCTGTCTTCAGAGTCAAACTCTAGGTTCATTATTCGGAACCTATTTCTTCCTCCAGGTCTTCCAGTTTAATCCAGTCTGTCTCGCCCTTTTCCGCTTTCCTAAGTCTCTCTGCCACAATCTCCTCTTCCTCAGGCGTTAGACCTGTATCGGACTTTATCTTTTCTCTCAGGGCGTCGCGTATGTACTCGGATTCATTCTGGTAGAGCCCTTCCTCACTTAGTTCCTTCATCTTCTCTCTCATCTTTTCCGGGATATTGACACTAACGGTCGGCATAATTTACCACAGTTTATCATGATATTACAAACTAATAAGAATTGCGGTTCGGCTCCCGCAAGTGTTCAAAAATAGCCTCTCTTACAGGGTATTAGAGGTCATGGCATAACTATGGCCGACAGAGCCAATGAATCCGATAATATTATAACATTATTATGATAGAGCTATCGTTATGAAAGATAAAGGGTTAAGCAGGTTGGTCTTCCAGCAAGGAAAGTTGAAGATACTGGAGGAGCTACTTGACCATCCGGAGAAAAAGTACAGCATATCAGATCTCAGCGAAGAGTCAGGTGCGTCCTACGACCTCACCCACAGGTTCGTGAAACATCTCTCCGAATTGGGAATAATCTCCCGGAAGAAACTCGGCGGATCCGTGATAGTGCAACTAAACCAAGAGTCTCCCTATGTGGAAAAACTCAAAGAACTCGTGAAGATTGACTCGCAACCTCTAGTGGAAAAAGCGGAACAGTACGCCGAAGAGTTAAAACGGGAAAAAGAGATAGAATCTGTAATCCTCTTCGGATCGGTAGCCAGAGGAACTCCAAGAACAGACTCTGACATCGACGTACTCATACTCGTAGGAGAGAAAGAGGAAGAAATCGAGAGATACTCCAACCAGCTCGCATCGAAGTACGAACGAGAAGAGCAGATAACGCTGGCGCCTGTAGTTCAGAGCCGAGAGCGCTTCCTAGAAGATCTGGAAACAGAATCGCCTTTTGCGGAAGAGGTCAAAAAAGAGGGTATAGTACTCACGGGCAGAACACCATGGCAAAATGGAAAGACGCACTGAGCGATGCAGAAGCATATCTGGAAAAAGCAGAGGAAGGATTTCCAGATGATGAAGGCCGGATAACTGTCTCGCTCTGCTCACTTGCACTCATTAAGGCCTCGGATACGCTTTTCCACCACT
>JBDGSK010000067.1:0-1335 GCA_042217575.1 Candidatus Nanohaloarchaea archaeon | reverse complement strand
AACCATGACAACTGCCCGGCCTGGTTCGAGAACCTCTACAACCGCGACCACCACATAGAAGCCAAGCACAACAAGTACAAGAGAACCCTCGACAAATGGTTGAAGTCAGAGAAGGCTAAAGCCCAGAACCAAGGCAAATACTACTCCAAAAGCGATGCGGAGAAATGTCTGAAAGCCACGAAACGATACGTCAGCAAGTGCGTCAAACCGATTCTAGAAAATGAAGAACTGCTCGAATAACTGATACTCCAATGAACCCAGAAAATTACTATGAACTCCTAGGCGAAAATCCCGAAGACTTCGAATCCGGGAAGAAAATCCGGTTTCAGAAACCGGTGAAACTGGGAGAAGATGAAATTCTGGAGGCTGTTATAGCGCACGGCTCCCTCGGAGGCCGTACGACCGCGATATTCCACGACGGAGAACTGAAGATAGAAGGCAAGAACGAGGTACAGGTTCTGCTCGAACTTTTCGCCCGCTCCGAGAACTATGAAGTTTCAGTCACGAACCTTGAAACGTGCGCAGTCGAAGGATGCGAAAAGAAAGCAGAGTACTTCTACAATATCAATCTTCCGGTCGGAGAAGTAGAGTACAGAAAGACCGACGAAACAGACCTGGAAGGGATAGCTGACAAATCTTTTGACGTAGTAAAATGGACGGGAGAGAAAAAAGAACATAAGATACCGTTTTGCGAAGAACACGTGTAAGCCAGGAAAAACGGACGACCTGCAGAATGACGAAGCCTCCTGACAGCATCTGGATATCTCCGGTCAGTACTTCTCCAGTTCCAGATCTGTAATCTCACTGATTCTTTCAAAGTGTTCCTGATTGCCTGTAAGCACTGTTTCATCGCTTTCCAAGGCTATAGCTGCAATCATCGAGTCCTCAGGATCAACTGTTTTGCCCTCTTTCACAAGTTTTCCGTCTATCCTACCTGCATTTTTACCAGCTTCTGAATCGAGAGCATGTACCACCCTGTCACCTACTACTTCCATCACTTTCTGTCGTTCCTGCTCCGGTAAATTAGACTGCTGTATACCTGACCAGAGCTCGAAGAGAGTTACAGAAGTAGTAGACTGGTTTTCACCTTGCTCTTCAAGTTCCTCGACTTTTTCAATGGCTTCTTCCTCGCCATTCATCAAATCAATCAGGAAAGAAGTATCCAGAATCATTTCTCAACAGCACCTGCAACATCCTCAACCCTGCTCCGTGAACGCTCCCTCATGTCCTCAACGTTGTCTCTGATTTCTTCCACTTCTTCATCAGAAAGTACACCAGCAATATCAAGAAGCGAACGCTCACTGGTCAACCGGTTCACCGCATCAGTAAAACTCT
>JBDGSK010000066.1:0-16004 GCA_042217575.1 Candidatus Nanohaloarchaea archaeon | reverse complement strand
AGTCGACGCATTCTGTCTCTGTTATCACTTCCACGCCTTTCTTCTCCAAGCGATTGTGGATGATTTCCGCGCCTTCCTCGTCAAGGCCGCGGCTCCACCAGTTGCTCCCGCGTATCAGGTACTTCACATCTGCGCCGTTTTCTGCGTACGCGATTGCGAGGTCGATTCCTAAAAGCCCGCCGCCGATAACGACAGCCTCTTCTGCGTCTTCAGCGCTCTGCTTGATTTCCTCTGCGTCGCCCATCGCCCACATGTAGTGGAGGTTGTCGTAACCTTCGTCGAACGGAAGCCTTCGTGGAGAGCCACCGGTCGCGACAAGAAGCCTGTCGTAGCCGTGCTTTTCCCCTGCGGCTTCGACTTTCTTCTGCTCTGTGTCAACGTTCTCAACCGGGGTCTCGAGATGCAGTTCGATGTCACGGTCGCTGTACCAGTCCTCGTCATGCACCTTCGCGTACTGTTTAGGAAGACGTCCCTTCATGAAGGTCTTCAGCATGATGCGGTTGTAGAGCGGCTCCGACTCATCGGTGAAGACATGGAGTTCTGCCTCTTCATCATTCTCTCGAATCGTCTCCGCTGCGGTCGCTCCGGCAATCCCGTCGCCGATGATGACGTACTTTTCCTCTGTCATGTGTTGAGCCGCGGCTACCAACTTTAAACAAGCTTCCTAAAACACTGCTCAGGATGCTCACTCTCTTCGTGGTTGCAACGGCAGCGGTTTTCATGGGAGGGCTCTCCAAAGGCTTCAACGGGTTCGGCCACGCCCTGATAGCTACCTCACTGACAGCGACCCTGGTTCCGGCACCACAGGCAGTGGCGCTTGTGATCCCCTCGCTGATCGCGGCCAACACCGAGCTTGTCTCAGGCCTTGGAAAAGCCGAAGCAATCAAATGCGTATCAGAGTTCAGGTACTACCTTGCCGCCGCGCTGTTCGGGGTTACTTCAGGAATGCTCGCTATCGACTTCATCCCTGCAAACCTGCTGAAGGCCGCGGTCGGGGCGTTCGCAGTACTCTACGCAGCCTCGCGACTTGAACTGCTTGAAGCCGCAACGTCAAAACTCAGGAACGTCTGCTTCAAGAGCCATGAAACCGGAATCGGTTTCCTGACAGGGATTGTCTACGGCGCCTCCAACGTGGCGCTGCTCGCAGTCTCCTACCTTGAAAGCAGAGAGCTTGAAACGAAAAAGTTCCGCGGAGTTCTCGCAATCGTAGTCCTTGGACTCGCACTTTACCGTCTGAGCATTGCCACAGCACTGGGTCTTTTCACCGGACCAGAAAAACTGGCAGCCGCGGTTGCGCTCACCGCCCCCGCACTGCTCGGCGTAAAACTCGGGGAAAAACTTTCAGGCCGCGTTCCCGAAAAGGTGCTGGAAAAGGTTTCAATCGGGCTCATAGCCGTCATCGGATTCAAACTCCTGGCATCCTTTTAGTTTAAAAAAATTCCTTTCCAATCGCCTTCATACGTTCCCACACACGCGGAGCTGGTGTAGTCTGGCCCATCATTTCACCCTGTCACGGTGAAGACCCGGGTTCAAATCCCGGGCTCCGCGAACTCGTTACGCTGAGTTCACACGCAATAACCACCTTCGGTGGTCGGGCTTCGCCCATATTCTTGATTTGGTTAGAAAAAGAGGGGAAGAAAGGTGAGAAGTTCTATTCGAACTTCTCTGCGATGTCCTGGTAGCGTTCTTCTGCGTCGGTCCAGTCGATGAGTTCGAAGAAGTTGTCGACGAACTCGCCGCGTTTCGGCCCGTAGTCGTGGTAGTAGCTGTGCTCCCAGACGTCGACCGCGAGGACGGGATGCGCGCCCCAGACCGCTCCTTCGTCGTGGTTGTCGACGGCTACGTTGTGGAGTTCGTCGCGCCTCGGGATGTAGACGAGGAGTGCCCAGCCGGATGCGCTTGAAGCCGCGGCTTTGAACTCTTTCTTCCAGTTCTGGTAGCTGCCGAAGTCTTCCTCGATTTTCTCCAGCAGCACGCCTTCCGGTCTTCCGCCGCCGTTTGGGCTCATGTTGTGCCAGAAGACCTCGTGCAGGACGTTGCCGCAGAAGTTGTGTGTGAAGCTGTTCAGAAGTGGGCCGGTGTCCGAGAAGTCTCCGTTCTCGCGTTGCTCTTCAAGGCCCTGTTCCGCGTTGTTGACGCCGTTGACGTAGCCCTGGTGGTGGGTGTCGTGGTGCCACTTCATGACCTGCTTTGAGATGTGCGGTTGTAGTGCGTCGTAGTCGTAGGGTAGATCAACGAGTCCGTATTCTTCCATATTTTGTTCACCTTGTAGGAGTTTTGGCAGGCCTAGAATAACTTTCTTTCCCCTGCCAAAAATAAAGAGAGAAAAATGCCAGGGAGCCTTTGAGACTCGCCTGTCAGGGATTACTGCGTGGAGTTCCCGGTCTGAGATCTTTGCTGCTGCAGCTGTTTGATCGTCTGGTCAATGTTGATCGGGTTGGTAAGCAGCGGGCTTCTGATCTCCGGGAATAGCAGTTCGCCGTCAGGGGATGCATAGAATGCTCTTGTTCCTGTCTCTGTACCGTTTACTGTCTGGCGGGACTGGTTTACTTCAATGTAGTACATTCCGTTGGTTCCTCTCACCTTGAAGCTGAGGTTTCCCTCGAACCCAGTTGCCTCAAAGAGGTCTCTGACAGAATCTTTGAGAGCGCTCGGGCTTGTCTTGGACACTCCACCTGTGAAACCGTATCCTACGGCGAGACCTACCAGGACTCCGAGCACAAGTGCTCCGCCGGCGATCTGTTTGCGGCTGAAGCTTCCGAGGAGTCCTTCCTCAGTCTCTTCCTCTATCTGCTCTACTTCCTCTTCTTCCTGTTCTTCGATCCGGGGTTCAAGGAATTCCTTTACAGTCTTCCTGTTCTTCCCGTCTTCCTCCAGGTCGTAGAGCTTCTGGTAATCTGGAGAGTCCATGTCCCTGACAGTTTTCTTCACCTGTCTGACGTTCTGCTGTAGAATCTCTTCATAGTCAGAGTCTTCGGACATAGTCATGGCTTCTCGACTAACCTTTTAAAAAATACTGCAAACGGGAGGGTTCCGTACCTGTTAAAACCCTCTCTGAGATGCAAGGTCAGAGACAGATCCGGATTTACGCCATTATTTCTTCTTTCCAGTCCACGTTCTCGGCGCGTTCTTCCGAGGGAGAGTCATCGTTCGCACCGCTCTCAACTTCGTATTCGCGGATGCATTTGCTGCATTTATTGATCCCCTGGTGCTCCTGCACCTCGATATCGTCGCCGAACGTTTCCTCAAGATCTTCTTCTGTTCTTCCACAGACTTCGCATTTCATGGTAGACTTGTGACAACTCGGACGCAAATCTTAAAAATCTAGTACCCGTTTTTGAGCGGTCGTCCAGAAGAGAACAGGTTCAGGACGATGCCAGGAACAAAAGAACAGTTAATCACTCTCAGGTCAAACATTTGTGCTTAGATAGACACTTAATGCTGGATGAATAACTGTTTGTTGGGGGAGAAGAGAACATGTCTTCAAAGAGGCGTTCCCGGTTTGTTCCGCGGCACCGGGCCCGGAAGTACCTGAAGGAGATGGAAGGAGCTGGAGAATCGATTTAAGCCAGAGTAAGGAAAAATCTGTGTGAATCTCCAGGGCGAAGTTTTCAGCGGGGAAGGAGAGGCCTCCAGGTTCCTGAAGCTCAGACCTTACAGAGACTTTCTCAGGCGGTGGATCGGCAGACCGTTCCCGGGAACGTTGAACCTGAGAGTCGACGGCAAGAAACTGGAAGATCTGAAGAAAGAGGCGGCCTTCCACCGGCTTGAAGGTTTCAAGTACCGGGGAGACGACTTCGGAGGGTTGAACCTTTACATGGTGAAGATCAATGACAAGGTCGCCGGAGTGATCGAGCCGGACAGGTCAAGGTACGGCAGTGATGTTGCCGAGGTAGTGGCTGACGAAGAGCTCCGCAAAATCTTCAACCTGGAAGATGGCGATACAGTCAGAATTAAACCTTTCAAGGGCTGACCGGTTCAACCATCCAGCGAACCCGGACAAAAAACCACAGTATCGAAACATCTGAACGTTTTTGTATGCCAAAGTTCTTCGAACGTTTTCCGTTACAGATTTATATCAAAGGCTCGTATACTAGGGCGGGAGGGTGAAGCAGTATGAAGTGTGTTTTCTGTGGGGAGAGAATCGATGGCGACGGCGTTGAAACAAGTGATGAAGCCGCTCACAGGAAGTGTCTCAGGGCATCGACTATTGAGGCCTGAGGTCTCTATGCATCTTCTGGATGTATCTTGCGGTTATGTCGGCTTCGAGGTTGACATGATCGCCTTCCTTCTTCGTGGAGAGGCTTGTGCGTTTCCAGGTCTCCGGTATGATCGTGGCCGTGAACTCTCCAGGGTTTTCAGAGGTCACTGTCAGGCTGACGCCTTCGACCGCGATAAATCCTTTCTCAACCACGTAGTTTTTGAGGGCGTCGGGCTTGGAGAGAGTGAAGTTCCAGCCCTCTTCCAGTTCCTCGATTTCAAGTATTTCCGCGGAGGCGTCTACATGGCCCTGGACTATGTGTCCGTCAAGAGTATCGTTCAGGGAAAGCGAGGTCTCCACGTTGAGTTCATCTCCTTTTTCGAGGCGATCAAACCACGTTCTTTCGAGCGTTTCCTTTGCCAGGAAGAATTCTGCTGTTTCCTTCCGGGTCTCCTCAACAGTCAGGCAGGCTCCGCTTACGGATACGCTGTCTCCCTGGGACACCTGTTCTAGGAGAGATGAGACAAGTTCTATGCGTTTTCCTTCGCCTGCTTCGCTGATATCCTCCACTTCAGCAGTGTCCTCGACTATGCCTGTGAACATTTTTCCCTCTCTATGGATCGCTGCAGTCTCTTATGAAACCGCAGTTGGTGCAGATGATTTCGCAGGCTACATGTTCCTGCATCTTGCCGCCGCAGTTCCAGCAGTCCCGGTTCATTCTCCCTTGTTGCGCCGCAGGTGTTCGAAATGCTCCAGTGCGTCATCGACGTCTTCTGCCGTGACCCCTGGAAAGTTCTTTTTGATGTGGTAGTATTCGGCGTAGCTGGCGTTCCATATAGGGAATCCGGAGAGGCATTCCCTGTCAGGGTTGTCGCCTGTGCGTATGACGTAGTCGATGCTGCCGGTGATCTCAAGTGCTTTTCCAAGGTTTTCCTCAGTGAAGTCTTCGCCGCGCCGCTTCAGTTCCTCTGCGGCTTCAAGGATGTCCTTTTTGCCGGAGTAAGAGATCAGCAGGTTAACCTTTTTCTCGCCTTCGTCAAACTTTTCCTCAAGCTCCCGCAGTTTCGATGCCAGTTCCTCGGGTATCGCTCCGGGCCGGGTTGTGGCCCAGTTGACGGAAAATCCGTTGTCAGCGAATTCTTCTACCAGTTCGTCGATGGACTCCCTGAAAAGCTCGAAAAGTGTTTCCAGTTCTTCCTCGTCTCTCTCCAGGTTTTCCTCTGAAAGCAGGTAGAAAGTGACCTCCTCGATTTCGCTGTCCCTGAACTTTTTCCCCAGGTCGGCGATAACCTCTGTAGCCTTTCTGTATGCTTTTTTCTTTCTCATCCTGTGGTTCCGGGCGTATCTCCTGTTTCCGTCCGGGATGATTCCAAGGTGCATGAAGCGTCTAAGCCTGTAATAGGGATAAAGCCTTTTAATTGTCTCAGTCTCGGAGGAGAGACTTCAGCTGTTTGAACGAGAAGAGAGTAGTTGGCCTGTCCATGTGGACTCCGATTTCGCCGCTGAAAAAGTTCATCCCTGCGCGCTGGATCAGCTCTGGCCAGGAGTAGCTCCTTCTGATCAGCTCTCCTATCCTCATCTCTCTCCCGAGTTCGCTTCGCCACCCCTGCTCGTACTCTTCCAGGCCAGAATCTTCCAGAGAGAGCGCTTCCGCAGCTATTTCAGCGCAGCGCATACCGTAGAGGATGCCTCCACCGGTGAACGGTTTGGTCTGGGCTGCTGCGTCTCCGACGAGGAATACTCTGTCAGTAGCGACTTCATCCGGGGCGCCGACCGGTATAGCGCCGGCACAGAAGTTCTCTCTCCGTTCGTCCTCGACATAGCCTTCTGTTATCCGGTTCAACCACTTCAGAGGTTCTTCCCCACGCGGTACTGCGGCACCGTACTCGACCGAGTCGCTGCGTGGAATCCTCCAGCCGAAGAACTCCGGGACTTCAAGGAAGACGTCGACGCGGTCTGAGGCGTCTTTTTCATCGGTGAAGCAGAGTATGCCCTGGAGGAACATGTCCGGTTCTGGGAGGCCGACCTCCTCCCTGACCGTTGAAGAGGCGCCGTCGCAGCCTGCGACGTATCTTGACTCGTAATTTTCTCTGTCCGTGACCACTTTGACACGTCCGTTCTCCTCCTCTACCTCTTCGACTGTTTCGCCTGTGTGGATTTCGGCACCAGCCTTTTCAGCTTCCTCCGCCTTCAACATGTCAAGCTCCACGCGGTCGATGACATAGGAAACAGTTTCCTGCGAGTAGAATTCTTCTGTGAAGTTCTTCCCGGTATGAAAACGTGCCCCCTTGATCCTGTTCTGGAGAAGTCCCTGTTCGGCGTCTTCAGGCACGAAGTTCCAGATATCAGGGGATACGTGCCCGGAGCAGGCGAGCGGCCTTCCGATCTCGTCGGAGCGCTCAATCACCAGGACTTCCCAGTCCTCCCCGGCTTTCTCCTTTGCAAGGTGTGAACCTACAGGGCCGGCGCCGACGATAATCAGGTCGTACATCAGTACCACTCCGGCTCTGATATTTTGATGTCGCCGTGAACAGTTACCTGGCAGGAGAGTCTGAAAGGCCCTTCCAGGACTTCCCCTCCCTGGAATCTTCGCAGCGTATTCTTCTCGTCTTCCTTCATCTCGGAGACATTTTCCTGGCCTTCCTCTATCTTGACACGACATGTGGTACAGTTGCAGAAGCCTCCGCAGGCATGCATCCATTCGATGCCTCCTTCCAGCAGCGCGTTCAGGACGGTCTGACCTTCCTCGGCCTCTACTTCTTCGTCCCGGTCGACGATTTCGATTGTGTGAGTCATGTTGACGGTGTCAGTGTGAACGGTAAAATAGGTTTCGGGTCAGAAGCCGATCACTGCCGCGATTACCGAACCGAGTATCACAAGCCATCCGAAGCCGGAGAAGCTGTCAAGATAACCGATTTTTTCCTCTCCAAGATAGCGTTCGATCAGAGTCTCCGCCATCAGACCGCCGTCGAGCGGCTTGATGGGCAGCATGTTGAAGAGGCCGATCATCAGGTTGAGGAGTCCGACAGTCCAGAGCAGCGACACAAACCACTGGAGTCCTCCCTGGAAACGTTCGAACTCCGGCTTCACGACCGTGTTCTGTACCTCGCCGTAGCGTATACCGATATAGCCGCCAGCCTCATCCTTCTTATCAATCGCTGTCACAGTGAATTCCCCTTCCGATGTGGTGAAGCTTACGTTTTCGCCCACGGATATGTTTCCGGCCGCGTCCCGGAACTGTGCTATAGTCGAAACGTTGACACCGTTAACCTGTTGAAGTATGCCCTGCCTCATCCCCTGTTCGTAAGCAGGGAAGCCCGGCTGGGCACTGTAAACCAGTTGTGTTCCGCCGGACTGGGTGACCGCGCCTGAGACCGCGACCCCTGAAAGGAGGAAAAGAGCGGCTGTGAGGTAGTTTGCAAAGCTTCCGGCACCGAGCACTTTGAGCCTGGACTTCCAGCTGCCCTGATCCCACATACCGCCCGAGGAGGCATCAGCGTCATCCCCGGGAAGCATGTTCTCACCCTTAGGCTCGACAAAAGCTCCGGGAAGGATGCCCATTACTACCCAGCCGACCGCGTTGAGTTCGAAGTCCTCTGCACGGGCGACGATGCCGTGGCTCATCTCGTGGACAAACATCAGAACGCCGACGCCTATGACCCAGTACTCTACCGGGATGAAAGAGACTCCGGCCTGGAACTGGTTCTGGGAGACCAGCCCCGGCAGAAGCAGTGAAGGACCGTTCTCCACGGAACGTGTCACAATCATTTTTTTGATCACTCCTCCTATAAGCACTGCAGAGACTACGACGCTTGCAATCCCTGAAATCGCTGCAGCTGTACCGTAGTGCTTCCAGAACCGTGGCATCTTTTTCGCCACCCTGTCAATGAAGTCGAGGCCGCGTTCAGTCCTCCTGTAGAAGATTATGTAATGTCTCGTGACCTTTTCCCTGTCCCAGTAGAGGAACGCCGCAAGGCCGGTTACAAAAGCTATCAGAAAGATCAGGCGCGGAGTTATCTGCATATTTTCGTGAGTGCAGCGGAGGCTTAAAAACCGGGCGGTGGCTTGACAGCTTAAAAGATTCAGGGCCTCTGTTCTTCCCATGATAGTAGGAGAGGATGAAGAAGATACTCCGCGGAAGCGTGTACCTACATCGTACAACTACTGAGGGAAGCCCTCTTAAATCTCCGCAGAACCTGTAGAAATATGGCAGAGAAAAACGAAAAACCGCTTTTCTGGTCAGATCAACTGGCGTTCGGCGTCACGAGAAAGTTTCCTGACCGCGACACGTACGTATGTGCTTCCGGGATCTCGCCTTCAGGACTTGTGCACGCCGGCAACTTCCGCGAGATAATAACTACAGACTTCGTGGTGAAGTCGCTGCAGTACTATGATGAAGACACGCGTTTCATCTACTCCTGGGATGACTACGACCGGTTCCGGAAGGTGCCGGAGAACGTGCCGGACGAGTGGGAGCAGTACATCGGCCTCCCGCTGAGCGAGGTTCCAGACCCGGAAGAATGCCATGAGAGCTACGCAGAGCATTTCGAGGCGATGCTGGAAGAAGAGCTTGAGGATATGCACATGGACATCGAGTTTATCCGGCAGTCGGAGATGTTCCGGAGCTGCGAGTACGCCGAGCTGATGAAGCAGGCGATGAACTCGCGGGAAGAGATAAAAGATATACTTGACGAGTACCGCACGGAGCCGCTTGAAGACGACTGGTGGCCGCTGCGGGTCTACTGCAGGGAATGCGGCAAAGACTTCACGGAAATCCAGGGCTACGACGGCGATTATACTGTCGAGTACTTCTGCAAGGAATGCGGCGAAGAGTTCGAAGTCGACTTTTCGGAAGAAGACAGCGTGAAGCCGCCGTGGCGTGTAGACTGGCCGATGAGGTGGAAGTACGAGAACGTTGCGTTCGAGCCAGGCGGAAAGGATCACTCCGCGGCTGGAAGCTCGCGCGACACCGGCAAAGACATAGTCGAGGAGGTCTTCGACCACGAAGCTCCGGTCTACCAGATGTACGACTTCATCAAGCCGAAGGGTGGCGACAAGAAGATTTCCAGCAGCTCAGGCGAGAATGCGCTGACACTTTCCGACCTGAAAGAGGTGTATACGCCGGAGATGATCCGGTTCCTGTTCTCGGAGACCAAGCCGAACAAGGAGTTCGCAATCCCGTTCGATGAGGACGTTTTCCAGCGGTACGACAAGTTCGATACTATCGAGAGCGCTTACTTCAACCCGGAAGAAGTTGAAAACGACAGGAAAAGAAAGCACTGGAAGCGGGTCTACGAGCTGGCGATGGTGGAGATCCCGGACGAGCAGCCGGTGCGGTTCCCGTTCCAGCATGCCGCGTTCATTGCTCAGACCGTTCCCGAAGAGGAATGGGCGGAGAAGGCAGTGAAGTCGCTTCAGAGAACTGGACACGTACCTGGAGATGTAGGCGAGAAAGGCGTTGAACAGGTGGTCGAGCGATTGGAAAAGGCGAAGAACTGGGCGCGGAACTACGCACCGGAGGAGTACCGCTACAGTATAAATCGCAGAGTTCCAGCGGAAGAGGTCGAGCAGCTGAGTGAAGACGAACAGGAGGCTATGCTGAAGCTCGCGGAGCTGCTTGAGTCGAGGGAGTTTGAAACTGTGGACGAGCTTGATGGAGAGATATTCGAGGTTCAGAAGCAGACCGCGCTCGATACAGGCGAGTTCTTCGATGCAGCGTACCGGGTGATGCTCTCGCGTGACCATGGGCCGCGGCTTTCACGGCTTTTCATGTCGCTCGGCCAGGAAGAGACGGCGAGAATTCTGCGGCAGGTCGAGTGAAGCAGGACTGGCTTGAAATAGTTCGAGCTGTTAAGGCCTTCTTGTGAAAGACGAAAACAGCTTCAAGTTCACTGCAGTATCCCTCTGCCTCGTCTTCATAGGCGTCTATGCCTACCAGGTGTTCACGGGTTTTAACCCGGGTTTCAACACACAGGTGTCGCCGTGGTGGAAGTTCTTCACCTCCATCTTCGGTCACAGCGATGTTGAGCATCTGTTCAACAACGTTTTCTTTATCGGTCTTTTCGGCAGTGTCTTCGAGTTATTGACATCTCGCAGGAAGCTACTGGAGGTTTTCCTGGTATCGGCGCTGTTCGCGAATCTCTCCGCCTTCTTCTTTTTTCAGGGCAGTTACCTGATCGGTGCTTCAGGCGGCGGGATGGGCATCCTGGCAGCGCTCGCGGTCTACCGGCCGAACAAGATCGGGCTGGCGCTTGGCGTTCCTCTCCCGATGTGGGCAGTTCTCATCGTTTACGTATTGATAAACATACTCGGAATCTCTGCGAATACCAGCGTCGCCTACGAGGCACACCTTCTCGGGCTTGTCGCAGGAAGTCTTATGGGTTACGGGCTGCGTGAGAGGCCTTACCTGGAAAGCGGAGGGGACAGGGAGGACTGGAGGGAGAGGATAAGGAAATGGGAGGAGGAGTGGATGATGTGACCTCCGACCCTGAAAATAATCTTTCACACACGCCAGCGATTAGCGGTCAGGGCTGAAGTCTCTTGAACCTCTTGAGTTGCCGGAGCTGTCCGGAGAGGTTCCGGGGTTTCTGCCTGAACCGGTTTCTGAGCTTCGACTTGAGCTGTTTCCAGCCCCCTGTCTTTTATCGCGGTCTCCAGAGCGTTGCTTCTGTTCTCTCTGTCCCCGTTCTTCATCCAGCAGCGAGTCTATGAAGGCGTCGGTGTCTACTCCTGCATCTTCAAGCTGTTGCAGGTGTCTTTCGAGCTGTGAGTTGACTATCTGGAGGAGCCGTGAAAGCTCTTTCTTTTCGTGGAGAAGAGTTTCGACTGCGCCCTTGTGTTTGCCTACCTGTTCGGACATGTGTTCTCCCACGGCTTCCAGCTTTAAATTTCAGCAGGCTCCTGTAGCGGCTGAGATGCCTGCGAAAGTTCCTATGAAAGTTGCGAGAGCGCTGCCTACGGTTACGAAGACGAACGCCAGGAGTATCCTTCCAGCCTGGTTTTGCCAGAGTTCCCGGTACTCTGTCAGGTAGGGAAGCTGTTCAAGCTCCTCAACTGTCGGTGGATAGTAGTTCGCTTCCACGTACGCAGCGACGTAGCCGGCGCCTATAGCCGGGTCGAGCGATGTGAATGGTGCGGCGATGAAAGACGCAAGGACGGTGAGACTGTGCGAACGCCCTATCACAGCTCCTAACCCTGCGAGAACTGCGTTGACGCCCACCCATATAGCGGCAACCTGCTGGAACTTGCACTGGTTGAAGAAGAAAGTCAGGCCCAGAGTGGCGAGCGCGACAAGAGGGAAACCGTACTTCACTGCTTTCAGAACCGGCCATCCTCCCTGAGAGGTTTTCTCCTGCTCTGTAGGCGTTTCAAGCTCCTGCTTCAATCCTTCTACGTGAGCTGCCCCGACAACGACAACCGCGTGGTCAAAATCTCTCTGCCTGATCTGTTCGGCCATATACCGGTTGCGCTCGTCAAGAAGTACTTTTTTCAGACCGGGAAAACTCTCTCCCATCTCCTGTACTATATGCTGGAGGGTCTGGCCCTCTTTCACCTCTTCAACGTCGACATTCTCAGATTCGACCAGGAGTCCGGCGGCCAGCCGATACTTCTGCCAGAGTGAAAGCTCGCTGCGCAGCCTTGAAAGAGTCTCTCCCATGTCTCTGTCTATCAGCGCAGTCGCCACGCCCTGGCTCTCAGCCTCTTCTACAGCGGCCAGCATCTCTTTTCCCGGTTCCACGCCCTGCTCCATCCCGATCCGGCGCTGGTATATCGACAGCATAAGATTGAGGAACAGGGTCGCTCCCTTGCCCTCCCTTATCGCCTGCGAAATATCCATGTCCCGCCAGCCCGACCTGTCCGTCAGAGATTCAAGCCGGGCATCGTCAAGTTCGACAGCCACTAGATCCGGGCGCGTCTCGGAGATGGTCTCCGATACTGTTTCAACGCTTTCCTCGGAGACGTGAGCGGTTCCGATGATGGTAACCCTGCGGTCTCCAAGGTCTACTTCCTGTTTCACAGACCCAATTTCTGAGCTATCTTTTTAAGAGAAAAACACTATTCCTGTGGTATGAGGAAGTCTGCGGCGGTTTTTGGAATGATGGCGGTCATAGGCATGTCAGCGGCTTACAGCGGTGGTCTGCCGGCCGCAGGTTCTACACCCGGTTCGATGATGTACGGGCTGGACAGGTTGCATGAGTCAATCGGGCTTCTCCTCACTTTTGACGAGGATCGCGAAGCTGTCCTGAGAGCAAGATTCGCGGGGGAAAGACTCGCGGAGGCCAGAAAGCTTGCCTCAAGGAACGCGACCGGTAGAGCTGAAACGGCCCTGGAGATGTACAGGAGTTCAATCAAGAAAGCTGAAAGTCTTAACAGCACTGCTGTGGCTGATTTAAGAAGCAGCTACTCGGAAGCCCTTGGATCGCTGGCAGAGATGCTTCCCGGCCAGAAATTGAAGGATCAGGGAACTGAGGACAGCGCAAAGAACCACGGTTTTATGGCGACAGGAAGAGTCGTCCAGGGTTAGGATTCTGCTTCCTCCTTCTTTTTCTGCATGACCGGGTCTATCCTGCGCCACATTCTGTCAGTCTCGGAGCCTTTGCCGACGCATTCTTTCGGGTTCGGTTCAGGAATGTCCTCACTCAAGGAGGAACTCGACCTCTGTTTCGCCTATCTCGGGGTCTTCGTCGACCCTGACCGTGCTCAGGATGCCTCTTACAGGGTCTCCGGAGATCACCTGATCCACGAGGTCGTTGCTTGGCTGTTGCGTCGCTGGAGCGAAGCCCCGGAAACCGTTTTTCTTGACAAAAGTGGCCTGATGGCTGTGGCCTGTGAACATAAGATCTACTTCTCCGGCGAGCGGATCTTTCAGGATTTTCTGCGGCTTCGATTTGCCTGTTCCTGTGTTCTTATGGGTCAGCAACGCATCGTTGTTGCCTATCTGTTTGATGGCTCTTCCTGTACTTGAGGCACCTCTGACTATGTGAACATCTTCTCCAGTCTTTCCCGGGAAGTTGGTCTCGCGCATTATCGACTCGTCCATGTTCTTGCCTTTCATATTGTCGTTGACGTGGTTGCCTGAGACAAGGTAGAGTTCAGCGCCGTCCTCGACAAGCTCGCTGTATGGCTGGTCAAGCAGTTTCCACATCTTCCTGAACTGCTTGCTGAGATCCATTTCCGGTTCCTGCAGTGTGTTCCTCTTTGATGCGTACTTTACTGCCTCGACAACCCTGTTGGGAACCACGGAGTCGAGCGGCGAGTCATCCTCCCCCGCCTCCACGAGCTTTTTACCGATGTATTCTCTCATATTTTCCTCGACCCCTTCCACAAGTTCATCCTGTTCAAATCCTTTGGCGGCGCTTGACTCGGATTCCTGGTGGTAGTAGATATCAGTTCCCTGGATGGAGTCCCCGACATCTATGATCTTCCTGTCAGGAGAGGCGTGTTTCTCCTGCCATGCGAACTGGAAGGGTATCATCTCTTCCGCGGGCGTCTGATGTCCGAACCGCATGTTGTGAGGTGCACCGATCTGGTCGTCGCCGCGAACCTCCATCTCCATGGTGTTCTGTTGTTTGTAGTCGTTGCCTTCCACGTAGACGTCTCTGAAAGCCTCGATGAACTCCTCATCTCTCTCCTCAGAGAATCTCTCCCTGAACTTTTCTACAGCTTTCTCCGGCGGTGTTTCCGGCCGTAGTTCCCGGGCGAAAGCCTCGATTTTTTCCTCCTCATGTTTTTCGACGAAGTTCTCGACCTTGATCTGTTTGCCGATGTTCTCAAGGTATTCGCCGTCCCAGACCTTGAAGCTTGGAACCTTGTGCAGGTTGCCTTCCGGCCCTTCCTTTACCTCCAGTTCAGCGAGTACGACCGAGGAGTCGAAGAGTCCTTTGTCAAGTCGCTTGACGTGCCAGTTGTTCCTTATACCGTCTTTCTTTGCGTCTCTAACCTTCTCCCTGTCCTGGAAGGTCGAAAGCTGCAGGGCGGTAACAAAATCTGTGAGGGGGCCGCGATCCTCTTTGTAGTTCTGTACCATCGTCGGGCCGTGGTGGCCGCTCAGATAGAGGTCCGGTTCTTCATCGCTGACCAACTGTCTTTCCCGTATCATCTCTTCCTGCCCGCTCTTGAGCGTGGTATCGGAGCGCGAGTTCAGGTTGTGCGCGGCCTCGACCGTCCAGCCGTTCAGTTCGAACGAGAGAAGTCCTTTATCGTTGACACGCGCCTTCAGGTCAATGTTGTCGATATTCTCGTGCAGCTTCTCGTACTCCTTCTCCGTCATTTTTTCCAGGATCTCATTGGCGTCAGCCTCGATGTTAGTCCTGTTAAGGATTTTCGCTCCCGAAGGGCCGAGCGCGTTCTTGACTGACTCCTCCGCGAGCTCCGCGCCGAGATCCATTTTCTTCGAGCTGATGCTGGTTTCCAGCCTCTGTATGCCGCTGTTGATCTCCTCCTCCAGCTGCTGTATGTCCTGATATGTCTCCAGATTTTCATCGATGTCCATGTCGCTGAAACTCTGGCTGAGAAGATCCTGCACCTCCATCTCCTCGAGTTGCTCGATCGTGCCGGAATAATCTTCATCGTCGACTTCATCGTGCACCTGCTGGAGGGCGTCACGCAGCGTGTTCAGTTTGTCATACATCTGTTCAAGGTCTTCTCCGAGCTTTTCAGCTGTCTCCTTGACCTCTTCCGAGTAGTTCTGTATCTTGATCTCCTTCAGATCCTTCCTGTTCTTACGTCCCTCCTCGCCATCTGCGATCATAAGCGGGACATCCCGGCCTATAGCTTCGGATATCTTGCCGAACTCTTGCTCCACTGACTCAATCGCTTCTTCATACGAGACGATCTTCTGTGCGACTTCTTCAACATCCATTTCTTCGCTGAGCGCCTGCTTAAGCTCCTTAACGTGGGATTCCTTTCCTCCGTTCACCTCGGCGAAACGTTCCTCCAGGACCGCCTCGATCGTTTCCTCATCCTCTATCATATCGACAACGTCGTTTACCTCTCGCTCGAATTCGTCTCCGTCTCCTTTCGAAGACAGCTTTTTCAGCATCTTGAAGTCTTCGTTATTGGTTATCGAGTAGAACGTCGGAAGCCGAGGGATCACGCTACCTGTCGTGACGGCACGGAAGTTGTCGTCCGAGAAGTAGTCCTCACCGTGTTCCTCGCGCAGTTCCTCCAGTTTGTAGGCAAGTCCTGTCCAGGCCTCACTGCTGTAAAGCTTGGTTCCAAGCGCAGGCTCCCCGATTCCAAGTATCCTTAGCGACTCCTTTTCCTCAAGCTCCGCGTTCCTTAGTTCGTCGTGGACGCCGAGTACTTCTGCTGTAAGATAGTTTATCTGGTCCTGGGTGGTTGAAAGCTCCGGCTTCTCCAGGTAGCTCATGTCGAAGGCCATCGAGTACTCGGTCTCGTACTGTTCACGGATCTCACGGATCTCCTGCAGAAGTTCAGCAGTGTTATCCGACTTCTCTATATCGAAGAACTTCATCTCGCCGTTGCCGGTATCGATCTCTACACTCGGGTAGCTGACGTTCTCGCCCTTGACCCTGGTAACGACAGGGTACGGCGACTCCCGCACGTTCTGGATCTCGCGGGAGAGATCCTCCCGCCCCAGTTCGGACTCGATCTCCTGTTGAGTCATCGACTCGTCGGAGTCAAGTGTGTCGATAACCTGCCTCTCCGTCATCCCGCCGGCTCTTTCAACGGCAAGGTCAGCCAGAGAAACCACCTGTAAACGAGAGAGTAGCGGGTTTTAGAACACGAGCCAGTCTACAGTTTAATCTTGTACCCCCCAAGTTTTTCTCCCCTGTTCAAT
>JBDGSK010000065.1:1664-4221 GCA_042217575.1 Candidatus Nanohaloarchaea archaeon | reverse complement strand
AAACACCGACGGCGACAAGATAGGCCGCATCAAGAGCGTACAGGAAGAGAACGAGAGCGTCCAGAAGGCTGTCAAGGGTGACGAGGTAGCGGTCTCAGTGGCGAACGCAACGGTGGGCCGAGACTTCGAGGAAGGAGAGACCATGTATACCGACCTCAACAGCGACGACTACCAGCGCTTGCAGCAGCTTGAAGACCTGCTCGGCCAGGGAGAGAAGAACGTTTTACAGGAGATAGTCGACATCAAGGACTCGAAAGACCCTCACTGGAAGCTGGGCTGATACGAGCGCCCTCTGGCTCTGAAACGTAGTCCGACAGGTCATCCATGGAACTCGATAAAGTCATCTCGCAGCACAGATTTTCTCATAAGCGCAGGGTTCTTGCTGAAGTAGTCGCCGTTCTCCCCGTAGTCGAAGATAGTTCTCGTATACCTGTACAGGTCCAGAACAGTCTCTTTATCCATCTCTGTATGTTTCCGGAGCAATCACAGTTCTATCAACGTATCCCGTACCTACAAATCTCTTGGCTGGTATAGCCGCGTTATGAGCTACGGCAAACTCGCGAAGGGCATGTCTGCAGCGGAGGCGAAGAGGAAGCTGGAAGAGGTGATGCCCGCGCAGAGAAGGAGCAAGGACTTCCAGGGGGCTTCCCCGCCTTCAGTTTTCATCGGCTCCTCGAACTATCCCAAGGTCAACACCGGCGTACTCTCACCGCAGCACCCGGGAAGCACGGAGCTCCTGGATTCGCCCGACGAATGGTACCGAGAGGACTACAGCATAGAGAAGATCGCGCAGATGAGGACCTCTCTCGTCAACTCGAAGCAGAAGCTGAAGGTCCAGGAAACCGGGAACTTCCTCGACAACACGAGGGAGATCGCGATGGCCAAGAAACCGGTCGACATCGAGGTATCGCTCGAGAAACGTCCCGGGAGCTCGGTGTCGGGAGGCCGCGTTAAGCCGGTCTCCGCGTCGGGAAACATCGAAAAGTTTATGCTCGGCGAGAACCCGTCGGTCGAACGCAAGCTGGAGGACGCGTTCTACGACACGGACTGGAAGGCGCAGAACGCGATAAGAAAGCTTTACTCGAAGGGAATCGATAACTACAAGCTCCAGCAGGCACTATCTGCGGGCATGCTCGGAGAGGTCGAGAACCGTAAGCTCGTTCCCACCCGCTGGAGTATAACCGCCAGCGACGACATGATATCACAGAAGCTCCGGGAGCAGGTAAAGCAGTACCAGGAGCTCGGCAGGATAGAGTACTACAGGAACAGCTACCTCGGCAACCACTTCCATGTATTCCTGGTGCCGGGCCGCTGGGAGCACGAGCTGATAGAGCTCAAAAGACCGGGCTCGACCTGGAACGCCGCCGAGAACACTTACATCGCCGCGAACCATGAGCCATACGCGGGAAGGACCAGCTACGCGGAGGAGACCGCGGGTGCGTACTACGCCTCGAGGCTCGGGGTTCTCGAACACCTCAACTCCAGGAAGCGCCAGGCCAAGGCGCTTGTTGTCCGTGAGGTAACGCCGGAGTACTGGGCGCCGCTCGGTGTGTGGATAATCCGTGAAACCGTAAGGAACGCGTTCGACTCGGGAGAAGAGCTCGAGAACTTCAAAGAGGTGCAGTGGAGGATATCTCAGGAGTTCCGGTTCCTGTACGATCGCATAAGGCGTAAGAGCAAGCTGATATCTGGCCGCCAGTCGAGTCTCTCCGACTTTCAGCGGTAAAGACATAAGACTTTCTTCCCAAACCGGTAACGGGGGAGGATATTGAGCAACAGTTCTAAAGAAAGGTCTCGAGTAATCAAACCGGTAAGTATAGAAGTAGAGGAGCGCAGCGGCCATGAGGTTTTGATAGTTGAAGACTCCGCGGGCAACCAGTACACCACGTTGCGGGACGATCTGGTTCACGAGGTGCCGCGCGACCGCGACGACTACATCGGCTCGACCTGGCGTATCAAGTGGTCGATGACCGACGAGGGATTCATCAACTTCCACGGCTTTGAAGAGCGCGTGGACGCGGAGCCTGTAGAGGAAGAGATAGAGCGAACTTCCGGGAGAGACAGGAGCATAACCCGGCAGTCCGCAGGACACGATGCCTCCCGCATCGTTTCTGGAAAACTGGCGTCGGGCAAGGACTTGAGCGACGAGGAGATAGCGCGTGAGCTGAAGAAGTGGACCGACTACCTCAAGCAGTACTACCGGACCGGCGAGTGGAAGGACTGAATTTCAAGTCCTTCCTGGCAGAAGATATCGGTCTTCGAGTGGAAGGAATAATACAAATGCATTACATATCTGGATTATCCCGGATTCGATAATACAATAACCGGTTCTTTTTTAAAGGTCAAGGGGAAATGTAGTACAGAAAATAGATGGCGACGGTTTCTGTAAGACTATCGGACGCACTGAACGAGGAACTCGACCGGATGGTGGAAGAGGGCCTGTTCAAGGACAAGACTGATGCGTTCCACGAGGCCGTGCGCCTGCTACTGCTGCAGTACGACGACTACGAACTATAATCACACTCACCTCACTCACTCGAAAACCGCGGGTTTTCTG
>JBDGSK010000065.1:0-1654 GCA_042217575.1 Candidatus Nanohaloarchaea archaeon | reverse complement strand
CATCTTCCCCCCTCCCCTCATTTCCTTTTTCCTTTTTCTCTTCACCGGAGGAGTTCGAACTTGATGACCTTGACCTCAGTATCCCCGTCCACTTCCCGGTCGTAATAGCCTTCGTAGGTCCTGTACATCTCTTCCTTCGATTCGTAGGACTCGTGTCCCTCAATATCTTCTTCCGTGAGATCCGAGAAAGTCGTGTCCTTTACCCAGAGTATCTCCGCTTCGGCGAATCGTTCTCCGCTAGTGTCGGTCAGAGAGACTTTCTGCCCGGGTGAAACGTCTCGTTCCTCCCAGAGACGCCAGGTAGTGTCCTTTTCGCCATCCAGTATCAAGTCTACTAGCTCTTCCTCGAACCTTATCTCCATATTATCACGCGGTCAGGTCGTGGTAGACCAAGATGGCGTAGTAGTACAGGTAGGTCTGGAAGACGACCTGGAGCCCTACCAGGGCGATGAGCCAGGCTATGACTCCGAGTATCACAGGGATGGCGGCGAGCACCGGTGAGACCATGTAGAACAGCGCGGTCAGGATGCCGAACGGTATCAGCAGCACGATAAGCGATACTATCGCCCAGATCAGGGCCGCGACGCCTATCCCTATGTTGATGGCGAACCGGACGAGCAGGTATACGGCGACCTCCTTCCATTGCTCCCGCAGCGTAGGATAGAACTCCTTCCATGCCTGGATCAAACCGGTGTTGTTCTCCATCATGCCGAGAAGCACGAAGTTCTGGGTTATGCCCATGAAAACCATGACCGGTATCAGAGCCAGGATTATCGCGAACATCAGCAGTCCGCCCGCGAGAGGATTCGCCACGAAGCCGGCGACTGTTCCGACGATAGCAAGTATCATTATAGCTATCACCGCGAGCCGGAAGCCGAAGTAGCGTGCGCCCCTGCCGGTGAACTTCCGGAAATTGTCTCTGATGGAGACCTCCTTGTCAAGCAGCGACTGGTAGAAGATGAACTCGAACACGCTGCTGAGGTAGAAGAATCCCAGCACCAGGCCTAGCGCGACCAGTACTATCACTCCGATAGCCGCGCCCCCTGGGGCCGCGGAGGTCGCCATACCCGTCATCGAGAGCTCCGGAATCCCGGAGACACCGCTGAAGGTGCTGTCCGCGCCGTAGGTAGTTTCGAACTGGCTGGAGCCCCCGTTCGAGCCCGAGGAAAGAGAGGAGGGCATGTTAGGCATGCTGAAGCCGTTCCCGGTCAGTACAACTATGAGAATCAGTCTCGCCCAGGTTCCCGCATCGAACGGCAGCAGTATCCCCCTTGCCTCCTGCCAGGCTTTATCGAGCTCCTCGGTGGCGTACCAGCCCATGGAGAACTTTACTCCAACGTATCCTTAATTAATTACCGGAACGCTCCCGGCAAGTTTTATGAGTTCGCGGCGATGCCCAGCACATAGATGGAACTTTTCCCGTTCTCCGATGTCAGGGATAAGCAGGACGAGCTGATGGAGGCCGCAGAGAACGCTATAGAGGAGGCCAAGAGCCTGGTCGCCCACGCACCGACCGGTCTCGGCAAATGTGTCTCCGGAGAGACTCAGGTTCTAACTGATAGAGGCATCTCCAGAATCGATGAGATTGATCCGGGAGATTTCCTGAGTTGTAACTCTTTTGACGAGAATCTTGAAAGCACAAATTCACCCGCTA
>JBDGSK010000064.1:0-3103 GCA_042217575.1 Candidatus Nanohaloarchaea archaeon | reverse complement strand
GGAAACAATTCTTCCACTGGAAACTCGAATTCCCAGAAGTATTCTTCGACATAGATACAGGCAAACAGAAACAAAATCCAGGATTTGATGCAGTAGTAGGTAATCCCCCCTACGGAAAAGCTATATCAAAGGAAGAAGAGCTTTATGATGCTGATTATCCTTCAGATTTCTATCCTTACTTTGTTGAGCTAGGTAAGGGAATGATCTCTCAAGACGGGAAATTGTCTTATATAGTTCCTACCTCTTGGGAAACAGGACCAAATTTTGATTCCTTTAGAAAAGAACTCCTAGATGGGCAGTTTAGATCTCTAATTAACTTACCATATGATGTCTTTGAGGATGCTTATGTAGACACATGCGTGTTTGTTTGGGAGCGTGAAGGACACGGAAATACTTATGTTTCCGACTTCAGTGGGACTAGAAAAAATCCAAGAGAATGCATAAATAGTCCCAAATTCACAGAAATAGACCAATCTCTATGGTCGAAAATAGGATTCATTTCGATGGATGTGAACTGGCTTAATGTCAAGGAAAGAATTGAAAATCGAAAAGATGTAGAGGAATTTGGAGAAATAACGGACTCAACTAGAGGCGTCTTAGTCACCGAGGAAGCACTTAACTCTGAACCGAAGGATGAGAAAATATTGAATGATAGCTTCCTACGGTATGAGCCAGTAGAAGCCACTGATAAAGTTAGCTATGAACAACTGAAGGAGAAACCACCAACTAAGGAATTCTTCAAGGGGCCGAGGCTTTTAATCAGAAGATTAGTAAGCCGATCTGATAGATTGCTAGGATCTTATACTGAGCAGAGATTAATCCTCAAAAAAGATGTTTACATATTCAAATCCGAACTCTCAGAAAAATATCTTCTGAGCCTAATAAACAGCAGATTATTATCATGGTGGCATTTCAATCAAGAGCTATCTGCATCCAAAGATGACTTTAGACAGGTTACGCTGAGAGCATTGAGGGACTTGCCAATAGTGCGGTCTAACACGCAGGAGACTAAAGAGTTAGTTGGCGAGATAATGAGAAAGACTGGAGCGTATAACAAAATTAACACCAATATCAAAGACTATCTAGGGAATTATTCTGATGGTGAGCGTTTGGGCGATATTTGTATGCCTGCTGAGGGTAGAGCTGATACTATCTTGGCTGAGACTGAGGATGATAGAGAAGGCCTTAAGGTTGAACGTGTTCGGATTGAGGAGGATCGTGGAGGTCTTGTTTTGAGTGCTTCTGCTAAGTATAAGCCTGAGGATGAGGACGAGTTTGATGATGAGGAGTTTGATAGGTGGGGTTATGTTGAGACTGATTTCTTCCCTGCTATGAGGTTTGATGTCGGTGAGAAGATGGAGGCCTTGATCCAGGAGTTTGTGCCGGTTGCTGTGGATAACGGTGATGCGGGCTTCAAGAAGAAGGCGACCTCTAATATATCGCTGATAAATCGTTTAGAAGATATCCAGCTGCCTAAGCTGAGTGATGTTGAGGATGATCTGGGGAAGTTCATCGAGAATAAAGAAAAGGCTGAAGAGTTAGAGCAGGAGATTCAGGAGACTGATGTGCTGATTGATGCGATCGTCTTCGACCTATATGATTTGACAGAGGAAGAGGTAGAGACCGTCCTGGATTCCTTAGATACTGAGGAAGATGAGAAAAGAAGAATTTTAGAGAAGTTTCGAGAGCAGTGATCATTGCATCAGAATTTTAAGTTTGAATTGAATAGTAATTTAGTATGGAAAAGCCTGAAAGTTGTGATGTCGGAATTGAAGTCGATGGATATTATACCGGTCTTTCTAAGCAACAAATGGATTTTCAAGATGCTTTAGCTGAACTGGTAGATAATGCTATAAGTGCTAATATATCTTCTGAGGATTATTTTGAGGAGGAAAATCCAGACGAGTCATTTGATATCGAAATAAATATTGTAAGAAATGAGGGTGACACAGTTGAGGTCATAGTTGCTGATTCCGGTGAAGGAATAGATCCTGAAACTTTGAGCAGCCATATTTGGAAGTCTGGTGATAGAAGTCAGGCTGGAGGCATCCTTAACGAACATGGGTTCGGCCTTAAGAACTCGCTGAGTGTTTTGACTAAAAATGAAGGAGAAGAGCCGTTCAAGATTATTTCTAGGACTAGCGAATATGAAGATGATGAATTCGCAGTAGTCAAAGGCCCTATAGGAAGAGATATGCCCATAGAATATATTGAGGATTCAGACCTATGGGAGGAAGGCGCAGGGACTCTGACAGATATGTCTACTGGAACTAGAGTACACCTTGAAACTGACATGGATGTAGTAAGAAGTACTTATAGGAGATAAGCACCTTAAATCGCTGATGAGGGCTCTTAGAGAACATTTTGGAGTTATCTATCGCCAGTATCTAGAACATACTAGTAAGAATAAGATAAAGATTTTATGGCACGATAAAAAGCAGTCAAGAAAAGATGAATATGAAGTAGTTCCCATTTTTCCAGAATTTAAAGATGGAGAAGACGAAGATGGGGAAGACTGGTATAGAGAAGACGTTATTACTGTAGAACACGACGGAGAGCTCTATGAGGTCAAGTTTAGAAGAGGAATAGTAGACTGGGAAGCAACACGTGAAAAATACGAAAGAGATAGATATGAGAGTATAGCAACCGATAGTGAAACTAAGTCACCATTTAGAATTTATTACCAGAAGAATCAGACAACTCAGGGGGTGGATATTGTATACAAAGGAAGAACTTTGAGCACAAGCATAATTAACAAAATTTATGGAGAGGAGGTAACTAGAAACGATAGATTCAATGACTTCGTCGGTGAGTTAATTATAGCTGATGATGAATTTGAAACAGTCAATAATAAAGTAGACATAAACGAAAGCGATGATTTATGGCTGAAATTGAAAGATAAGCTTCAAGACATAGAAAAATACCAGCCAAGACCTTTTGGTAAAGATGAGAAGGAAAAGAGTATTAAGAAAAAATTGGCCTCCAAACTTGAGGCTGAGACAGCCACCAAAAGTGTCAAAACTGAGAAAGGGTTCAATGGAGTAAGAATAGATATTCTGCAAGAATTTGAGGAAGATTATGAGTATGTATATGAAGTAAAGCG
>JBDGSK010000063.1:6877-7054 GCA_042217575.1 Candidatus Nanohaloarchaea archaeon | reverse complement strand
GATCACTCACAGAAAACCACCTCGATTTGAAGAATAGAGGGTCTTAGACATACCCCTTTCTGTTTTACCGCTGGTTTTAGAATGAAGTGTGACCGGTTTTCCGGTAGTTCCGTTTGTGTCCACTCCGCACTTTTTGTCAGAAATATATGAACTAAAGGGTAAGTGCGGGGGACACGC